>JAFZQZ010000011.1 GCA_017620135.1 Bacillota bacterium
AGGAGAAAGCTGACATGCGTGTTTCCTATGGTAAACACCTGTACAGCCGTGCGCTGTTCCCGGATATGACCTACTACTTCCTGGACGATGACATTGACCAGCTGGTCAATGGTACCGAGCCGTGGGCAGAGCCGAAGGGAGCTGCTTGCTACGAAGCTATCAACAACTGGCAGTACTACTGCTCCATCGACGTTGCCGGCTGCCTGGCTGCTGCTACTTCCGAAGAGTCCGCTCTGTACAACAGCATCTACTCCGACCTTAGCACCCAGTCTCAGGAATACATCTCCGCTCTGGCTACCAGCCAGTCCAGCGTAGATGAGATCCCGACCATGGTCGAAGCTCTTGACGCTCTTGGACTGTCTCAGATTATTGATCAGTATCAGGCTCGTCATGATCGTTTCATCGGCAAATAATCTTTCGTAAGGATTGAGGCCCGATAGGCGCCTCGCCAAATACGAACAATAAAAAATCCCGGGTTTAGTCGCCTGGGATTTTTTATTGACATTGAAGGTTGTTGGGCCTATAATTAACAGGATTTTTAACTTTCTTTAATAAGGAAGGCATAGTATGGCGTTTCATTTTCCTTCCCGCAGGTCCAGGCGGGAGACCAATATGACAGAAGGCAATATCAGCCGGCATCTGATCGATTTCGCACTTCCGCTCCTGATCGGGAATATTTTCCAGCAGCTTTATAATACTGTCGATACCTGGGTCGTCGGCAATTATGTCAGTTCCGAGGCTTTTGCCGCTGTCGGTACCGTGGGTCCGATCATCAATATGCTGATCGGTATCTTTATGGGACTGGCGTCCGGCGCCGGTGTCGTCATTTCGCAGTATTACGGTGCCAGACGGGATCAGGAAGTGTCGGATACCGTCCATACCTCTATGATGATGACCTTTATTCTGGCGGCCGTTTTCACGGTTCTCGGGATCGTGATCGCACCGGCGATGCTGCATATGATGAAGACCCCGGACAATGTCTTTCCGGAGTCTCTGCGGTATCTGAGGATCTATTTCGGCGGTATCGTGGGTCTGATGGTCTACAACATGGGCGCCGGTATCCTGCGGGCTGTCGGTGATTCGCAGCGGCCTTTCTATTTTCTGATCGTTTCCGCCGTGATCAACACGATCCTTGACCTGGTCTTCGTTCTCGGATTCCATATGGGCGTCGAAGGCGTCGCGCTGGCCACGGTCATCGCACAGCTGCTATCCGCGCTGCTGACACTTTTCGTCCTGATGCGGTCACACTCGGCGATCCGTGTGATGTTCTCCGAGCTCAGGATCCACATGGACGAAATGAAGAAGATCATCCGTGTCGGTATTCCGGCCGCGATCCAGATGGCTATCACTTCGTTCTCGAATATCTTCGTTCAGTCTTATATCAACTATTTCGGCGCGGATTGTATGTCCGGATGGACCGCCTACGCGAAGATCGACCAGCTGATCCTGCTGCCCATGCAGTCGCTGGCGCTTTCTTCCACGACGTTCGTGGGACAGAATCTCGGCGCAAATCAACCGGAACGAGCGAAGAAAGGGATCCGTATCAGCCTGCTCTTGTCCTGTGCCGCTACACTGATCCTGATGGTCCCGGTGCTGATCTTTGCGAGACCACTGGTGGCTTTCTTCAACGCGAAGCCGGAGGTGATCGAATACGGCGCCAAACTGCTCATCTGGATGAGCCCGTTCTATGTCCTCTGCTGCGTGAACCAGATCTACGCCGGTGCTTTGCGCGGCGCGGGCAACTCGAAGGCCCCCATGATCATTATGCTGGGAAGCTTTGTCGTATTCCGTCAGGCATATCTGTTTATCATGGCGAATTTCATCTCCAACGAGATCATCCCCATCGCGATGGGTTATCCGGCCGGCTGGCTGGTCTGCTCCGCACTGACTCTGATCTATTACCGGCGAACCTCTTTAACGGCTACCAGGCTCGTTGAGTAGCACGTCCTGTTGATACCTGGCGGGGGAGACGCCGTATTCCTTTCTGAACGCCCGGTAAAAACTGGAATAATCTCCAAAACCACAGCGGCTGTAAGCTTCAGTCACGTTAGCGCCTTCACGGATAAGGCCAAGACTGAGCTGCAGCCGTTTTTTTGTTATATACTGATGGATGGAAAGGCCGGTCGTTTCCTGAAAAAGGTGGGCGATATAATACTTGGAAAGATAAAACTCGCCGGCGAGACGGTCCAGAGACAGGGTCTCATCCAGATGGGTATCGATGAACCGGACGATGGCCTCATACATCCCGGTACTGCCCGCGCGGGAACGGGGATTCTGTTTTTCGAAGACTAAGCGGTTGATCTGAATGAGCAGATCACTGATCAACAGGCCGATACGGGCAGACCGGCCAAAGCGGTCCTGATGGATCTCATCCAGCAGACCGAACAGCCGGGTACGCATCTCATTGCATTCGATGAGATCGAAATGATAGACATAATCGTGCGTGGTGACGACTTTCTGCAGCAGATACATATAGTCCGGCGATTCAGCCATCAGTTCGGCGGCGAAGGAAGAACTGATCCACAGGACGAACCGACGGTAGGAAAGCGTCGGATCCGTGACATTGGCGCGGTGGCGGATCCCGGGCGGAACGACGACCAGGTCTCCCTGTTTCAGAGGAAAGCTGCGGCCATCGATCTCCATGGTGACCTTTCCCTCGACAAAGAAATAGAATTCATAGTAGTTGTGAGTATGGATCCCGACGCTCTGGAACATCGTATCGGAATAGTAGAATACTTCAAAATCCTTGGACAGCATGTGCTGTCTGGAATTGAATGCCGAACGAAGCTGGTTTTTCATCGGTTTTCTCCTTTTGGCATGTCTGGTGATCTGATTCAAAGCATACCACGAGACCGCAACTTTTGCAATACAGGAACCAATGGGGACAATGGCATTCAAATGACATTCTGATACAATAAAATCAATAATATCCTTACATGACGGAGGACAGATTCCATGGAGATGACATTACGTTGGTACGGTACCGGTTTTGATACCGTGACGCTTCAGCAGATCCGGCAGATCCCGGGTGTGACCGGCGTTATCACCACACTCTACGATACACAGCCCGGCGAAGTCTGGAGTCAGGACAGGATCCACGCGCTGAAGGCGGAAGTCGAAGCGGCGGGACTGAATCTTTCCGGCATCGAGAGCGTGAATGTTCATGACGCGATCAAGGTAGGAGCGCCCGAAAGGGATCAGTTTATCGCAAACTATATCGAGACGCTGGAAAACCTGGGGAAGGAAGATATCCACCTGGTATGCTACAACTTCATGCCGGTCTTTGACTGGACCCGGACAGAACTTGCCAGAAAGCGCCCGGACGGATCCACGGTCCTTGCCTATACGCAGGCAGCGGTGGACGCGCTGGACCCCGAGAAGATGTTCGATTCCATTGCCGGCGATATGAACGGGACCGTGATGCCCGGCTGGGAACCGGAGCGCATGGCCAGAGTCAAAGAACTCTTCGCCCTTTATAAAGACATCGATGATGAAAAGCTCTTTCAGAATCTGGTCTACTTCCTCGAGAAGATCATGCCTGTCTGCAACAAATATGACATTAAGATGGCGATCCACCCCGATGATCCCGCCTGGAGCGTGTTCGGACTTCCGAGGATCATCATCAACAAGACGAATATCCTCCGGCTGATGAGAGCGGTGGATGACGTGCACAACGGCGTGACCTTCTGTTCCGGCAGCTACGGTACCAGCCTGGCTAATGACCTTCCGGACATGATCCGTTCGCTGAAGGGGAGGATCCATTTCGCCCATGTCCGCAATCTGAAGTTCAACGCGCCGGACGATTTCGAAGAAGCCGCGCATCTTTCCAGCGACGGGACCTTCGATATGTACGAGATCATGCGGGCACTGTATGAAACCGGATTTGAAGGACCGATCCGCCCGGATCACGGAAGGATGATCTGGGGCGAGGTGGCTATGCCGGGCTACGGTCTTTACGACCGGGCCTTAGGCGCGACATATCTGAACGGTCTTTGGGAAGCGATCGACAAAAGCCATAAACGGCCGCTGTAAACGGAATACGGAAGGAGAAACCAACATGCAGAAAAATGTTTTAAACACGGATCTTACAGGAAAAGTGGCTGTCGTTACCGGTGCGGGCGGCGTGCTCTGCTCGTACTTCGCTAAAGTGCTGGCCAGAGCCGGCGCGAAAGTAGCCCTGCTGGATCTCAATTATGAAGCCGCGAACAGATTCGCGGAAGAGATCGTGGAAGAAGGCGGCGTCGCCAAAGCGTATGCATGCAACGTACTGGACAAGGAGATCTGCCTGAAAGTAGCGGAAGAAGTGAAGGCGGATCTTGGTCTCTGCGATATCCTGCTCAACGGCGCCGGCGGCAACAATCCCCGCGCCACGACCGACAAGGAATATTTTGAAGTGGGCGATATCGAAGGCGATACCAAGAGCTTCTTCGATCTGGATAAATCCGGTGTGGAATTCGTCTTCAACCTGAACTTCATTGGTACGCTGATCCCGACACAGGCCTTTGCTTCGCAGATGGTCGGCAGAGAGGGCTGCAATATCCTGAACATCAGCTCCATGAACGCCTATACGCCGCTGACAAAGATCCCGGCCTATTCCGGCGCCAAGGCGGCGGTAACGAATTTTACGCAGTGGCTGGCCGTCCATTTCTCCAAAGTCGGCATCCGGGTCAACGCGATCGCGCCGGGATTCTTCTCGACGAAACAGAACGCTTCGCTCCTTTTCAATCCGGACGGCACACCGACCGCGCGTACCGGCAAGATCCTGGCCGCGACGCCCATGGGACGCTTCGGCGACAGTGAAAAAGAGCTTTCCGGCGCTGTCCTGTTCCTGCTCAACAATGATGCCGCGAGCTTTATTACCGGTGTGACGATCCCGATCGACGGTGGATTCTCCGCCTACAGCGGGGTGTAAAAGATCTGTCAGAAATAGGCAGGATATGAGATTGCACTTCCTTTCTGAATATGATATGGTAATCTTATCTTTTCAGAAAGGAAGTGCATTTTTATGAAGTATATAGAATTCGGACCACAAAAAGAGAAAGTTTCCGTGATCGGCGTCGGCTGCATGCGGATCTCCCGGATGAACGGGCCTGAGGCGGAAGCTTTTGTGGAGATGTCACTGGATGCGGGCATCAACTTCTTCGATCACGCGGACATTTACGGACGAGGGGAAAGCGAGCGGGTGTTCGGACGGCTGTTCACGGAAAAACCGTCCCTTCGTGACAGGATGTTCCTGCAGAGCAAATGTGCGATCCATGACGGGATGTATGATTTTTCCGGTGACTATATCCTGAAATCGGTCGACGGGATCCTGGAACGGCTGAATACGGACCATATCGATTCGCTGCTCCTGCACAGGCCGGACGCGCTGATGGAACCGGATGAGGTCGGAGAAGCGTTCGATAAGCTGAAAGCGGCCGGTAAAGTCCGTTCCTTCGGCGTTTCCAACGAGAACCGCTTCCAGATGGAGCTTTTACAGAGCGGACTTTCTGAGTCTCTTGCGGCCAACCAGATCCAGATGAGTATCGTCCACTGTCCGACCATCGATGCCGGGATCAACGTCAATATGATGAACGATCCGGGCGTGATGAGAGACGGCGGAACGATCGAGTACTGCCGTCTGAACAAAATCGCTGTTCAGTGCTGGTCCCCGCTGCAGAAAGGTTTCTTCGGCGGTGTGTTCTTGGGAAGCGAAGACTATCCCGAACTGAACGAACTGCTGGAAACGATCGCCGCGGAGAAAAACACTTCCGTTGATGCCGTCGCCTATGCGTGGCTGCTTCGGATCCCGGCGAAGATGCAGGTCATCACCGGCACCACGAAGCCGTCCCGGATCCTCGAAGCGGCGAAAGCCACGGAGATCGTTCTCTCGAAGAAGGAATGGTACGATATTTACAAGGCTGCAGGAAAACAGCTGCCGTAAATATAAACTCCCGACATTTCTGTCGGGAGTCTTGCTATTCGTGAAAGAAAGCCGCATCTCACGATTTGTGGGAAGCGGCTTTTTCGTGGATTTTTTTATGCGCTTCGAGCGCGATGGCCGGCACCAGGTGATAGAGGATCATCAAATCTCCGTTCTTGCGTGCCAGCGTTTCCTCGGTGACCGGGATATAAGTAAGGTCGACGTCCGAGGGTTCCTTTTTCGGAAGGCAGGCAAGCGCTACCGACCAGGCAGCTTTCTCCAGCGCTTTTTCCGGTGAAAGAGAGGTAAGTTCCGCCTTCTTTTCGCGGCCGGTCTTTACATTTTCATAGATTCCGAGTACGCCGCAGATGACCGCGGCGATCCCCAATGCAGTATACATCCATCCACCGCCCAGAAAAAGATAATTGAGAACGACCAGAACCAATCCAAGGAGAAGGATGCCGCCGAAACGAAGATTGGAATTCCTGGAGGCTTTCAGTGGGTCGAGTTTGAGATCCAGTTGCTTCTCGGCACAGGAGCGGCACACGGAAACTTCTACAAAATCACCCAGTGCCTGGACTTTTTTTTCTCCTCCCAGATCCCGGACGGGAAGCGTTCGGACTTCAAGGGCCCGGAAAGAGATCTCTCCGGGCCCCTGGCAGGCTATACAGTGATCTGCCATATCAGAGCAGACCACCTAAAGTGGACAAGAGCAGTGAACCCAGAAGCAGAATGATCGCGCCGCCCAGACGGGAGGAGATCTGCGCGAATGGCATCAGCTCCATACGGTCAGCAGCGGAGAGAACGGCTACGTCTCCGGTACCGCCCATGTTGGACATGCACAGGCCGGCGGTGATACCGGATTCCACCGGATAGAAACCGACCAGCTTACCGATAATGGCCGCTCCGAAGAAGGCGCCGATAACGGTTACACCGCAAAGCAGCAGATAGGTCAGCGAGAAGCTTTCGACCACCTGACCGATATCCAGATAGCAAAGACCAATACCCACGAGCAGTACGTTGGTGAGGTTCTTCATGATGAACTGGAACCACTGATAGCAGGCGATCTCGATCCATTCCGGCATCCATCCGCCGATCTTGAAGATTGCCACGGTGATGATCATGAATGCGTAAGCGTGGATGGTGACGCCGGGAACCAGCTTGGCCCAGATATTCGAAAGGATGAAGCCCCAGGCGAAGAAGGTACCGGAAACGAGCAGGCCGATACCCAGGTTCTTCAGAGAAATATCATTCCGCTTTTTCTGCATCTCCGGGCTGATCTCCATCTCTTTGGGATCGATGGTGGTAGCGGTCATAAGCTGTCCCTGGCCGTTCCATTTCTTTCCTTTGATCAGCTTGACGAGCAGGCCGGCGATGACGATAGAGATCGCGTTGCCGATCGCGACAGCCGGCGTCATGACGGACAGTGCTTCGGCTGCGGTCATCGTGCCTGAGGCGTCAAAGATCTTGGAAAGAGGCGAAGCGCCGGCACCCATGCCGCCGCCCATGATGGGAAGAGCGACGAGCAGGAGAGCTTTGATGGGACCGTAGCCGGTCAGCGCGGCGGTCAGCATGCAAAGACCGAAAGCCAGGATCAGACCGCCGAAGATCGCCGGGAAATAACGGGCTGAGGCTTTCATCAGAAGCTTGCGGTTCATGCCCAGGATGGAACCGGTGATCAGCGCGGCGATATACCAGTCAAGGAAAGCACCGTTGGGCTTAAAGAAAGTGTTGATACTGCCGACCATGTCATAGTCTTTCCAGAACTGGGCGTATTTGACGGTTTCTTCACCGACGGTGACCGTTTCGGGCAGCAGGTGGAAGTAGTGGAGCAGCGCGGTACCAAAAAGCACGACGATGGCGCCGCCGCCGAAATAGCTATTGATAATGGGGGTTTTTTCGCCGATCAGATCCAGGAAAGTACCCAGAACGATCATGAAGATGAAGCAGCCGGTCATACCCACTGGCAGAACACCGATGTAGGCAGCGATCAAGACGATCGCCGTGATGATCAGGAAGATCGGCCATGGAAGATTAAACAGAGTAAAAGGCTTTTTGGCTTTTTCAGACATGACTAACTCTCCTTATCAGTTATCGTAGGACAATGATCAAAGTCTGGCAACACCGCTGTCTCTGGCAGCCTGAGCGACTGCGGCGGCAACGGTCGGGCCGACGCGCTTATCAAAGGCATAAGGAAGGATATAATCCTTGTTCAGTTCTTCCGGTGATACAAGACCGGCCAACGCGTGAGAGGCGGCGATCTTCATCGGCTCATTGATGTCTCTGGCGCGGACATCCAGAGCGCCGCGGAATAAGCCGGGGAATACAAGCACGTTGTTGATCTGGTTCGGATGATCGGATCTTCCGGTACCTACGACAGCCGCGCCGGCTTCCTTCGCTTCATCCGGTTCGATCTCCGGAACAGGATTGGCCATCGGGAATACGCAGGCGCCTTCCGCCATGGACCGGATCATTTCTTTCGAAACGATATGAGGCGCGCTGACGCCGACAAACACATCCGCGCCTTTCAGCGCGTCAGCCAGTTTGCCGCTGAATTTTTCCGGATTGGTGATGGCAGCCATTTCGGCCTGCGCCGGGTTCATCTCGACACCTTCGCAAAGAATGCCGTAACGGTCGACCATCTTCAGATGCTTCACGCCAAGATTCAGCAAATGTTTGCCAATGGCGATACCGGCGGAGCCGGAACCATTGATGACGACCTTGACTTCATCAATCTTTTTCCCGACAACACGAAGCGCGTTCAGAACAGCGGCGCCTACGACCACGGCAGTACCGTGCTGGTCATCATGGAAAACAGGGATATCACAGATTTCTTTCAGTTTTCTTTCGATCTCGAAACAGCGGGGCGCTGCGATATCTTCGAGGTTGATGCCTCCAAAGCTACCGGAGATCAGATAGATGGTACGGACAAGCTCATCGACATCCTTGCTGCGGATGCAGAGGGGAAAAGCATCGACATCGCCAAAAGCTTTAAACAGTGCGCATTTTCCTTCCATAACAGGCATGCCGGCTTCCGGTCCGATATCACCGAGACCGAGAACAGCAGTACCGTCTGTAATGACGGCGACCAGATTGTGGC
The DNA here is from genome assembly GCA_017620135.1 of Bacillota bacterium. Taxonomy (GTDB): domain Bacteria; phylum Bacillota; class Clostridia; order Lachnospirales; family Bianqueaceae; genus RUG760. Next base: position 9,003 of record JAFZQZ010000011.1, read on the forward strand.
GGCGTGTCAGGTCGAAGGAACGGTCATAATCCTTTTGAATCTCGAGACAGGGTTGGGCTACGCCCGGGGTGTAGGCCAAAGACAGATCATCCTTGTTCTTTACGGGAACGCGGGAGATGACCTCGATCTTGCCCTGCCACTCTCCGTGAAGACGGAGTGACTCTTCCTGGTAATTCAATTAGAGCACCTCCTGAAAAAATAATAGTGCTTTAATTGTAACTGAACGGCAGCAAAATATCAATATGCTTAATAATCTTCTGATTTGGTTTCTGTTTTTGTAGAAAATGTAAAAACGTTCTCAATTGCACTTGATTTGACACTTTTCCCGTACTGACATATAATGGGTACGTTTGGAGGTTGATCAGGATGAATGGAATCGATATCGGCGTTTCGGCTTCGGCGCTGACAGTATTTGTACAAGGGCTCTTAAGCTTCTTTTCACCTTGTGTGCTGCCCTTGATCCCACTATATATGGGTTATCTGGCAGGTGGAACGATCAAGGTGGGACCGGACGGGGAAAAGAGTTACAGCCAGGGGAAAGTCGCGCTCAATACCCTGTTTTTCGTGCTCGGTATCAGCGGAGCGTTTTTTGTGCTGGGACTGGGTTTCTCCGCGCTGGGACTTTTCCTTAGGTCACACCAGCTGCTCCTGGCCAGGATCGGCGGGGTGATCGTGATCCTGTTTGGGCTTTATCAGCTGGGCATATTTGGTGAGATCGGTCTCCTCTCTTCGGAGAAGAAACTGCCGCTTACGATCTCAAGAATCGGAGCGTCTCCTCTTTCCGCGCTGGTCATGGGGTTTGTATTCAGCTTTGCCTGGACGCCGTGTGTCGGACCGGTTTTATCCGGTGTGCTCCTGATGGCTACCGCTGCAAGCGGTTCTGCTGCAAGTGGTTCTGCTGCAAGCGGTTCTGCTGTCAGCAGCGGCGCGGCCGGTTTTTTGCTGATCGGCGTCTATACCCTGGGTTTTGTTCTGCCGTTCCTTGCCGCCGGACTATTTACCGGTGGACTATTGAGCTTCTTTAAAAAGCATCGAAATGTCGTGAAGTATACCACCCGGATCGGCGGCGTCCTGTTGATCCTGATGGGGATCCTGATGCTGAGCGGACGGATGAACTCACTCAGCAGTTATCTCGCGGGCCTTTCCTCTCCGGTGGAAGAGAGCGAAGTGACCGAATCTTTGCCGACGGAGGAAGAGAAGTTCGCTGAGGCATCGGTGATTCAGGAAGAAATATCGGATGAGATCACGGAATCGTCCGTTTCGGCGGCGACAGAAAGCAGTGAGGCATCCGAATCGGACAGCACGGAAGAAAAAGCCTTCCCGGCACCGGATTTCATCCTCACGGATCAGTACGGAACGGAACATCGTCTGTCTGATTACCGGGGGAAAGTCATCTTCCTGAATTTCTGGGCGACCTGGTGTCCGCCATGCCGTTCGGAAATGCCGGATATCCAGAAACTGTATGAAGAGTTTACTGCTGCCGGCCGTGAGGATGTTGTCTTTTTGGGCATCGCTTTCCCGAACATGAGCGGCGAACAGGATATAGAAGGGATCATTGAGTTCCTGGAAGAGAACGGCTATACCTACCCTGTCCTGATGGATGAGGAGGCCGGGACGGCATATAGTTATTATATTTCCGCTTTCCCGACAACATTCATGATCGATGCGGGAGGCAACATTTTCGGCTATGTCACCGGTGCCCTCAGTGAGGACTTTATGCGTCAGATCATCGACCAGACGCTTGAATAAATACCGGATCCGCGGTATAATGAGGGGCGGCTAATTTGACCTGAAGAGGAGAACCCATGCTAGAGTTAAGAAACGTATCCTACGGCGTTGCGGAAGAAGGACAGAATATCGAGATCATCCGCGACCTTTCACTCATCATAGAAGATAAAAAGTTTGTCGTGATCACCGGCCCGAACGGTGGCGGAAAATCCACCCTGGCCCGGCTGATCGCCGGCGTGATCAAGCCTACTTCCGGTCAGATCCTGCTGGATGGCGAAGATATCACCGAAAAAAGCATCACCGAACGAGCCAGACTGGGTATCGGATTTGCTTTTCAGCAGCCGGTCAAGTTTAAGGGGATCCGCGTGATCGACCTTCTGCGCATCGCGGCAGGAAAACAGATCTCGGTCTCTCAGGCCTGCAATTACCTCTCTGAAGTAGGACTTTGCGCGAGAGACTATATCGAGCGTGAAGTCAACAGCTCGCTTTCCGGCGGCGAACTCAAGCGTATCGAGATCGCGACGGTCATGGCGAGAAAAACCAAGCTGACAGTCTTCGACGAGCCTGAGGCCGGCATCGACCTTTGGAGTTTCCAGAATCTGATCCGTATCTTCGAGAAGATGCGGGAAGAGCATAAAGACAGTTCGATCGTGATCATTTCCCATCAGGAGAGGATCCTGAATATCGCGGACGAGATCATCGTGATCGCGGACGGAAAGATCTCCCGGACCGGCTCTGTTCAGGAAGTGCTGCCTGCACTGCTTGGAACGGAAGCGGCGGTAGACGCGTGCGCCAGACTGACAATGGAATAAGAGCGGGGGAACAGAAAATGCCTAAAGTACAGTTAGATGAGATCCAGCGCCGCCTGATCCGTGAGATCGCGGACCTGCACGACATTCCCGTTGGCGCGTACAACTTCCGTGCCAATTCCAAGCTGGCGGGCCGTAATACGACCGCCAATATCGATATTACTTCGAAAGAAGACAAAAGCGGGATCGATATCCGTGTCAAACCCGGCACAAAAAACGAGTCCGTGCATATTCCTGTCGTTATCAGCGATACCGGTATCAATGAGACCGTTTACAATGATTTTTATATCGGAGAAAATGCCGACGTGCTGATCGTTGCCGGATGCGGCATCGACAACTGCGGATCTCAGAATTCCGAACACGATGGCGTGCATCGGTTCTTCCTCGAGAAAGGCGCACATGTCCGCTATGTGGAGAAACATTACGGTTCCGGCGACGGCACCGGTCAGCGGATCCTGAATCCGGTCACAGAAGCCTATCTGGAAGAAGGCGCTTCCATGGAGATGGAGATGGAACAGATCAAAGGGGTGGACTCCACTGTGCGCTCGACCATCGCCAAAGTGGGGAAAGACGCGAAACTGGTCGTCAAGGAACGCCTCATGACACATGGAAACCAGACAGCGATCTCCACTTATCAGATCGATCTGGATGAAGAAGGCGCGAACGGCGATGTGGTTTCCCGTTCCGTCGCGCGCGACAATTCTTACCAGAAATTTGACGCCAAGATCACCGGCAACGCGCCATGCCACGGGCATACGGAATGTGATTCCATCATCATGGATAACGGCCGCATCCTGGCTGTCCCGGGCCTGGAAGCGAATGACATCGACGCGGAACTTTTCCATGAAGCGGCCATCGGCAAGATCGCCGGCGACCAGCTCATCAAGCTGATGACTCTCGGCCTTTCCGAAGCGGAAGCGGAAGAACAGATCATCAATGGTTTCCTGAGATAAAAAAATTTTTCTCTGATTTCTTTAAAAAAGTCTGTAAAAATGCCGATAATAATAGTAGGGGGATTTATTTGTCTGCTCCGGATCAGCAAATAATCCTACCTGCTATTTTTATTCAGGAGGCATTTTTAATGATTTTAAGAACTATCATAAGCGAAGAGAAAGACCGGTTGCTAAAAGAAGCCGAACGCGTAGAAAGCAGATTGAAGAAGGCTCCACCGGGTACACTGATCACTTTTAATGACCATGGCCATGTAAAGTATTACCAGGAAATAAAGATCAGAGGTAAAAGAAAGAGAAAATATCTCTCCAAGAAAGAAAAAGAACTGATACAGAAACTCGCAACGAAAAAATACTATCAGAAATATCTTCTGGACATCCAGGATGAATTAAAGGCGATCAACGGATTCGAACAGGCGTTTTTCATGAATCATATGCAGGGAAAGTATATGGAACAGTCTCGAGTTGATTCGGTCCTGGAAAAAACAGGGATCCGCGAGGCCTTAGGCCGGGAAGACCTGGTCGAGTGGATGAATGCTCCGTATGAAAAACTGGCGGACTTTCCGGATGGGCTCGTCCATATGATGGATGAGGGCATCACGGTGCGTTCGAAATCAGAAGAACTAATCATTCATGTTCTGAATAATCATCAGATCCCATTCCGTTATGACTGCGCTATTGAGGTCGCTGGTGTAAAGCTGCATCCGGATTTTATCCTTCGACATCCGGTGAGTGGTCGGGTCATTATTTGGGAACATCTGGGGATGATGGACGAGCCCTCATATCGTGAAACAGCGCGCTGGAAAATCGAACTATATCTGCGGGCAGGATATACCCCAGGGATCGACCTGATATTGACTTCCGAAACGCGCAGGCATCAGATGGACACTTATACCGCTGAGCAGATAGTCAGGATGATACTGAGATAAACCTCCTTAATATGGAGCATTTATCTCTTTTGCCTTGAAAATGGGAGATATTCTTCGCCAGAGTGGAATATATGTCTCCCCAGGCTTTCTTTGAAGTCTGACTTTTGGAGATAGTGAACTCGAAATGGAAATAAATATCTCCATCAAACAGACGAATTAAAAGAATTTCAAAATAAAAAAGAGATATTTACTCTTGTTTCAAGTTGGATATCACCGCTTTTGAAACCGTCTAAAAACCAAAAGGAGATATTCGTTCCCATATAGAGAAGAATATCTCCTTTTTTGTTGGATCAGCTGGACGAATACAGCTTACATATAGCTTATAGCTCGATCCTGTTGCCGTCAAACACGGCATAGCCTTTGGAATCAGGCGTGATTTCGACCGGAGCGGTGAACCCGGCGCGCCGGAAAGTCGCCGAAACTTCCATGCGGCCGCTGTGCGCGCCGGTCATGGTGAGATCCGCTTCGTAGTGGATCGGCGAGGAGGAGGTAAGCCCTGGATTATTGGCGGATTCAAAGCCATTCAGGAAAGATTCACCGTCGTCGGAGAAGTTTTCATAAAGTGTGGTAAAAACAGGTCCCGCGGTATCAGCCGCCGGCTGGGCTGTCGTCGTAGCGGTGCCGCTGAAGCGCCCGGCAATACGAGCAGGAAGACAAGGCTGCGGCGCCTTGCTCAGGATCCCCGGCAGGGCGTAGGGGATCTCGGCCGGTACCGGCACGATCTCGGGCGAGGGGCCGGGCACATAGTCTTCAAGATAGGCGATCACGACTCTGCGCTCATTCGTCCCGCGCAGGATCTCATTCCACATGAGCGTTTTTCCGTTCGGATGCCAGCTCAGCGGAGAGCAGAAGACAAAGCGGTCGTCGGGATCGGAAAGGTTGACGCCAAGATAGCCCAGTTCCGTCTGAGAGCGCTTCAGGTCGACCAGCGCCGGCCCGATGTTGCAGCCGGTACGGAAAGAACGCACATCCGCAACGGCGTGAAGATAAGCTGTCATTGCGAGACAGGACTTGGTCAGCATATTGCCGCGGCGGGGGATCAGGCCGAGGATCGCCAGATTCGAAGCCGGTGAAAAGCGGGAGGACATTACGCCGCCCAGACGCTCGTCCGGAGAGATCATGCAGGTCTCATCATAGCCGGATGAAAGTGTCAGTTCACGGACGTCACAGGAATCCAGCGCCTGGTACATGGAATTGCCGGGACCGCGTCCGGTGCCGACATACGAAAGGCCCAGGCCGCCGCGTACGAACTGCTTGACTTCCCCGCCGCGGACCGCGGGAGGAAGGACACATCCTTCATGATCAGGATCCGGCTCGTAGGACATGGATCCGCTGACATTTCGGACGTTATCGAGTTCATAACCGTTTTCTTCACGGCGAAGATCCGCGACATAAACAGCTCCGGTCGCGCCGAGCGCCGACCAGGCGATGCTTTTTCCGTCGGGAGAAATGACATTCTCGGACCAGACCATCCAAAGACCGGGAGTATTCACGAGTTCAGCCGGGTAGTGGATCGGGACAAGTTTGGAGGTGATCGCGTGATCGCAGTCAGGTTCGCACTCCAGGATCCAGTCGCCGATATAGGCCCGTTTATTGTCGGTGAAAGGCATATAGCGGAATCCGTTGGAGCGGTAGATCGGTGTGATGTCACCGTAAAAGATCTCATGCACATCGGAACCGTCATCGTTTAGGGTGATGATATGCGCGTAGCCCTTCGGATCCGTGGGAAGGACATACTGCACCGCAACTCGCCCGCTGGGCGTATAAGTGGCAAAACCCGGATTAACACCTTCCGGCAGCGGGACTTCCCGGATTTGGATCAGGCCGAATTCTTCTGACTGGATCTGTCTCATAAAGCGCCTCCTTAACAATTGACTTTTTCTGATAATTAGTATACAATAGCGGAAGATAAGAAACAACTGTTGATTATTTCTCCTCGACAGTTTGAGCCAAAATTGTTGTTTTTCCGGAGGTCAGACCCCGAAACAAATGGATAAACGAATCGAAAAGACAAAAGAAAAGCTTCGTCAGGCGCTTGGCGAGCTGGTGCGCACAGAGAGCATCGACCGGATCAGTGTTTCAGCCCTGTGTGAAAGGGCAGGCATCAACCGGACGACTTTCTATAAGTATTACAGTGTCCCCGCCGATATCCAGCAGGAGATCATCGATGAAAACATCGCGGATATCCTGCAGCTGATGTGGCAGGAAGAAAACGCGTGGGATATCCGTGACCTGATCCTCCGGACGCTGCAGATGGTCAGAAGGAACAGGAAGCTTCTGGAAGGCGGAAGTCATGAGCTGACCATGCGCATGACACAGCAACTGGTCAAAAATCTGCGGATGCCTGAAGTCTATCAGGGCAGTGAGCTTTATTTCATCGCGGGCGGGACAGCGGCAGTGATCGATCAGTGGATCAAACATGATTTTGATACCCGGGCGCCGGAAGACGTGGCGGATGAAGTAGCCCTATACATTAAGGCGGTGATCGCATGAAAGAACGGGAAATAGAAATCGTCCGCTATCCGCAGATGAGCGGCTTGTCGATCTTTCTGGATACGGTCTCTTACCGTACACCGCACGTCCATGAAGAATTTGAACTGTTATGGATCCTGGACGGCCGGATGGACATCGGCGGCTTCCGCCCACAGATCCGGGTACGCCGCGGAGATATCCTGCTGTTTGATCCCGGCCGGATCCATGAATTCGCTTCAGAGAAAAACTGTACGTTTTTGTGTTATCAGATCTCCCGAGACCTTCTGCGCAGCTATCCCGGCATCGACGCGATCCGCTTTGATGATCCGCGGATCGAAGAAAACCAGAAAGTCAAATCGCTCCTGACAGAAGCAGCCAGGAGTTACCTTTCACAGGAAAAGGGCTATGAGCTGACATGCCCGGGACTGATGGCACAGGTCTTCGGTGAACTCATACGCATGGGAGCGACCCGGGAGGCGACCCAGGAAGAACTCGCCGAGCGGCAGACAAGGTCGCAGCGGATCGAGAAGATCATCCGCTATGTAGACCGAAGCTACATGCATAAGATCCGGCTGACAGATCTGGCGGAAGAAGAAGGTCTGTCCATGGGCTATCTCAGCCACTTTGTCAAAGAAGAACTGGGCCTTAGCTTTCAGGAATATGTACAGACGGTGCGGTTCAATGCGGCCCGGAAAATGATCGAGACTGACCCGGATCTGAAAATGCTGGATGTCTGTTACCTGACGGGATTCTCCGATTACCGCTATTTCAGCCGTATCTTTCAGCAACGGCTGGGGATGACGCCGGAAGAATACAGCAAGGCGCCGAAGCGGCCGGTGGAAGAGGAGACAAGGATCCATCGGAGTGTCCATTCCCTGGAGCAGTTCTACAGCCGCGGGCGATCCCTGGAACTTTTGGAGAAGTATCTTTCCACATCCAATTAGTCTAATAAGGCGATCCAATCCGTCATAGACAGCCAGTCGGTATAAAGCTATACTGAAAAAGGTTCAACCTAAATCGTATTCTATGCAATCTTTAAAGGAGGACTGCACTTATGCATATCTATCAAGTGACCGATCCCGAATTTGCCTCCTACGGGCAGATCGCGGAAGGATTCCCGGTGGATGAACTGGTGGAAGCACTGAAGAAGACCTACCAGCCGGCGACGGGCACAGGCTATGTGCCTTCTGAACCGATCCTGGAAGAGCTGAAAGTGAAAGACCTGGTACAGGATCATCTGTATGGCGGATTGCCGGTACAGATCGGCTGGTGCAACGGATTCAACACCAAACTGAACTGCCTCGAATACCACCGCGACAGCGAATACAACCTGGGCACGGAGGATTTCATCCTGCTTCTCGCGAAAGAAGGGGAGATCGAGGACGGTAAGCTGGATACCGCGAAAGTCAAGGCTTTCCGCGTTCCGGCCGATGTGTTGGTGGAAGTATTTGCCACGACGCTGCACTACGCTCCCTGCCATACGGATCCGGCAAAGGGATTCCGTGTCATGGTAGCCCTTCCGAAAGGAACCAATACGGAAAAGCCGGAAGGCGGACCGGTCATGAAAGAAGATGTGCGTTTCTGGGCCCGCAACAAATGGCTCCTCGCGCACGCGGAATCGAAAGAAGCCGCCAGCGGCGCCTATGTAGGTCTTATCGGCGAGAACATCGACATAGCCGATGATCTGTAAAAGGATATCTTAATGAATCAAATATATAACGGAGGAAATTCTATGATGACCAATATTCCTGAAGTCAAGCTCGGCATCATTGCCGTCTCCCGCGACTGCTTCCCCATGGCACTGGCGATCCGCCGCCGTGAAGCGATCGAAGCCGCTTACCCCGGTGAACTCTATGAGTGCCCGATCACTGTCGAGAATGAAAAAGACATGCTTGCAGCCGTTGCGGATGTGAAAGCCGCAGGCGTGAATGCCCTCGTGGTATTCCTTGGCAACTTCGGTCCGGAAACACCGGAAACCCTGATCGCGAGAGAATTCGATGGTCCCTGCATGTTCGTGGCGGCGGCGGAAGGCGACGGCGATCTGATCAATGGCCGCGGCGATGCCTACTGCGGTATGCTGAACTGTTCCTATAATCTGGGCATGCGTCACCTGAAAGGTTATATCCCCGCTTATCCGGTCGGACTGGCAGACGACATCGCGAAAATGATCGCTGATTTCGTACCGGTAGCCCGTGCGGTCATCGGTGTGAAGAACCTGAAGATCATCACTTTCGGGCCTCGTCCGCAGGACTTCTTCGCCTGCAACGCGCCTATCAAAGGGCTGTATGAGCTTGGCGTGGAGATCGAAGAAAACTCCGAGCTCGACCTTCTGGTCAGCTACAAAGAGCATGCCGGCGATCCCAGGATCAAAGATGTTTGCGAAGACATGGCCAGGGAAATGGGCGAAGGCCGTTACTATCCGGAACTGCTGGAAAGAATGGCACAGTTCGAACTTACGCTGCTCGACTGGGCCGAGCAGCACAAAGGCGCCAGAAAGTATGTCGCGTTCGCCGACAAATGCTGGCCGGCATTTCCGCAGCAGTTCGGTTTTGAACCCTGCTATGTGAACTCACGCCTGGCGAGCCGCGGCATTCCGGTATCCTGTGAAGTGGATATCTACGGCGCGCTTTCCGAGTATATCGGCGCCTGCATCTCCGAAGACGCGATCACGCTGCTGGACATCAACAACTCCGTTCCCAAACAGATGTGGGAAGAGAGTATCAAGGGCAAGTTCGACTATAGCCTGACCGATACATTTATGGGCTTCCACTGTGGCAATACCCCGTCCTGCAAGATGTGCGCGGACCGCGCGGTCAAGTATCAGCTGATCCAGCACCGTCTGCTGGAGCCGGAAGGATCGGATCCCGATTTTACCCGCGGTACGCTGGAAGGCGACATTGCTCCTTCCGATATCACCTTCTACCGTCTGCAGTGTGACAGCGAAGGCAATCTCAGAAGCTATATCGCGCAGGGCGAAGTCCTGCCGGTCGCGACGACTTCCTTCGGCGGCATCGGCGTCTTCGCGATCCACGAAATGGGCCGCTTCTACCGTCACGTGCTGATCGAAAAACGCTATCCGCATCACGGCGCGGTCGCCTTTGGCCACTATGGCAAAGCCTTCTATGAAGTCTTCCGCTTCCTGGGCGTCAAAGATATCGCTTACAATCAGCCGAAGAGCCTGCCTTATCCCACCGAGAATCCTTTTGTCTAATTATCAACTTGAGGAAGTGAGGTAAAAGTACCATGAAATTCTTTATCGATACCGCAAACGTGGATGAGATCCGCAAAGCCAATGATATGGGTATCATCGCCGGTGTGACGACCAATCCCAGCCTGATCGCGAAAGAAGGCAGAGACTATGCCGAAACACTGGCAGAGATCGCTTCCATCGTCGACGGCCCCATTTCCGGTGAGGTCAAGGCGACCACCACCGACGCCGAGACGATGGTCGAGGAAGGCCGCGCGATCTACGCGCTCGACCCCAAACATATGGTGGTCAAGATCCCGATGACGATGGAAGGCCTGAAAGCGATCAAGCAGCTGTCCCGCGAAGGCATCCCCACGAACTGCACGCTGATCTTCAGCGCGAATCAGGCACTGCTGGCGGCACGTGCCGGCGCCACCTATGTTTCTCCTTTCCTGGGAAGACTGGATGACATTTCTTCCCCGGGATTTGAACTGATCGAGGACATTTCCGATATCTTTGCTCAGTATGACGATATCGACTGCCAGATCATCGCGGCATCCGTGAGAAACGGTGTTCATGTCACCGAGTGCGCGCTGGCTGGCGCGGATATCGCGACCGTTCCTTATAAAGTCCTGGAGCAGATGACGAAACATCCGCTGACCGATCAGGGAATCGAAAAATTCAAAGCCGATTATATGGCGGTATTCGGAGAGTAAAAAATGAATAGCGAAAAGAAAAACATTCAGCCCGGCGATCTGGTCTTCTTTGTCCGCGCCGTAGGCGGCAAGGTCTTTGACGGTACCGTCCTCGCTGTTCATCCGGACGGCACCTACAAGATCCATGATGCTTCGATCGGCGGCACGTATGAGCATATCCCCGGCGAACATGTCTTCACCGACAGAAATGACGCGGAAGCCAGAAATGAAGCGGACTTCCATTCTGAAGTGGAAGCCTATCTTTCCATGATCCATGATGAGAAAGAGCTGCTTCAGTTCATGTTCAACTTCAATGTCGCGCTGACGGAAGGCCATACCAACTGGGCAGCCCGCAAGGCGGCCAAGATGAAAGCCAAAGAGATCCTGGATGTGGATCTGGTCGATGTGATCGACGGTAAATAAAGCGGAATAGAGACATTACTTCATGCGTATAAAAATTCGGCTGGATCGTGATGATTTTCTTTTACGATTCAGCCGATTTTTGTTGGACATTTGTTGGACGTGCAGTGGTAAAATTAGTCAGATAGTCCTATTGTATAACGTGGACTGAGTTTGGAGGGATTTATCATGCCGCTTTCCGGAAGTCTGGGAGAGCGCATCGCCAAACTTCGCACTGAAAACCGGATTTCCCAAAAGGAGCTGGCGGATCTTCTGTATGTGAATCAGGGAACCGTCTCCCGATGGGAAAAAGGCACCCGTTTCCCGGAAGAAGACCTTATCTATAAGATGGCAGAGCGTTTTGGCGTCGATCCGGAAGTACTTCTTTCGGCATCGACGGAACGGACGCCTGTGATCCTGCTGGTCGATCAGGAAAAAGAGCTCGCGAAGCTCGTCCCGCTGATGGAAAAGCTGGTGCCGGAAGCAAAGATTTTCGGTGCGTCATCTGTAAAAAAGGTGGTGCAGCTCGTCAAGGATCAGTATGTCCGAATCGCTTTCCTTGAGACCGAGATCGGTCAGGAGGGAGGCGGGCTTTTGCTTGCGGAAGGACTGATGCGTCTGGTTCCGGAGATCAACATTATCTTCCTCACAAACTCCCCGGCTTATATGGCCAAAGCCTTTCGAATGCACGCCAGCGGCTATATCCTGAAACCCGCGGAGGAAGACGATATCCTGCACGAAGTCAGGCACCTGCGGTATCCGGTAAAGGCACTTTCGGCATGGTAATATGCCGGATTTATGACAATGAGACCGAATCACTTGCATTATTGGATTCACAAAGATATGATGCATATGATTCAAGATAAACCAAAGGAGGAATCTATCCATGTTTGAAGGAATTGCCAGCCCGATCGTACAACTGATCTACAACCTCTTAAGCCCCCTGCTGGCGATCGTCGGCGCTGCCGGTACGATCTACTGCGTCATCCTGGGCGTTAAGTACGCAAGGGCCGAAGAACCGCAGGAAAGAGAAAAAGCGAAATCCGCACTGAAAAATGCCATCATTGGCTTCATCCTGATCTTCGTTTTGATCTTCGCGCTGCAGAGACTGATGCCGATCATGATCAACTGGGCCCAGACAAACAGCGGTTCCGGTCTGCCTCTCAACTAAGAGGTTCCCGTACCTGAAGCAGATAAACAGCCGCCATGGCTGAGAAAAGACGCGGCGGCTTTTTTCCCTGCCCGGCAGATTTGATCTGCAGTATGTTTTTGAAGAATGTAGAGAAAGGAGCGCATCCATATATGGAAAAAGAAAAAAAGAAAATGAAAGCGATGGGAAGAGTCATTGCGCTCATGGCTGTTTTCTTCCTGTCCTTTATCCTGACTTCGTCCCGGATCTGGGCTTTTGAGATCGATACGTCCAGCTTTTCCACGCCGTCGAAAGACGTCGAAGATTTTTATTACTGGCATGAAGGCCTGCCGCCGGATAAGCTCGGAACCAACGGGGTAGGCCTGGGATACCCCACATTGATCACCTGGAGCGATAAGTATTACTGGGCTACCGATGTTCCTTTCTATTCTTCTTACTCTTCGCAGACGGGTGCGTGCAGTACTCCGAAATATGACAGCGACGACGAGATGGACAAGTGGGGCGAAGTCAACGGAGAGTATCATTTGTATGTAGGCGCGAGGGTCTACTGGAGCAACTACTGGCCGCATGGCAATTACCGGATTCTCTGTGACTATCCGAGTCAGCAATTATCCGGGATGAGAGAATTTGATTTTAATGTACTGAAGAAATACGGTACGACGATCAGTTTTGAGCTTCCGGAGATCCCGGTATTATACGCGGTGGATCAGAAAAAAGCGGGCGTAGACAATCCCGTTTATTTCATCACGGGTTCGGGCACCGGCGCCAGCAGAGCCTACGCGGGTCAGGACAATACTTACGCTGCGCTGCACTATAACAGCCCCGGCTACTGCAATATCTTCTCGCCTTTTGTTTATATCAGATCCTATGTCCAGCTGGCCGATTACTATTTGGGTACATGCGACTACCGGCAGAAAACGAGCATCGCCTTTTACCCGTGTGTGGAACGTATGGACAAAGATTTCATGACATCAGCCGGAGCTGCCAATAAGATCAAACAGTACTGCTGGCAGTTTATCAAATCAGACTCCAAGTACGGGATCCGCGGGGAAGGATACGCGAGTGTCCATATCGACAGGATCAGTGAAGGAAACGCGGTATACGGGGATTATTTCAAAGACCACGAAGCTCTGACAAAGTGGTCAAAAAGAACAGAAGCGGATATGGTCCTGAAGGCCAACGGTGAATATCTGCGTGCCCACGGAGACAGAAACGGATATACCAGTTCCTTTAAGATCTATTATGCGGAGTGGAACCCGATCACTTATCTCAATGAGAGCTTTACGGTGCAGAATGGCCAGGTGACAAGTCTGGAAGGGCCTATCGTGATTCCGCAGGATACCACGATCACGGTGCAGGACGGCGGAGTTCTTTCGATCAAAGGCTGGGTCATCAATAACGGACGGATTATCATCGAATCCGGCGGAACGATGCTGACACAGGAAGACGCGGTCGTATCGTGTACGGATAAAACACCAGGCAAAGCCAATGGACAGATCTCCTGTGACGGACTGATGATCCTTTCTTCCGGGTCGAAGGTTTGTGCCGGCGGCATTTACGGAATGAGCTTCGGCGAAGGTGCCCAGTGTGTCAACTATGGTGTACTGATTTCAGAAAATTTTTCTGTAGCGACCGATCATACCATCGAGAACCGCACCAAAAACAGCGCGGTCTTCGCCGGGTGGGGGATCTCGGATTCCGGTTATAATCTTCAGCAGATCACGATTACCGGAAGCACCTTCGAGACCCGTACGACGATCGAAAAAACAAGGACCGTCAGTATTCCGACGGACGGAGTTTATGGCCCGGGCGCTAACCGGCTGTACAAAAACGCTGATACGGGTCCGGCCGATCCTTCCGGGATCGCCCAGGCTGAAGGAACGAAATAACAAAGAAAAAACAAAACCTGAAAGAAAGGAGACGGCATGCGAAAGAGAGTTTTTTGGACGGCTTGTTTTGTTGTTCTCCTGACAGGATTCCTGCTGCTTGGCGGCAGGACAGAAGCCAGAGCGGCTGATGTCGGCTATTCGGGCTATCTGGATCCGGAGACGGGTGAGCCGGCGGATGAAACGACCGCCGATACCGGACGCGTGGAGATCACTTCCTCCGTCTTTTTTGACTGGAACACGCGTGATTATGTGTATATCGTCGGAACGACGAAAAGCGAGATCCATGCCTCCGTGGCGGATGGTATGGTGGTTACGGATCAGGTCACTATTTCCGGATCGGGTTCGGTCCTGCTGAGTATCTACAAGGACGGCGAGTATTATGAAGGACAGATGTCTGTCATCACCGAACCGGGCGAGTATGTCGTCAAGGCAGATGTCAACGGAGAAGAGACAAGGCTCTTTACCTTCATGATCATCGATAAAACGACCAACCGGTTGATGACCTTCTCTGCTCCGGACGGATTCTATATCACCGGGGCGACGCATGACGGCGGAGAAGCCGCCTATGACCGGTATACGGTCGCGATGGCGGAAGAAGGCGTCTATGAGATCGACTATGAAAGCATCGCTTCCGACCTTGTCTATTCGGTTATGATCACGATCGACAGGACGCCCCCGGAGATCCAGCTGGACGGAAAGTTTGACAGTCAGGGACGGGCTCACAGCGCGGTGACGTTTTCCGGTCTTGAGTCCGGCGACCGTGTCTATCTGTTCCGCGACGGAGTGGAAGTCAAACCGGCACTTTCCGGTGACGGCACCGGTCAGATCCTGGACAGCGGCATCTATACGCTGCAGGTCTATGACGCGGCCGGCAATATGTCGGAATATCGGTTCACGATCATGGTCTATTTCAACTCCAACAGTCTGATCGCCCTTGCGCTGTTCGCGCTCGTGATCACGGCTGTGGTAGGTTATATCTTAATTAAGCGTGAGCACTTAAAGATCGGATAATTCTGGAGGAAAGGAGGAAAGCTTAGTGGATTGGATAAAAGATAATCTCGGTTCCCTGCTGGAAAGCATACTCAACGCGACCATATTCAAACTTTTCTACTATATCGAATATGGCCTGTGCTGGATCATCGACGTACTGACGGATCTTTTTTCTGTCTTTGCCGGGCTGGAGCGGGTCACATACAATAACAGTCATGACTTCCTGGTCAATATTCTGTTTTCGAACAAGGCTGTCAGCAACATTTACTGGGGCATGGCGCTGATCGGCGTCGCGCTGACGATCGCTTTCACGATCTGGGCCGTGGTAAAGAAAATGTTCGATGCCTCGGGAAAGATGCAGCAGTCGATGGGACAGATCATCACAGCCACCGTCCGCAGCATCATCCTGATCCTCTCGATGAACCTGGTCATGACGGTCGTCATCAACGTGACGAACACGCTGATGCAGCAGATCGATTATATCTTCAACAATGCCTACTATCTGGATCAGCCGGAGGAACGCACCTTCTCGGACGAAGAGTACGCGGCCATGGGAAGGGTGCTGTCGACGATCGGAAACTATTCGCTGGTCACGTCCAGCAATAACCGGTATAATATCAACTCGTGTTTTAACGCCATCCGTGCTGATATGTATTTCCTCCAGCGACAGGGGGTCTTTGATTATTCCTACTACAAGGAGGTGGAAGGAAAAGAAGCCCCATCCTGGCAGTCGATCCTGTCAGCCATCGCGAAGTCGGCCGACCTGACGACAGACGTCAAGGTGGATAAGTACAACGAAGGCGTTGCAAAAAGTATTCTGGCTGCCATGGATTATCTGAAAAACAATAAGACAGTCGTGCCGGTCGATTATGTCAAGCGTACGTACCAGACGCAGGACAAGACCCATCTGGACAGACTCGTCTTTCTGATGGGGACCATGCGGGCCGCGAAGAATGAGGCGTTCAACAAGGAACCCGGTATCGACGACGCGCTGCGCGGTCAGTACTATTTTGCCGAAGGCAAGGATATATACAACTTTTCACAGGTGAACGGTGACTTTGATATCGGTTTCAAGACAGACTATATCGTCGTGTGGGTCGCGGCGATCGCCGTCATCTTTGACCTGGTGGTCATTATCCTGAACTGTGTGGCGCGTATGTTCAACCTCCTGTTCCTTTATATCATCGCGCCGCCGGTCATCGCGGCCTCCCCGCTGGATAACGGAGGAAAATTCAAGCAGTGGTCGACCGCTTTCCTGGTACAGGCACTTTCTGTCTTCGGTACCGTGATCGCGATGCGCCTTCTGCTGATCTATCTGCCGATCGTCATGAGTCCGTCCCTGAAGCTGTTCGATCCCGAAGAGCACGCGATCCTCAATATGTTTGCCAAGCTGATCATGGTTTGGGGCGGATTTGAGGCAGCGAAAAAATCCACCGGTCTCCTGACCGGTATCCTGGCGGACAATGCCGGATGGCAGTCGCTGACAGCCGGTGATATGAGTGCCTCTGCCGGCAAAGCGCTTGGAAAAGTCACTTCGATCGGTAAGTCGGCGGCCGGTACGGCGCTCGGCGTTGGCAAGGCCGTTGCCGGATTTGCCCTTTCACCTGTGACGAATACACTGTCCAGACCGTTCAAGGCGATCGGTTCATGGTGGTCCAATCTCGGTAAGGCGAGTGATGATCCGAGCAGACCCACGTCCGGGTGGGGAGCGAGATCTGATTCGAAAAGCAGTGGAGGCGGAGGAGGATCCGGCGGAGGCGGAGGAAACACGCCGCAGAAGCAGCCACCGCCACCTCCCGCACCGTCCGAGCCTGAGAGAACACCGCCGAATAATACGAATACGAATCCGCCGCTGGACAGTAATAATCCCAACCCGCAGCCGCCGGCGAACAACCGGCAGAATCCCGGTGGAAACAATAACAACAATAATAATGATCTGAATCAGCCCAACAACCGGAACAATAATGATCCCGCCCCCGGCAACGGGCCGGGCAATAATCCGCAGCCGCCGAGAGTCAATTCGGCTCCGCCGCTGCCTAACCGGTACAACAGAGAATAATCATTCATAAAGGAAGGACGAGAACATGCAGCGACTGATACCGAACAAGACAAAAGTCCGTGTAGAGCTGTTCCGCGGCGTGACGGTCGGAGACCTGATCGTATGCGGGATCGGTCTCGCGCTGCTTGTTTTCGTCATCACTTCCAATCTTCCCTGGAAATGGGGCATTTCGGTAGCGATCGTAGGGATCACGGCGCTTCTGCTGGTCCGACTGGATGAACAGCCTAACTACATCTATTTCCTTCATATTTTAAGCTTCCTTGGGTATAAGCGGAAATTTGAACGGGCCTATACCGATGAAATGATCATCCGCGCCACAGCGAAAGGCGAAAGGGAGACCATGGTCGATGAGATCTTCGAGGAAGAAGATGACGACCAGGATGACGCGGGCAAAAAGAAGAAGAAAGTATCCGGAAAAGCGAAGGCCAGGGCGGAAGAAAAAGCCGAGAAGCAGAAAGCGGCGGAGGAAAAACGTCTTCGCAAGGAAGAGGATAAGCTTTTGAAAAGCAAGGATACGCCGGAAGAAGAAAAACAGCGTATCTATGAGGAGCGCGCTGAAAGAGAGAAACAGCAGAGGATCCACGCCGCGGCGGTCAAGGATGCCTGGACGAAGCGCGATCCCATGAACGAGATCATTCCGTTCACCGCGATCAAGGATGGGTATATCGAATATCTGAAGGGAAATTACTACGGAGCCGTTCTGGAGATCGACCCCGTAGAGTTTCGTTTCTTCAGCGAGCATCGCCGCACCAATTCCATTGAAAACTGTCTGGGCAGGATCCTTCGTTCTCTGCACGCGAACTTCAGCGCGAATATCGTAAAGATCGAGAAACCGATCCTGTATGATCGATATCTGGAAAAGGAATACCAGAAGCTGGAAGGGCTTTCTGACAGCTATGAGAACGGTGTTCTTTCAGAAGAAGAACTGAAGGCCAGAGTCGAGATCGAATATGACCGCATCAACGAACTGCGCGGTTACTGCAATAATAATCACGTAGTTACGTCCTTTTATTATCTGGTGCTTTTCGAGAGTGACCGTCGTCTGCTGGATGTTCAGATCCGCGACGCACAGCAGCAGCTGCAGAGCGGTGAACTGACCGTCAGACGTCTGTATGAGAAAGACCTGGCGGTTTTCCTGAAATATACCAACCAGATCGATTTTGATGAGCGTGACGTAGAAAAAGTCCCGCAGGAAGATCTCCATCTGTGGGCTCAGCCGAATATTGTGGATATCCGGCCGAGACGCGTGGAAGTCAACCACATCATTACTCATAACTTCCGGGTAGTGAATTATCCTACCATCGTCGGCGACGCCTGGCTGGCCGGACTGATGAGCATTCCGGGAACCAAGGTCGTCCTCAAATGCCGTCCGATGGAACGCGCCAAAGCGATCCGAAATATCGACCATTCCCTGACCGAGCTGCGCGGGCAGTGGTCAGCGACCGGCGTGGATTCACGCCGTATGGAAATAGAAACACATATCCAGACGCTGCAGGAACTGCTTGCTACGCTCCAGAGCGACAGTGAGTCCCTGCTGGAAGTCAACATCTATGTCACCGCGTACGATATCATGGCGACACGGGCGAATGACCGGATCCCGCAGCCCGCGGGAAGGGATCTTCCTCATATGACCGATATGAAGAAGAATATCCGCCGTACCTATCTGGAAAGCGGATTCCGTCTGAACAATATGGAATTCGAGCAGGTACAGGCGTTTATCGCTTCTCAGGTCAGCGCGCTGGATCCCCTGGCGCAGGATGGACGCGGCATCTCCAGTAATACGGTTGCCGCATGCTTCCCGTGGATCTTCGCCCATATCTCCGATGAAGGCGGTATCAAGCTGGGCGAGAGCGACGGAATCCCGGTCTTTATCGATTTCTTCCGCAGAGACTCCGAGCGGGTCAACAGCAACATGGTCATCGTTGGTAAATCCGGTTCCGGTAAATCCTACGCGACTAAATCCCTGCTGGCGAATATGGCGGCCGAGGACGCCAAGATCTTTATTCTCGACCCTGAAAACGAATATACAGAACTGGCTCACAATCTGCACGGGCAGATCATCAACGTGGGCAACGCCATGTACGGACGGCTGAATCCTTTCCATATCATCACCGCGCTCGATGATGACGAGGCAGGAGAAAGCGGTCCCAGCGGCAGCTACGCGACACACCTGCAGTTCCTGGAGGAGTTTTTCAAACAGATCATGCCTGACTGCGAGAAGGACGCCATGGAATATCTGAACACGTTGGTGGATCATATGTATCTGACCCACAACATCACAGGCGATACGGATCTTTCTGCGCTGACGCCGGAGGATTATCCGATCTTCGATGATCTGTACGATGAGGTGCTGCAGGAATTCCAGAACAGCGACAATGTTTTCACAAGAGATCTTCTTCGCTCGCTGATGAACTACATTGCCAAGTTTTCAACCGGCGGACGCAACGCGAATATCTGGAACGGTCCCAGCACGATCACGACAGATGAAAACTTCACGGTTTTCAACTTCCAGTCTATGCTGGCAAACCGCAACTCGACCATCGCGAACGCACAGATGCTGCTCGTTCTGAAATATATTGACAACGAGATCATCAAGAACCGCGATTACAACCTTCGCTACAAAGCGAACAGAAGGATCGTGGTCGTCATCGATGAGGCTCATGTCTTTATCGACACGAAATTCCCGATCGCTCTGGACTTCATGTTCCAGCTGGCGAAGCGTATCCGTAAGTATAACGGTATGCAGATCGTCATTACGCAGAACATCAAGGACTTCGTCGGTTCGGAGGAACTGGCCAGAAAATCCACTGCTATCATCAATGCATGTCAGTACAGCTTTATCTTTGCGCTGGCCCCCAATGATATACAGGATCTGATCAAACTTTATCAGAACGCGGGCGGCATCAATGAGAACGAGCAGGAACAGATCGTTCAGGCACCTCGTGGCCAGGCATTTACCATCATGAGTCCGAGCAGTCGGTCTACCTTTACCGTCCAGACAACGACCGGTATCCAGGAAATGTTCGAAGAAAACGACTATCAGAGCCGGTATTTCCTGGGAGAAAAAGGCGCGCAGAACTGGGAAGACTTCGTGGGCATCAGCCGTGCCGCGCATGAAGCGACGGTAGCGCACCGCAAGAAGAAGGAAGCGGCCGTGAAGGATGTAAAGACGTCCGGCGGCGTCAACTTCCGCGTCTTTGATGAAGAAGAATACGCGTCCCTGCAGGAGAGCGAACCGAAAGAAGAGAGCAGGGTCACGCTTCATGTGGAGGAAGAACCGACTGTCACGCTTCGTGAAGTATCAACGGAACCGGCAACGCCGCTCGCGCAGGCCGATCTTTCTTCTGGTCATATGGAACCGCTCAGCCAGATCCCCACGCCGGGTCGTGCCGGAGGAGATCAGGCCATGGCCGTGTTCGATATGATCGCGTCCGCGCTCGGACGTATGGCGGATGCCGCCGAACGAGGCAAATCCAATGGGCTGATACCGCAGGCAGAACCTGTTATCAGTGAAGAAGTAGAAGAAAAAAAGGATACCTCAGCCGCGCCGGCAGTTGATCCGGCGATCCAGGCACAGTTGGAGGCGCTGCGCAGAAAAGAAGAAGAACTGGAAGCGATGCGCCGCCAGATGGATGAGCAGCTGAAAAAACTTCAGGAAGAAAACGAAAAACTGCGGATGGCCACTGCGGCGCCTGTCCAGGAAGAACCTGAACAGGATGAAGACAGTGACTTTGCCGACTTTGCTGCCTTCGCCGCTCTGATGGGACAGGAAGAAGAGCCTGCCGGTGCGGAGGAAGAAGACGAGAAAGAAGACATCTATTCTGAAGAAGTCGATGAAGATGAAGATATCTACTCCGAAGAGGAGGACGGCGACCTGACCGTGATGTTCGCTGACGACTTCGACGAATCAGATGAAGATGAAGACGAATTCACGGATGAAGATCTGGAAGACGAAGGTATCATTGAGGAAGACGAGGAAGATATCGACGACGATGATCTGATGGGTGATGATGATGACTTCGCCGATCTCTTCGATGAAGATGAAGATCTGGAAGATGAGGAAGACGAAGAGGAAGACGACGAAGATGACGATGATGATTTCATGTCATCCTTCTGCAGCTTTGCCGCGAGCCTGATGAATATGACTGCTTTCGAACGGATGAGGGCGGACGGTAAGGAGACCAGTGTGATCACACTGGAAGAGTTGATCAAAGAAGCGGACGCACAGCGTGAACGCCGCCGCAGACAATAAGGAAAGAGGAACAACACGGATGCGAACGAAATGGGAAGCATGCTTACGGCAGGTCCTGGCAGGACTTCTGGCTTTGACCATGCTGATCGAGCTGTTGCCGGTGACACCGGCGAAAGCTGCTGAGATCAGCGGCAGAAGTCCTTCTATCACTGCGCCTTTAAAGGGGACGAAAGTAGGAAACGGAAAAAGCGTGTCCAATACTTATATCCTCGAAGTAAGCAGCGGTACCCGTCAGGGCGGCGGCAACGCGGATAACGTGATCTATTTCGCGATCGAATACCACACAGGTTCAACCAGGCGTACGGTCGTCCTGATGCCGGGTGAAGACGCGATCGAATCAGGATTCAGGATCGCCGCGAAAGCCGGAAACAGGAACAGCCGGATTTCGATGATCAATGATACTTTTAACTGTTCTCTGGTTACCAGTCTCGATCAGAAGCTGCCTCTCGGTTCAGTTCAGACGGATCAGTTTTTATTTGAGACGCCGGCTACCGTGACGAGTATCGATAAGATCCAGGTATTCGGCGGCTGGACAGACGAAGGAAGTATCTGGGCATGCCAGGGTATCCGTCTGTACCGTGTGGACATTCTGTACGGTCTGGAAATGTACGGTTACTACTCCAATACCGGTTATATCGATTTTATCGGTGAGATCATCGCGGAAGCCGCGATGCTGGAAGGGTCAGGCTTTTTCAGATGGAACGCGGCCGGTGGTGTGTTCAATATCGCGCCGATGGATTCCACGGTCGGAACGGCCGGTATCACGCTCGTGACTTCGACCAGTAAGAGCGCGTATGAGAGCCGGTACAACAAAAAAACAAATGTCGGATTCAGACAGGGATCAGAGGCGGAAAACCAGTATGTGTTCCGGCTCGATCTGGCGGATGTCGGTCTGGCGGGATTCGAAGCTCAGGCAGCCCTCTATCAGGCCGGGTCGAAAGCGACTTTAAGCCATTCGAATATGATCGAAACAGCGAGTCTGAATGTCCGGTATTATGATGTTTTTGATAATGTTCGTGACGTCTCGCTCCCCCTGATGATGAACGCACTGGGGTATATCAGGGAATCCCTGGGGGATATCGCGATCGCGGGATATGGACAGCAGGGAGATAAGATCGCGTTTCCCGCGATCCTTCCGAATTTCAAGGAACTTGGCACAGTCAGTATCAGTCTGGGGATGAACCAGGCATTGACTGAGACCGGTATCATGATCTACGGGACAGATGTCGCTGGTCAAAGAGGATCGATCAGCCAGACAGACAATATTGCCTATACCTGCTTTGCTCTTTATTCCGCGGAAGACGGAGAAATGAATGTCACACTGGACGGGGCGTCGATCAAATACGAGTTCAATAAGAACGCCGAACCGGTATCGTATTCTGTCGCCAGTTCTGTAGAAGGCATCGGGCTGGAAGCGGGACAGACAAGTTTTCTGTCCATGCAGGTCAGTACCGGAGGAAATCTGGTACTGGAGCCGGTCGACCGGAGAGAAAAATATCTGATCACGATCTCAACAGATAATGTAGCGAACGCCGGAACGCTGGACGATATACTGATCCAGTTCCATTATATCAATATGAAGGACAAGGAAATCGTCAGTGACGAGTACAATATTCGTGACTTTGTACAGTCCTTCTACGGAGAATGGCCGGGCAACAGAAGCAATTTCGCTTACGCGTACGGCTTCAGGCAGGGAGGCACGGTTCAGTTCATCATTCCCCTTCAGAATGTGAAAAAATTTACCGATGTCTCGGTCAAGCTTAACGGATCGGATGAGTGGCAGATCAAAGGCCTGACGATCGCCATGATCAAGTCCTATGAGACACGCACCGCGGAGTGGGGGAACTTTACTTCTGTGGAGCGAAGATCTTCGGACAGCTCGGAACCGTTGCTGCATTCTTATCTGAAATTCAGCCGTCAGGTGAAGACGCAGGATCCCTGTTTCTCTGTCGGCGCTCTGTACGCGGTCGGCGGAGTCGAACCGGGCAGTTCGGGTGAAGGCAGCGAAGGCGATGGTTCCGGTGGTGACGGTTCCGGTGACGGCGGTTCCGGCGGCGATGATACGGATGCGGATCGCGGTACGCTGATCCAGGATGACGGACGCTGGAACAAGATCACGGCCAACGGTGAGATCGTCAGTGACCGTGATGATATCGACTGGGAACAGCTTTCCCAGTACATGACTTTTGAGGATGCGCAGCAGGATCTCGGCTTTACGAGAGAACGGTATGTCTACAATGTGAAAGTCAAGGTAGCCGGAAACAAAGTCAATGAAGGCAATGATGATTCAGGCAGTGCCAACCTTTTCTACTTCCAGCTGATCTTTGAGCGTGGCTCAAGCGGTGTGACGCTGGCTAACCAGCAGATCAAGGGCGATGCTTTCCGTACCGGCGCGATCGTAAACTTCAAGATACCGACAAGTCAGAATTACGGTGATCTGATCGCGATCCAGGTACTTCCGGACAATCAGGACGATAACAGCAATATCTACGATAAACTGCAAATTGAATATATAGAAGTTGAACTGAAGACAGACAAGGCGATCAGTCCGACCTGGGCTGCGCGCGGCGAAGGAGCGGAAGGACTCGGCTGGGTAGGTATCGATTACCGTGATCCCGGTGAAGTCAGTACGAACGAAGGCGCGCCGGGCCATTCTATGTCAGAACTGGCTACGACCTATTCGATCACCGAAAGCTCCTACAGCGCGAAGCTTTTGATCGCTATCGAGACCGGCCCTTACGGGACGAAGATCCTGTACGATGAGAACCTGAATAAGGTCAGGACGAGCAGCGCGACACTGGCCGGCGGCATGAGCATGAGCTTCAACTACTTCAATACCGAAGGCCGCGTCAAGTCCGAAGAAGGCATCGATGTGATCGAGAAGATGAACGAGTATGCCGGACGTGAAGGCACGATGACCCGAAAAGTGACCTATGGCGATGAAGTACGCGAAGAGAATATGGACTTCTACGTCAGTGATCCGCAGTATCAGTTCCGTGCCGGTACGACAGATTATTTCATCATAACCGTACAGGATATTACGGAGATCATCGACATGAAACTGCAGATCAAAGGCAGTGTGCCGACGGTCTGGAATATTTCCAATGTCACGGTTTATATGATCAACGCGGATGGTACCCGGTACATCAACTCCAACGGTGAATACAGCTACCGCTATAAAAACGGACAGAATCCGACGCCGATCGCCCACTGGAACCGCGGTGATCAGGGCATTTCCAAGGATGTGGAACTGTTCCGGAATCTCCAGCAGAATTCGATCTCTGAAGTCAGTATCGTGTTTGAACACAACGAGATCTCGCTCGATCCCGCTACGTTCGACTGGAAATCCAAGGTCACCCGTGAGCCCGCGTCGAGCAATGACATTCTGAATCTTTATATTTATCCGGCGACCGGCGGTTCTTACGCCAATCCGAGTGATTATGAGCTGATGGCGGCTGTTCACTATACGGACGGCAATAATCTGCGTGAGATGCAGGTATCCACCGGATTTATGAATCTGGGAGTGGATGAAAACGGTAATCAGGTCTTCTACGCGCTCGGACTGAACGCGAACAATATGCAGGGACTTGGCGTCGTGGATGTGAAGTCGGATTCGCTGACACCGCTCGTCACACCGATGAATTACGGTATCATACAGAGAATTCGCGGCGGTGTTCTGATCGAGACCTATCGTCTTGGCGGCGTTGGCAATGCTGATTCAGGCGCCAGCATGAAGATCATTTCCAATGTGGAGAGCCAGTATTCGCAAAGACTGCTGTTCCAGCTGTCGGATAATATCCAGGCGCAGGAGCTGCTCGCCGAGCAGAAGGATGTTGCTTTCGCGCTTTACTTCCGCACGATGGCGGGACAGGAACTTCGAAGCAAATATGTCTATCTGACCGACATGGGTTATGATTCGATCAGTCCCTCTCAGGTCATGGAAGTCGATTTTGATATCGGAGAAATCAGCGAGATCACAGGCATCAATATCGTAGCGGTAGGAGCGATCGACGCGCCGATGACACAGGCTTACCTGTGCAGTCAGAAGGACGACGGAACGATCGTGAAGGAATGGAGCATCCAGAATGGCATGACCCCCAGACAGACGCCTGCCAGGATCAATTTCCTCGGCGATGTCGAAGTCCTTTCGATGATCATCGAGACGGCCGCTGATGAAGCATCCATGAGCAGCGGCACGAAGGATCCGATCCGTATGACGGTGGGATACTATGACAAGCAGGGCGCCATGCAGACAAAGACCTATAATGATATCCGGCCTTATGTCAAAGCAGGCGACGGCTTCAGCGCCGAGGGCAAGGATGAACTGGAACTGATCATTCCGGGACTTGCGGAGACCAGATATGTGGAACTCGAGCCTTATCATTCCGGCTCCAGCGGTTCCAGCGCGGATCTCAGCTTCTGGAAACCCTATAAGATCAGTGTACAGACCGGTCTGGACGGCCCATGGGTCAGCCGTACGGTAGACAGACGGATCTTCCAGAACGATCCGCAGCGGATCTTCCTGGCGGATATCGTCATGATCGGTACCGTCAATCTGATCTCCCGCACGGGTACGAGTACGCCGCAGGAGGTCGAGATCCATAACGGACAGGATGAAGCATATGTGGTGGATTCCGGAACGATCGTTACGGTAAGGACCCGGATCACCGGTTCGTCTGAAGGACTGGATTACAAGCTGACGATGATCGATCCGAACACCGGTGCGGAAGAACGCGCGATGCTCGGAGCCACGCATATGTACGACGAGAACTATCTGGAAGACATTTACGCGCTGGCACTGGCTTCCGTCAACTCTTCGCAGTCCTCTTCGACAGAAAAGAAAAACGCGCAGAAAGTGCTGGATATCGTCGGCGCCATGCTGGATTCAGACGGAAGCTTCACCTATGATGACAACCTGCTGACCTTCACGCTTCCGCGCAACTACAGTGATATCAGACTGAAATATATCGTTAAGGTTATTTCCAAAGAAAATCCCGACGCGTTCTTCACGATCGAAATCACGGTCCGCAGTGAGGAGGATCAGCTGGAAGAAGCACTCGCAGCCTGGAACGGAGTCCGGGCGGTCGGCGAAGTATATGATCCGGCTTCCGGATCGACGCAGTCGATCATGAACGGAGGCGAGACAACGGTACTCATCGGTTCCGGTGAGAAGATCGTCGTGACACCGAGAGTCTCCGGACAGGAAGGGTATTCAGCAAGTATCGCCTCCTATGATCCGGCCACGAAAGCGACCGGACGGGCCAGACTGGAAGAGACCCACGGATATTCTGAAAGCGAAATCGATTCCCTGATCGCTCAGGCGAATCAGATCATGGTAGACTTCTCGTCGACAGACGAAGAACTGCAGGCGGCGGCCGCTGTCCTTTCCGCGATCGAACAGGTTCAGAAGAGCGGCAGTTTTACAACAGATGGCGGTATCATCTTTACCGCGCCGGCGAACTATACCGGAAGCAATCTCTACTACCTGATCACGGTCAACTCAGGATCGACGGGAGGAAAACTCTTTACGGTCGTGGTGACGGTCGAATCGGAAACCAATCCACTTCCGCAGGCAGAGGCCAACATGCAGAAGGCAATCGAAGCAGGAAACGCCTATCGGGCAAGTCTCCAGCAGAATAATAACTCCCAGACGGAAGACAGTTCAGGAGGTTAGAACGGATGGCAGAAAAGAATGAAGAGCTGACCTTTTCCGGTGAATTGATCCTGGAAAAGGAAAGGAAACGGAAGATACTGATCTATGTCTGTATCGGTTTAGGACTGTTGGCGCTCATCCTGACGATCCTTCTGGTCATCAAAGGCAATAACCGCGGCTCCTATCAGGGAGGAGAAGGAACGATCTATCCCTATGGCTGGCAGGAAAAAAGAAACGGCACCGTCCGGCTCGTGATCGACCGGACGGCTGCCCCCGGCTACGAATGGGTCGCAGAAGGCTATGATGAGAATGCGGAAAACCATATGATCCAGGTGGAGACCCCGCAGCAGAGAGGAAAGAGCAGCTGTGAGTTTATCTTTCATCCTCAGACAGAGGGAAGAGAAGCGCTCACGCTGGTCCTGACAGACGCGGATGGTTTCTCCCGGCTGGGAGAACTGAATCTGGTGGTGGAAGTTACGCAAAGCGGAAATAAGTTGCTGACAAGTATCGTCAGTCATGATCTTTCGGTTTATTTTGAACCTGTCCGCGGGGGAGAGAACACGGCCTATCCGTACGCCCTGACGATGGATCAGGATGGTTATCTGGTGCTGGTCGTCTGGGATCAGAACCTGGTCTATCCGGAATTCGTTTCGGATGAAGATCTTATGAAGCAGCTGGAGGAAGAAGCGAAGAAAGCGGAGTCGGAAATACTGACCGAAGAACAGATACAGGAACTGGAAAACGCGCCGGTCGATGAAAGCTATTCATCCGATGCCTACTTTGACTGGAAAGGAAGATCCGATCAGGAGGAAGTACTCGAATATCTGGGTCTTCAGTATGGAGAGAAACAGGTGAAAGCCTATTTCCGACCGGCAGCTGTCGGCGGATCACAGATCCATCTTTGTTCGGCAGTCGGGGCCTGTGAGATCACGGCAGCCGTAAACGTTACCGGAAATGACGGAACACTTACCATTGAATCACATGCCCTGCAAAGCTACACTGCGCCGGAAGAGGAACCGTCTGTAGCTGTGCAGGAAGAGGAAGGAGAGGAAGAAGCGGCTCAGGATACTCCCGCCGGAAACGGCGGACAGGAAAGTGCGGAGGGAAGTTCTGATGATTAAGAAACTCTGGGAAGACATAACGGAAAGAATTCGGAATATGGATAAAAAATCCCTTGTTCTGATCATTCTTTTATTTCTGGTCGTATCCCTGTTTCTCGGCGCGCTGGTGAGATTTGTAGTCGAAAACCTGGGAGCCGCCGTATCCGGAGGCAAATGGGCTTTTCGTCCGAGACTTCTGATCGAGCCCGCCACCTGGATACTGGGACTTACGATCACCATTGTCAGCGGCGTGCTCTACGCGATCAGCGGCGGATTCCGGAACGGAGCCAAGCTCGGCCGGAAAATGCTGGGCGGAAAGGCGGACAGCAATGTCGTCGAGAGTCCTCTGGAAAACAGCCGTTTCCTGACCGATCAGGAACGCGACAAGTATTTCCCGCCGTTCACGTATGAGACACTGCCACAGGCAAAGAATGACGGAGTTCCGGTACGTGCCGTTCTGGATAAAAAGGGAAAACTCGTTGGTAATTTCAAGCCGGGCGTGCACGCGCTGGTCATCGGCGCGACCGGTTCCGGTAAAACAACGACCTTTATCAACCCGATGATCCAGATCCTCGGTGCGACCAACTGCGGAAGCAGTATGATCATGACTGACCCGAAAGGTGAGCTTTTTGACCTCCATTCGGGCTTTCTGAAGAGTCGTGGTTATAAGGTCATGGTGCTGGATCTTCGTGATACCTATTCATCTTCCCGCTGGAATCCGCTGGAACCCATCTGGGATGCCTATCAGGCCTACCTGGACGCGGGCAACAATATCATCGCGCATATCGACTCCATGTCCAAGTATCCGGATCTTCGCCGAATGAACGGAGAGGCGGAGGAAGGCGAAAACTGGGTCGAATGGGAAGGCAAGGCTTATACGGATATGAGTCACTGCCGGGATGATATCTCCGTCGCCCAGCAGAAGATCTACGATGAAATGTATGAGGATCTGTCCGACCTGATCGGCGGTTTGATCCCCGTTCAGAATGAAAAGGATCCCCTCTGGGAAAAAGGCGCCAGAAGTATCGTCATGGCTACGGCACTGGCGATGCTGGAAGACTCCGCGAATCCCGATCTGGGGATGACGAAGGAAAAGTTCAATCTTTTCAATATCAATAAAGCGCTTGGATCCAGTGAGGACAATTATAAGATCCTGAAGGATTATTTTGAAGGTAGAAGTAAACTCTCACAGGCATACCAGCTGTCCCGTCAGGTCATGACCGCGCCGGATACGACGCTCGGATCCTACATGTCGATCACCTTTGATAAGATGAACCTTTTCAATGACCGCGGCCTCTGCGGTCTGACGAGTGCGACAGATATCCATGTAGATGAATTCACCACCGGTCCCTGCGCGCTCTTTCTGAAGATCCCGGATGAAAAAGATACGAGGCACGCGCTGGCATCTTTGTTTATCCTGAGCACCTATAAAGCACTGATCAAGATCGCGACAGGACTTCCCGGCCAGACGCTTCCCAGAAATGTCTATTTCATCATGGATGAGTTTGGTAATATGCCGAAGATCGATAAATTCGGCCAGATGATCACTGTCGGCCGTTCACGTAAGATCTGGTTCAGCATGGTCGTCCAGTCTTTCGTACAGCTGACGAATGTGTACGGCAAGGAAGTGGCGGATATCGTCATAGGTAACTGCGGTGTCAAGATGTTTATCGGTTCGAACGATACAGATACCTGTAAGATGTTCTCGGAAATGTGCGGCAATATGACAGTTCGTACGACTTCGACTTCCAGCTCGCTGGGATCGAAGGCCGGCGATATCAACGTATCGACGAATACACAGGTACGTCCCCTGATCTATCCCAGTGAGCTGCAGCGACTGAACAACCAGGAGAGTACCGGAAACAGTATCATCGTATCCTTCAACTCGTTCCCGCTGAAGACGAAGTACACGCCATCCTATAAATGTCCTTACTACAAATTCGGCCCGATGGATCTGACAGAGATCCGCAGCCATATGTTCCGGGCGGATGAAGTATTCTATGATCTTCGTGAACGTAACGAAAAAATCCTTGGTGCGTCCTAAAAGAAAGGAGACCTGATGACTGAGTTTAAACGCGAGATCAGGAAAGTCTTTCTGGGCAGAACGATTCGTCTGGAAGACGGAAGGCTTTCTCCGATCGGCCCGGATGATCTGGCGATCCCCAGCGGTGTAGCGGATGGGGCGCTCGGAATCAGGATCCTGGGTGTAGGACATAAAAATCAGCTTCTGGAGACCTCACTGAATGAGGAAATGACCATTGAAGCGGTCCGTGAGGCGATGAAAGACATCGGACGCGGGGTCCTTTTCCGGCAGCAGCCGGAGATCGTCGCGTGTCTGATCCGATATGTTCTGACCAAACCGGCTATGCTGACCTTTACTTTTCGCGAGGGAGAACCGGTTTTGACCGCTTGGGCGGGAAGAGGCTTCAGCGGTCCGATAGCAAGGGGCAGAGCGCTGAAAGCCCTGAAAAAGAAACTGCCGGAAACGGTCACCTTCTCTGAGAAAACCGCACCGGAAGAAGAGAAGGAAGAAAAGCCTCAGAAGGAGAAGAAAAAACGTCTTTCCGCGTCAGAAAAGAAAGCGCTGAGAGAAGAACAGAGAAAAGAAGCGCTCAAAGCCCGAAAAGAAAGGGAAGAGCTGGCTGCGCAGCGTATCGCGGAAATGGAAGCTTTTGAAACTGAATTCAGAAAAAGTACCGGGAAAAAAGAACCGGAGAGGGAGGATAAAGAATAAGCATGGATATGAATCTCATCAAACACGGGACAGAAGGTGAACTTCACCTGATCGGATATATTGATGCGACAAATTCACAGGAAGTCGAAAATATCCTGGTCTCTTTGGTCCCACAGTTCGATACGCTCGTTTTGGACATGGGCAAACTGGAATACGTATCCAGCGCCGGTCTTCGTGCCTTCCGCCATGTATATATGGATATGCGTCAGAAACATGGCGTTCTGATCGCGAGAAATGTCAGTAAAGCCGTGATGGAAGTTTTCGAGATCACCGGATTTACCAGACTCTTCAAGTTTGAGTAATTATCAGGGAGACCAGCTATGAAAAGTCAAGCATGAATTGAGGATTTTTCAGATCTTTCAAGTCGTTATTCATGGCAAAAAAGGGTAACTTTAACAAAGCTCCCAGAAGGCGCTTTTTCAAAAAATAACAGAGGATGGATATTATTGA
>JAFZQZ010000102.1 GCA_017620135.1 Bacillota bacterium
CATGGTTCGGTCTGGCGGACTACGAAGACTTCGAAGGTGAGCTTCCACAGAAGGATGGCATCGAAAAAATCGATGGCGGCGGTCAGTTTAAGGCCTCTTTCAGTATAAAAGCTATGTAAAACTGCACAAAAATCGCGGAATCTCCCGAAAATAACGGGAAAAATGCGTGAATCTGCTTGACAAAACCATCAGGCTCGTATATAACTATAGGGTATTCATTTTTTCGTAATTCATTAAGGAGGAACTACAATGAACAAAGCACAACTTGTTGCAGCTATCGCTGAGAATGCTGGACTTACCAAGAAAGATGCCGAGAAGGCTCTTGGCGCATTTGAGAATGTCGTTATCGAGACCCTGAAAAAGGGCGAGAAGATCCAGCTCGTTGGATTCGGTACTTTTGAGGTTGCTGAGAGAAGCGCCCGCACCGGAATCAATCCTCAGACCAAAAAGAAAATTAAGATCGCTGCTTCCAAGGCGCCCAAGTTCAAAGCTGGCCGCGGCCTGAAAGATGCTGTCAACGCTTGATCTCCACCAAATAGGGATATAAGCCAGTCAAAGAGTCCCGGTACTTAACGGTACCGGGACTTACTCATTATAGGAAAACAAGGAGCGAAAATGCGGTTAGATAAATATCTGAAGGTTTCCCGGATCATCAAGAGACGGACAGTCGCCAATGAAGCGTGTGACGCCGGTCGGGTCATGATCAACGGAAAAGTCGCCAAGGCAGGAACAGAAGTGAAGATCGGCGATGTGATCGAGATCCAGTTTGGGAACAATAATCTGAAGGCTGAGATCCTGGAGATCAATGAAAACGCCAGAAAAGAAGTGGCCGGCTCCATGTACCGGATTCTTTGAAAAGGCTTGACTTTATCTTAAGCCTGCGATAAAATGAACGATGCGATATGAGTCTTTGAAGAAAGGAGGATGGCAGTATGCCCAGAAACAGTACCGCGAGAAAGCAGCCGCAGCAGGATTGGCTCGCCGCGTCCCTGGCAGAGAAAATGCCCGCCGATCTGGAAACAGCATCCGGTGAAAGCGTTCCGCAGCAGGAAACGAAAGCCGCGATCGTCTATGAAGAGATGGCGAAACCCGGAACAAGGACAAAAGGCGTGCTGGCCGGACTTTTTTCTTTTCTTTTTGTCGTTGGCTTTCTGGGAGCCTGTTTCTTCCAGACGATCTCCCTGAAAAATGAGCTGGATTCTCTGGAAGCACAGAAAATCCAGCTGGAAGAGGCCATTGAGGAAGCAAAGACCGAAGCGCTTTTGAATAAAATCGATCAGAACTACATCAATTCCGATAAATATCGTGAGGATATGGCGAGAAACAGGTTCCGCCTGCTTTTTCCCGGAGAATACCTGGTTCAGGTCGAATAAGAATGAACGATCAAAATCCCGAGCCGAGGGCTCGGGTTTTTCTGTCATACCGAAAAGGAGGAGGAGAAATGACAGGACTGGAAAAGAAAGTGTCCGATTGTATTTTGTATGCTTTTCCGGATCAGAAGCCCGGGTTTACCGTGGCACTCTCCGGTGGACGGGATTCTGTCTGTCTTCTCCATGCGCTGGATCATTTGCGGGACAAGGGGATGGCCTTTTCTCTTCGGGCCGTTCATGTGCATCATGGAATGAGGCAGCAGGCAGACCTGGATGAGGCCTTTTGCCATGAACTTTGTGAAAAGCTGAAGATTCCGTATCATGCGGTTTATGTAGATGTTCCTGCTCTGGTCGAGGAGGAAGGCGCTTCTTCGGAAGAAGCGGCCAGGCGGCTTCGTTACCGGGCTTTGTCCAGAGAAGCGTCAGGCGATGTGATCGTGCTGGCACATCATCAGAAAGATCAGGCGGAAACCATCCTCCTGCATATGCTCAGGGGAACTTCACTCAAAGGTCTTGGCGGTATGAAGGTCCTTTCTGCCAATGAATTCGGTCCGGGGAGGCTCTTTCGTCCCATGCTGGAGGTGACGGAAGAAGAACTGGACGACTATGTAAAAGAGCATCAGCTTGTTTATCGGACGGATGAGACCAATCTGGATACCGGTTATACCCGCAATCGGATCAGGAAAGAACTCCTGCCGCAGCTCGCTTCCTATAATCCACAGATCATACCTGCGCTCTGCGCGATGTCTGACAGTATCCGGGAAGATCTTTCTTTTCTGGAAGAAGAGGCGGAAAAAGCCTGGCGGGACTGCCGGACGAAGTCCGATGAAGGCAGCGCGATAAAGATCTCACGCCTGCTTTCTTATCCGAAGGCGATCCAAAGCCGCGTCCTTCTGAAGTTTCTTGAGGACAACGGACTTTCCAAAGATATTTCCGGACATCACCTGAAGTATCTGTTTTCGCTCACGAAAGGACAGTCCGGACGGCAAATCGTCCTTCCGAAAGGCTTGACGGTGGAAAAGTCCTATGATATACTTTGCATTTACAAATGTCCTCATTTCACTGCTGTCTGTTCGGAGAACGCCTGGGTGAGAAGACTTGGAAAACAAGAAGTGCTGGCGGTTCGATCTGATCCGCAAAAAGCTGTTTTTCCGACGGATTCTCCTGTGAAGATCCTTTCTTTTCCGGAAGAAGAGCCTCTTCCTGTCTGGCGCGGAAGAAGAGCAGGAGATTATATGATGATTCGTCTTGCTGATGGGACGATGGGAAGGAAAAAGCTGCAGGATATCCTGCAGGATGACCATGTGCCCAGAGCGAAAAGAGATGAGGCGGTGCTCCTTTGTGCCGGGGACAAAGTATTGTGGATCGTGGGCGGGAGGATCAGTGAGGACGTGAAGATCTCTTCCGAAACAGAGTCTATGATACAAGCATACTATGATCAAGGAGAAAGAGATGATGAGAGAAGATCAGATCAAAGTGATGATCGACCAGGAAACACTGGAAAACAAGATCGCTGAGCTTGGCGCGATCATCAGCCGTGATTATGAAGGGAAAGAGATCGTTTTGATCTGCATCCTGAAAGGCGGCGCGATGTTTATGATGCAGCTGGCCAAGAGCATCACCGTGCCCGTTACCATGGATTTCATGGTGCTGTCCAGCTATGGCAACGAACTGATCTCCAGCGGTGAAGTCAAGATCAAAAAGGATCTGGATGACAGCATCGAAGGCAAACACGTACTGATCGTCGAGGATATCGTCGATACGGGACGGACACTCAGCTTTCTCAGCACCTATCTGGTAAAGAAAGGGGCAGCCAGCGTACAGATCTGTACGATGCTGGACAAGCCCGCCCGCCGTGTGGTACCGGTAGATGTCAAATACAGCGGTTTTGAGATCGCGGATGAATTCGTGCTTGGCTACGGTCTGGATTACGCTCAGAAATACCGGAATCTGCCGTATATCGCTTATGTAGAGCAGGAGGAATGATTTGAAAGAAACAGGACGAGGTGTCATCCTGTATGTGCTGATCCTTGCAGTGATTATGGGAGTGCTGTTCTTTGGAGGAATGCGTCTCGGTTCCTCCACAGAACGCCTGACAGACAAGGAGTTCCGTCAGGAACTGGAACAAGGGAAAATCAAAAGCATCACTGTCGAACCGATCAAGATCGGATCCGCCGAGATGGGCAACGCGACGCTCAGCTATGGGGATCTGACCAAGGAATCCGCTGAAAAGACGGTCTATATTTCGAATATCGAAGCGTTCCGGCAGATGATGGCTGAAAACTATCCGGAGATACCGGTAACGGTGGAAGCCGTGAAACCGGACAGCATCTGGAGCGAGATCCTTCCGATCTTTATCATGACGGCGGTCATGGCCTTCATCATGTTCTTTATCTGGAGCCGGATGCAGGGCGGCGGCGCGAGCAACAGCAAAATGATGAATTTCGGCCGCAGCAACGCGCAGGTGATCACCAAGGATAACAATCCGATCCGTTTTGCTGATGTGGCAGGACTGGAAGAAGAGAAGGAAGAGCTGAAGGAGATCGTGGATTTTCTTCGCGCGCCGCAGAAGTATATCCAGCTTGGCGCGAGGATCCCGAAGGGCGTTCTGCTGGTAGGCCCTCCCGGTACAGGAAAAACCTATCTGGCCAAAGCGGTCGCCGGCGAAGCCGGTGTTCCGTTCTTCAGTATTTCGGGCTCCGACTTCGTGGAAATGTTTGTCGGTGTCGGTGCTTCACGTGTCAGGGATCTGTTTGAACAGGCCAAGAAAAACGCGCCGAGCATCGTGTTTATCGATGAGATCGATGCGGTAGGCCGTCAGAGAGGCACGGGTCTCGGCGGCGGTCACGATGAAAGAGAACAGACGCTGAACCAGCTTCTGGTCGAGATGGACGGTTTCGGTGTCAATTTCGGCGTGATCGTTATGGCGGCGACCAACCGTGTGGATATTCTCGATCCCGCCATCATGCGTCCGGGACGGTTCGACCGGCAGGTCGTCGTAGGCCGTCCGGATGTTAAAGGAAGGATCGCGGTGTTGAAAGTCCACTCCCGGAAGAAGCCGCTTGGTGAGGATGTCGATCTGGAAAAGATCGCCAAGATCACAGCCGGCTTTACTCCGGCCGATCTTGAAAACCTGATGAACGAAGCGGCGATCTATGCCGCGAGAGCGGATCGCCGGTTTATTACCCAGGAGGATATCCAGAAAGCCTTTATCAAGGTCGGTGTGGGTACCGAGAAAAAGAGCCGCGTGATCTCCGATCGGGAAAAGATGATCACAGCAGTCCATGAAGCGGGACACGCGATCATCCATCATGTGCTGCCCGGACTGGACCCGGTCCATAGCATATCCATCATTCCGACCGGTCTGGCCGGTGGTTATACCATGCCGCTGCCGGAAGAGGATTCCATGTATATGACCAAGTCACAGATGGAGAACGAGATCATTTCTCTGCTGGGCGGACGCGTAGCGGAAGAGATCGAGATCGGCGATATCACCACCGGCGCTTCCAACGATATCGAGAGAGCGACAGACCTGGCCCGCAACATGGTCACGAAATACGGTATGAGCGAGCGTGTGGGACTGGTCAAACTCGGTGAGCGTAACGAAGAGGTCTTCCTCGGCAGGGATATCGGTCATTCCCGCAACTACGGCGAGAACGTCGCGACGACCGTGGATGAGGAGATCCATCGGATCGTGGAAGAAGCGCACGATAAGTGCCGTGAGATCATCCGGGCGAACCACAGCGTGCTGCTTCGGGCCAGAGATCTTCTGCTGGAGAAGGAGAAGATCAGCGGCGCCGAGTTTGACGCGCTGTTTACCGAACCGGCCATGGCTTAAAAAGGACAAGCCCGTCGAAGCTGTGATCAGCTTAACGGGCTTTGTTTTCTGTTTATAGGGACAACTTCAGGAGGATGACGTGGAAGAAAACCAGATCCTGGCTTATGTCAGTCAGTACAAAAATAAATACTATTTCAATGATGCGATGGGAAAACTGCCGGAAGCCGTAAAAAACGAGATCCTCTCCGGAATGATCTTTATTACGGAAGAAGCCGGCGGTGTGACGGAACTGGGGTTCGGACCCGACGGAGAGGTCTATCTGGATTCCTACGCGGAAGAAGATGATCTTGGCTACGATCAGGTCTCGGCAAGACTCCTGGTCAGTGAATTCGAGCGGGAACACAGCGAACTCTTTGAACAGCTGAAAGTTTGGTACAGAACGATTCGGTCCCTTGGGCGGAAAGGAATGAAATCATGAGACTTCTGGCACTGGATATCGGTAATACACAGATCAAGATAGGGCTTTTCGATGATGAAAAGCTGAGATACTTATGGAAGCTGACGACCGGGACCAAACGCACGACGGATGAATACGGCGCGGCGATCTGGGGCATGCTGCAGACCAGAAGCATCGATCCGTCCACGATCGAACGGGTCGCGATCTCTTCCGTCGTTCCGGCCATCATGCATTCTGTGGTGGAATCGATCCGGCGTTATCTGAAGATCGAACCGCTGGTGATCGGCCCGGGAACGAAATCCGGGGTAAAGATCCGTACGGCTAATCCCAGAGAAGTCGGCGCGGACCTGATCTGCGACGTCGCTGCGTGCCTGGAGTATTACAGCGCGCCTTGCATTATCGTGGACTTCGGAACGGTGACCAAATATGAGATCATCGATCAGGATGGCGTGCTGATGGCGGCAGTATTTTCTCCGGGTATCGGCATTTCCGCCGAAGCGATGAGCGAAAAGGCGGCACAGCTTCCCCCGATCGAGATCAGGAAGCCGGAGTCCATCATCACTTCCGTGACGATGGAATGCATGCAGGCTGGACTGGTCTACGGATATATCGGCCAGGTCCAGTATATCGTAGAACAGATCAAGAAAGAGATGAATCTGCCGGATATGAAAGTCATCGCGACCGGCGGTTTCGGAAAGATGCTGGCCGGAGAGATCCCCGCGATCGATCATTATGACAACGAACTTGCGTTAAAAGGCGTCCGGCTGATCGCCATGAAAAACAAATCGCCTAAAAAGCTTGGCTCCTGAGGAAAGGCCCGAATGGAAAACAGAGAACGATTCGTGATCGGAAGAGGCTCCCGCGCGGTCTATCCGGAAAGCCGTGTTCTTGCCGCGCCGATGGCCGGTGTGACGGACAGCGGATACCGGCGGATCCTCCGGTCGTTCGGCGCCGCGCTGACCTATACGGAAATGGTGAGTGCCAAAGGACTTCATTACAGGAACGAGAATACCCGTTTCCTGCTGGAGCATACGCCTGAGGAGGAACCGATCTTCGTGCAGCTCTTCGGCTCGGATCCGGAGATCCTTAAGGAAGCGGCCATGATGCTGGAAAACGATTTCGCCGGTATCGACATCAACATGGGATGTCCGGCGCCGAAGATCGTTTCCAATCATGAAGGGTCGGCGCTGATGGATCAGCCGGAACTGGTTTATGATATCGTACGCACTGTCAGAAGCGGTGTTTCGGTCCCGGTGACGGTCAAGATCCGTAAGGGAAGAAGGAATGAAGATGATCAGGCCGTGGAGATCGCGCTGGCGGCCGAGGAGGGCGGAGCGGACGCAGTGACGGTCCATGGACGAAGCGCTGAACAGATGTACAGCGGCAGCTGTGATCTTTCTGTGATCCGGCGGGTAAAGGAAAAACTCCGTATCCCTGTGATCGGCAACGGAGACGTCAGGGACGCGGCGTCCGCACTTCGGATGATGGAAGAAACAGGATGCGACGCGGTGATGGTGGGAAGAGCGTGCCAGGGAAATCCCTGGGTCTTCCGGCAGATCTCGTGCGCGCTGAAAGGAGAAGAGATCCCGCCGATGCCGGGCCCGGAGGAGATCAGAGCGCTCTGTCTTTATCATGCCGAGCTGGAAGTAAAGCATAAAGGGGAGTATACTGCCATGCGGGAAATGCGTCCCCATATCATGAGTTATCTGAAAGGACAGAAAGACGCCGCCCGGAAAAAACGGGCGCTCATGCAGGTACAGACGCTGGACGAACTGAAGGAACTTTTATCTGATTGACAAAAGTACCCGATGCGTGTATAATAGCGTTTTACAATGCATCCCCGGGGCTTTCGGGGGTGCGAATATTTTTGCAAAACAAGAGGAAAAGTACAGTGGCTAAAAAACAAATGCTTTCCAGACAGACAGCCCAGCAATATGAGAAGGAGCTGCTGGATCTGAAGCTGGTGGATCGTCCGGCGGTCGTGCTTCGGATCAAAGACGCGCGTGCGCAGGGAGATCTGTCGGAAAACGCGGAATACTCCGCTGCCAAGGAAGAACAGGGAAGGATCGAAGGACGGATCGCTTTTCTGGAAGGTCTTCTGAAAAACGCGGAGATCTACTCGGAAGAGGAAGCTGATACTTCCTCTGTCAGTTACGGTTCCACCGTTAAGGTATTTGACGAAATGTTCGAGGAAGAAGTCGTTTATAAGATCGTCGGCTCCGAGGAGTCGGATCCGCTGTCCGATCTGATCTCCGGCGACTCTCCTGTCGGCAAGGCTCTTCTGGGGGCCAAAGTGGGCGATCAGGTACACTTCGATACGCCCGGCGGAACCTGTACGCTGAAAGTACTGGAGATCACACACTAATAGTCAGAGGTTTAGGAAAGTGGCAAACGAGAATCAGAAGAATGGTCAGGATCTGAATCAGATCCTGAAGCTGAAGAGAGAGAAGTTTAAGGAACTGCAGGACGCGGGAAAGGATCCTTTTCTGATCACCAAATATGATGTGACCCATCATTCCACGGATATTCTGGATCATTTTGATGATCTGGAAGGACAGACGGTCCGTATCGCGGGACGTATGATGTCCAAACGTGTGATGGGCAAGGCTTCCTTCATGCATGTTCAGGACAAACCCGGTCAGGTCCAGTGTTATGTCACCCGTGATTCGATCGGTGATGAGGCCTATCAGGACTTTAAACGGTATCAGGATGTCGGCGATATCGTCGGTGTGGAAGGCTATGTTTTCCGCACGCAGAAAGGCGAGATCTCGATCCATGCCACCAGCGTGACGCTGCTTTCCAAGAGCCTGCAGACGCTCCCGGAGAAGTTCCACGGGCTGACGGATACAGAGACACGGTATCGCCAGAGATATCTGGACCTTGTGATGAATCCGGATGTCAAGGAGACCCTGATCCGCCGCAGCCAGATCCTTTCCAGCATTCGCCGGTATCTGGACAGCCAGGGATTCCTGGAAGTCGAGACGCCCATCCTGGTCTCCAACGCAGGCGGCGCGGCAGCGCGCCCGTTCTTCACGCATTATAACGCGCTGAACGAAGAGAGGAAGCTGAGGATCTCTCTGGAGCTTTATCTGAAGAGACTGATCGTCGGCGGACTGGAGAAAGTCTATGAGATCGGCCGCGTATTCCGAAATGAGGGTATCGATAACCGTCATAATCCGGAATTTACCATGATGGAGCTCTATCAGGCCTATACCGATTATCACGGAATGATGGATCTGACGGAGAGTCTGTTCCGTCATGTGTCCCAGGAAGTGCTGGGGACCCAGACCATCGTCTATAACGGTGTGACGATGGATCTTTCCCAGCCTTTTGCCCGTCTTTCCATGCGAGACGCTGTCAAACAGTACGCCGGAATAGACTGGAATGAGGTCAAAGATCTGGAAGAAGCGAGAAATCTGGCAAAGGAGCACGGGATCGAGTTCGAGGAGCGTCATAAAAAGGGCGATATTCTGAACCTTTTCTTCGAGAAATATGTCGAAGATCATCTGCTGCAGCCTACCTTTATTACCGACCATCCCATCGAGATCAGCCCGCTGACGAAGAAAAAACCGGGCGAGCCGGATTATGTGGAACGGTTCGAGTTTTACATGAATGCCTGGGAAATGGCCAATGCCTATTCCGAACTGAATGATCCGATCGATCAGAGAGAACGTTTCCGTGCCCAGGAAGAGCTGCTGGCTCAGGGTGATGAGGAAGCGAATCATACGGACGAAGATTTCCTGAACGCGCTGGAACTGGGCATGCCGCCTACCGGTGGTATCGGTTTCGGCATCGACCGGATGGTCATGCTCCTGACCGGGGCGGAGACCATTAAGGACGCGCTTTTGTTCCCGACCATGAAAACGCTTGAAAAAGAGCAGCAGATCATGGATCAGGACGCGGCCAGGGCCAAAGCGAACCAGATCGCTGCGGCTGACGCTGCTGAGACGCCTGCTCCGCAGACGGAAGAGACGATCGATTTCTCCAAGGTGGAGATCGAACCGCTTTTCGCGGACTATGTTGATTTTGAGACTTTCTCCAAGTGTGATTTCCGGGTAGTCAAGGTCCTTGGCTGTGAAGCTGTCCCGAAATCCAAAAAGCTGCTGAAATTTACATTGAATGACGGGACAGGCACGGACCGCGTGATCCTGTCCGGTATCCATGCCTATTATGAACCGGAAGAGATGATCGGAAAGACGCTGGCCGCTATCACGAACCTTCCGCCGAGACCCATGATGGGACTTGTCTCGAACGGAATGCTGCTTTCCGCCCTGCATAAAACCGAAGGGGAAGAGAGGCTGAATCTGCTGATGTTGGATCCGCATATCCCGGCCGGCGCGAAGCTGTACTGATCAGAGTCCTCCCAGAGCAATAAAACTGCGTAAGTGTACCAATTTGTGTGCCAATTTACGCCATGGGTGTTCCAACACGCAAAAATCGCAACTGTATTTTCACATCAATCTACATCATGGGTTCAGCAGGCTCGTTTTATTTCTATGAAGTAATAACAATTGATGCAGCGCTCACACTCTCAATGCTGAGAAGTGTGGGCGCTTTTTTTGTTTACAAAGGAGTTATACGATTCACTTACATCTGGACAACGATGAGATAGGGCGTGGAGCTGCAGAGGGTATTAGCCTGATTTTAACCACCACCGCGATGTTGGGTGCGTCACGCTGCCTGGCGCCGGAATTGTGCCTTGTTATTATTTGTCAGGTATGCTATAATATCAGTTAAGAACAAACCGCAGACTCGCTCATAGAAGAGATGTACTTTAGAAAAGGATCGGATGACGGGAGTAGCAGTATGTTGGTTTATTTTGGAACGATCCCGGGAATTCGGGAGTACACCAAGAAGGAGTTTACAAGGCCATGATGAACTCATATAAATTGACGGACGGACTCTTCATTTGAATATTGTTTAAAAGCACACTCAATGAGATAAATGCGCCCGAACAAGTGCGCTTTTTTCTTTTATAAAATTATGTGCCGGAGGTGTTACGCTTGATGCTGTTAGCTGAGGGAAAACCTATAACGGACTCTGATGAAAGTTTTTATAGAACAAGCAGAAAACTGCAAAAAAAAAAAAGAAAAACACAGATCTCCAATGACGCCGATACAGAGCCTCCTGCTGAATCTGTTGATCGTTATTACAGTTTTGTGGCTCCTTTTTGGTTTTGTGATCGGTGTAGCTATAGCGCCGAATGATGATATGTCTCCTAACATAAAATCAAAGGATCTCCTGCTGTATTACAGACTGGATGAGTCCTACCATGCACAGGATACTGTGGTCTTTTCTAAAAACAACACAACTTATATCGGAAGAGTGGTCGCTGTGCCCGGAGACAGTGTGGATATTTCAGATGACGATCAGCTTATCATCAACGGTCATATTGTTTCAGAGCCGGAGATCCGCAATTCAACGCCTCGCTATGAGGGCTTTGTGAATTATCCGGTGCTGCTTGGAAACAATGAGTATTTTATTCTTGCTGATGCCAGAGGCGGCGCAGAGGACAGCCGCTATTTCGGAATTGTTGAACGTTCTGAAATATACGGAAAATCATTCGCATTGATCAGAAGGCACAGTATATAAAGGCGGCGAAGAGAAAATGAAATGGCTGGATCAATTTGCAAAAGTGGCCAACGACGCGCTTATGGTATTGATCGCGCTTGTTGCCGGCGTTATGCTCATGTCAGGTCTTTATGTCCTGAATGATATCTTTTACGCAAACCGTACTGCTTTCATTTCCTATGATCTGCTGCAGTACAGGCCGAAAGCGCAGGAAAAAGATGACACCGGGGATAATGGCTTTGAAGATCTTCAGAAGATCAATCCGGATACGGTGGGCTGGATAGAGATGATTGGCACAAATATCAACTATCCTGTTGTACAGGGAAATGATAATCTGGAATATATTAACAAGGATATTTTCGGTTACAGTACAGCGTCAGGTTCGATCTATCTTGCTGCTGAAAACAATTTGGATTTCAGTGACTGGTATAATTTGATTTACGGACATCATATGAACAGCGGGGCCATGTTCGGGGATATCGAAAAATACCTTGATCCCGAATTCTTCAGATCTCACACGGAGGGCATCATACAGACTAAAAACGGAAATTACAGTATTCACGTGTTTGCATGTGTACGGACAAATGCATATGAAGAAACGGTATATCAATTAGAGACCGATGCACAGGAACGCTATCCCGAATTAAAAAAATACATGGAGGAGCACGCGGTCAATCATACGGAGATCCCGGACGATGTATCTGACGGGTTTATTCTTGGGATGTCGACCTGCAGCGATGCTGTAACAGACGCCAGGATCGTGCTTTTTGCAAAAGTGACCCCGTGGGATAACTCGAAGGACGGAATTGCTTCTCAGCGCATTACCACCGTAGATACGGATGCATCCGTTACGGAACAATTGCATGCAGTCGGACATGAAATGCGGGAAGAAAGCTGGGCATTTCTGAATCTGATGTGTCTGGTCTGTGCTCTCCTGACACTGCTTCCGTTATGGGCTTCCAAGAAAAAATTCGGGCAGTTCTCTTATTCAAGGAAAATGTGTCACAGACTTGAAAAGCAGATAAGAGGCGAACAAAATGATGAGAAGCAGGATGAAGACGACAGACAAAAAACCGTCAGGGATCTTCGCAGCTTTATAAAAAAAGGACATATCGGCATCTGGCTTGAGATCGGTATGCTGATCGTTTCGGCAGCTGTATTTTTTATAACGGAGGATGTTACGGGACGGATGGTAATACGTGACAGATGGACATGGCTGATGATACTGATCGCCGCCGCAGCACTGATCGTTGATTTCATTTTTCTGCGATACAGAGGAAAGCTCCCTGAAGAAACAGAGACCGGCGAAGAGGATCAGAATCCGGGAGCCGAATAACGGCGATTCACCACTACTCATGCAGCTTTACGGCACCATATAGTGCCGGTTATCATATAATATTTTACTTAGGAAAGGATGAAAAATATGAAAAAGAGTTTCTTCAAAAAAGTATTGACTTCAACAGCGGCGATCTTTACCATTGCTGCGCTAACAGCTTTCGGTACAAGTGTTTATGCGGTAGAGTCACCTACTTTAGGTACGGACCCTGCATATCCTCTGGAAACTCCGGCATCTACCGCAACTGTTACCTTGAAAAAGGACATTGTACTGTTCAACGCAGACGCTTGCCAGATCCTCTCACCGAATGTTACTTACTCCTATGAGATC
This sequence comes from Bacillota bacterium, assembly GCA_017620135.1. GTDB lineage: Bacteria > Bacillota > Clostridia > Lachnospirales > Bianqueaceae > RUG760. The sequence continues at coordinate 12,843 of JAFZQZ010000102.1, forward strand.
ACAAGCGCGAATGTTACAAATGCAACGGTCACTACACTAAATGGGGAAGATACTGTGATCATTGCGGTAAGACCGGGTGTCATTGAAGCTCTTTCTACAGATTTTCCTAGAACCACGGAAAAGGTAGAAGGAAGAATTACGTTCGGTGCTGCGGACGATGCTCACAACAATGATTCGGAAATGCATGATGCAAACTATAATTCTGATTCGATCATCAATCTCTCAAAGAAAGTCAGCAGCTCTATGGAAATCACTGTGGATGCCGACAAAATCTACGACCCCAACGGCGATGGTACGCAGGACAACCAGCCCGGCGTGTACCGCTACAAGATCGCGGATGTCACAACCGACGAGACGCTGACCTATTCGGGGATCCAGAGAGGGAGCGCAGATAGTACGATCTATCTTGACGTATACACGAAGTACAACAGCGAAAATAACGGTCTGGAAATCTATGGCTATGTACTGTTGAGGTCTACAAAGGATGGTTCTAATGTTTCCTTGGAATATGACAATTCAGCTGCGGAAGAAACGATCAAGATCACCGGCTTTGACGTAGAATCTGAGAATGGAAATGTTCAGGGTGGAACGGTTAAGAAAGCTGAGCTGAAATCCGACTCATACTACACCTATAATGTGGAAGTCGGACACGAGATGGCCGGCGACCTCGCCGATAAACAGAATAATTTCCCCTTCAGGGTTGAGCTGTCAAACCCCGTTGTGACCTCCCAGGCCGATTTCTATTATCAGATCACCAAGGACGGCGCTGCTAAGACAGCAGTAAACACGAGTCTTTCACCCTTCGGCTCATGGACGCTTGACGGAAACTCTGCCGATCCTGCAAATGACCTCCAGCTTCAGAGCGGCGACAAGATCGTTATCACAGGTCTTCCAGCTGAAACGAAGATCAAGGTAGCAGAAACAAATGATACCGACGATATATATGCGGTTTCTGCCACAGGCAACGGAACTTCTCTTGTGCTGAAAAATGATGACGACACTACCGGTACATCCATTTCTGTCCGAAAAAACGGCACTGCAGAGATGAATGATGAATTTAATGTTAGCTCTGGAGACTCAACGGATAAGATCGTGTTTACCGGTACTCTCAAGAGCGTCTCCATAACAGGACTCACGTTCAACATTGCACCCTTTGCATTTATCACTATAGCAGGTGTAGGTCTGCTCGTTTTGGTTATAAGAAACAAGAAAAGCTATGCCAGCAAAAGCAAGATCTGAGAAATAAACGCAAAGTAATACTAATACGTAATAAAAACAATTCTGTCTCCTCCTGCGGAAACGGCAGGGGGAGACAGAAATCTATCCGGTGATCTCTATATGGTAAAATCTATTCGCTTCTGGGTCGCTATTGCTTTATTGGCAGCTCTGGCGTTCTGTTTGATTATGAAGTACTGCATACATACCACGAAGCAGAGCACCCCAGTACCTTCACAAACGATCAGCCCATCTGTTCCGGCATCCGCGGCAGAAACAGTATCTACAGTATCCGATGATACGGTCCATGAAAAAGAAGTGACTGAAATTTCAGAGGAAAAAGAAAACAGTCATATCCAGGTATCAGAGCCTGATGCTTCTGTTCCGTTCATCACTGAGCAGAAAGTGAATGAGATAACAGAAAAAATGCAAAAAGCAGCCCGTTACAGCAGTGATCTGATAGGCTGGATATATATTGCCGATTCGGATATAGATTATCCTATCGTTCAAGGAACAGACGATCAATATTACCTGCAGCATGCACCGGATGGCAGCTATAATTATGCCGGGTCGATCTTTCTTTCATATCGGTGTGCAGCGGATTTCTCTGACGCTCTGAATATCCTGTATGGACATAATATGCAGAGCAGTATGTTCGGCTACATACGAAATTTAAGACAGCGAGAAGAGTTTGACAAGCATCGTTATGGCTGGCTGTTCACAAAGGAGGAGCTTTACCGTATTGATTTTTATGCGCTTTCTGTTGTCAGTGCTTATGATGCGCTCTATGATATTCCTGCAGACAACAGCCAGTGGCAGGAAACTCTGAAGGCAAACAGTATCTATTTTACTGAGCCGGAGCTGAACAGTGAGGACTCTGTATTGGCGCTTTCCACCTGCACATACGATTATGAGAATGCCCGGATAGTGTTTACAGGAAAACTAATATGGACACAAAAAATCAATCCTTGATAGCCTTGGAGCAGCTTCCCAAGGGCTTCCTCTTGAGGGGTGCGGGTGTCCGGGGGACACCTCCGCGGAGCAGAAGCACCGACCGAGCTGACAAGCGAGACAGGTGGCTGCGCAGCAGCCGGATGAGGTGGAACCAGTGGAAAGAATCGACTTCTCGAACGTGGTGATCGAGCCTCTGTCTGAGGATCAGCGCGATTTTGAAACCTTCTCAAAGAGTGATTTCCGAGCGGTAAAAGTGCTCGAATGTGAGGCCGTTCCGAAGAGCAAAAAGCTTCTAAAGTTCGTTTTAGTCGACGGAAATGGGGGAAACCGCGTAATATTGAGTGGAATCCATCCCTGGTATGAACCGGAAGAGATGATCGGAAAGACGCTGGTCGCTATCACGAACCTTCCGCTGAGACCCATGATGGGACTGGTCTCGAACGGAATGCTGCTTTCCGGCCTTCATAAAATCGAAGGGAAAGAGAGGCTGAATCTGCTGATGTTGGATCCGCATATCCCGGCCGGCGCCAAGTTATATTGATCGATAGAAAAGACATCCAAAGGGGCAGACCCTGTCCGGATGTCTTTTTACAAAGAAATGACAGACCACAGAAAGGAGGATATTTATGGGAGCTTCCGGTATGATCACTATTCCTTACGTTTTTCTGCTGATGCTTCTTTTATCGATTCTCATAGGTCTGTCATTGATCCTGATGGGTGATACCTATATCCGGAAGGAATATAAGCAGATCATTCTGATGATCATCGTCCTGGTGATCAGCCTGATGCTGCAGAACTACTTTGAATATCGTCTGGCGACCGACTGGACGAATAGAAAATGGCGAACGATCGTTTCCATTTACGGCTATTCGGTCCGGCCGGTGCTGATCGTTCTGTTTTACTATACGATCCTGGACAGAAAGAAAATGCTGCTTTCATGGATCCTTGTCTGTGTGAATGCAGTTATCTATTTGACTGCATTGTTTTCGCCCATCGTTTTCTCCATTTCGCAGAAGAATCATTTTATGCGGGGACCTTTGGGATATACCTGTCATATCATTACTTTTTTGCTGCTGGCCAACCTGCTTTTGCTGACGATCAAGAAAACTGTGTTTACAGACAAGCTCGGCGCGTGGATCCCGTTTTTCAATACGCTGCTGATCATCCTGGCGGTCATTCTTGATTCGGTAGGGAACAGGCTTTATCCCATCTCGCTTCTGACAGTGGCGGTCATTGTTGCCTGTATCCTTTATTACAGCTGGCTGCACCTTTTATTTGTCCGTGAACACGAGCATGACCTGGAAGCTCAGCACAGGATCCAGATCATGATCTCGCAGATCCAGCCGCACTTTCTTTATAATACCTTGTCCACGATCCGGGCACTGTGCAGGAAGGATCCGGAAATGGCAGCCGAGATCACTGAGAAATTCGGTTCCTATCTCCGTCAGAATCTGGATTCGCTGAGCCTGACCGGACTGATCCCGTTCCAGAAAGAACTGGAGCATACCATGACCTATACGGATATCGAGATGGTCCGCTTTGAAAATATCGATGTGGAATATGATATCCGGGAAACGGAGTTTTCCGTTCCGCCGCTTTGCCTGCAGCCGATCGTCGAGAACTCGATCCGCCACGGAGTCAGGATCCGGGAACAAGGCCGGATCCGGGTGTCAACGGATCGTAAGGAAGGATATTATGAGATCCGAGTGGAGGATAACGGTGTCGGGTTTGATGTTTCTCATATGAAAGAAGCAGATGAATCGCATATTGGGATCCGCAATGTCCGCGAAAGGATCGAAAGTATGTGTAAAGGGCAGCTGATCATTGAAAGCCGGAAGGATGAAGGCACGACTGTCCGGATCCTGATTCCGACGGAGGATAAAAGATAAGGAAGGAGGCAGATCATGCGGGCAATTTGTGTGGATGATGAAAAACTGATCATGGAAGATATTGTTTCGCTCTGTCTTACGCTTCCGCAGATCGATGACGCAAAAGGCTTTACCCGGGCGAAAGACGCGATGGACTATCTGGAGGATAATCTGATCGATCTGGCGATCCTGGATATCGATATGCCGGGTATGAACGGGATCGAGCTGGCCGCCGCGATCAAGGAGAAATGGCCGGAAACAGCTATCCTGTTTCTCACCGGGTATTCAGAGTACGCACTTGACGCTTTCAAAGTACGTGCCAGCGGCTATCTGCTGAAACCGGTGACCAGGGATATGCTGGCCGAGGACGTGGCATATGCGCTTAAAGGAAAGCGGATCAGGCCGGCAGCTCATATTATGATCAGGACATTCGGTAATTTCGATGTTTTTGTGGATGACCAGCTGGTCACATTCAAAATGGCCAGAAGCAAAGAACTGCTAGCTTATCTGGTGGATAAGCAGGGCGGCAGCGTGACGCGAAGAGAAGCTTTCGCGATCCTGTGGGAAGACCGTCTGTACGACCGCGGCATGCAGAAACAGATGGATGTGGTCATCCGGCGGCTTCGAAGTACCCTGGATGAGTACGGGATCGGCGAGATCTTTGAGATGAAAAACGGAAACATGAGGATATGCCCGGAAGAGTTCACCTGTGATATCTATGAGTTCTATGAAGGCAATCCGGACGCGATCAATGAATACCGGGGAGAATACATGAATGCTTATTCCTGGGCCAGCCTGACAGAGAGCTATATCAGCTGGAGGCTGGGCCATTAAGAGGCAGAGGGCAGGGATGATGAGAACCATCTATCACGAGAATGACCGGATGAATCCTTCCGGGTTTGTCGTATTGGCGGATTATGTTCCGCATATCATTCAGGAGATCAGGTATTACTCGAGCTATAACTTTATCGGAGAACGGATCGACGGCTATGAGGAACCCTGCGCGCTCCTGACGATCGAAGCGGCAAGGGCGCTTAAATCCGTGAGCAGCGAGCTGATCGTACAGGGATACCGTCTGAAGGTATTTGACGCTTACCGGCCGGCCTGTGCGGTCAAGCATTTCGTCCTCTGGGGGATCGAAGATCAGGATATCCGAATGAAGCCCTATTTCTATCCGGACCTCGAAAAGCAGGAACTTTTTGCGAAGGGATATATCGCCAAACAATCCAGCCACAGCCGCGGAAGCGCGGTGGATCTGACACTTCTGGATATGGAGACGGGAAAAGAGGTCGATATGGGCAGTCCCTTCGACCTTTTCAGCGTTGTCTCACATCCGGACAACCGGGAGATGATCACGGAAGAACAGTATCAGAATCGGATGATCCTGCAAAGAGCGATGATGAGAAACGGATTTGAGCCGATCGATGTGGAGTGGTGGCATTTCAGACTGAAAAACGAACCGTATCCGGAAACCTATTTTGAGTTCCCGGTCTCGGCATCGTATCTGAAACGATAAAAAACGAGCAGGCAGAAAGGAGAGTCGTGATGGATCAAAAATGGATGACCTTGAAACAATGGATCGATGAATCGAAGAAGATCGTCTTCTTTGGCGGCGCCGGTGTATCGACCGAGAGCGGCGTACCGGATTTTCGCAGCAAAGACGGTCTTTACAATCAGCATGACGTTCGGTTTGACCAGTATCAGCCGGAATATCTGTTGAGCCACAGCTGTCTGGTGGACGAGCCGAAAGTCTTCTTTGAGTTCTACCGTCAGAAAATGGACGCG
>JAFZQZ010000103.1 GCA_017620135.1 Bacillota bacterium
AGGAGATGGCTATGGCAACGAAGGTACTGGTGGTAGATGATGAACGGTATATCGTCAAAGGGATCAAATTCAGCCTGGAACAGGACGGAATGGATGTCGATGCCGCCTATGACGGCGAAGAAGCGTTCCGGATGATCCAGGAAGGAGAATATGATATCATCATACTGGATGTGATGCTCCCGGGAATGGATGGGATCGAAGTCTGCCAGCAGGTAAGGGAGTTTTCTTCGGTTCCTATTCTGATGCTGACAGCCAGGGGCGAGGATATGGATAAGATCCTCGGTCTGGAATATGGTGCGGATGACTATATGACCAAACCATTCAACATTCTGGAACTGAAGGCCAGGATCAAGGCGATCCTCAGACGTTCGCACGGAGGAGAACCCCGAAGCAACAACAGTTTCGAGTATCATGACCTGAGGATCGATTTTGATTCCCGAAGAGTTTTCATCAAAGGAGCGGAAACAAACCTTACAGCGAAGGAATTTGATTTGCTTGAACTGCTGTGCCGCAATGCCGGAAAGGTTTACAGCCGTGAAAAACTGCTGGAGATCGTTTGGGGAGCGGACTATCCCGGCGACGTCAGAACGGTGGATGTACATGTTCGAAGGCTGAGAGAAAAAATCGAGCCCAACCCGGGCGACCCCTTATATATACAGACAAAGTGGGGCGTCGGTTATTTCTTTAAATCATAACAGGACGAAAAAAGATGTTCAAATGGGAACTGCTCAGGGGAAAGCTGAGTAAGTGGCTTCGCTCGGTCAAAGTCCCGCTGTTTCTCGGCCTGGCCGTTTTGTACTTTATCTCTTCCGTCATGCTGAGCGAATACTTCTTCAAGATCTGGCAGAACTACTGGATCAATCAGAGAGTGACAGAAGCGAACCGCTATATCAGCTATCTCGCGGGAGAGATTTCGACAGCGGAGAACAGCAGCGGAGAAGTCATTATTTCTCCGGGAAGCCGTTTTCAGAGTCTTTCCAGAATTTACAGTTATATGCGCGTACTGATCCTTGACTCAAAGGCAAAAGTCGTTCAGGATACGACACAGTCCAGGATCGGACGCTATATCGTCAATGATGAAGTCATACAGGCACTCGGCGGACAGACCGTACAGGGCGGTGATCAATATGTCCGTCGTATTGCTGTGCCCATCAAAGCCAAAAGCGATAACGCGAAGGTGCAGGGAGTCATCTATGCTTTTGCCAGCATGGATTCCGTTCATCAGTCACTGGAAGTCGGCCGGGAAAGAACGATCCTGGTCTCGACACTGATCGGATTTATTACGATGGCGCTGGCTTACGCGCTGGTGTATCTGCTGCTTCGGCCCTTATCGAAGATCCTCGCATGGCTGCGGGATCTTAAAGATTCCGAGACCGACGTGGATGATCTGAAAAAGCCGGTCATCCATGGCAAAAATGAGTTTTCCATGATCGTCGATGAGGTAGAGGACGTCACCCATGACCTGCTGAGCCTAGACCGGTCTAGAAAAGAATTCGTTTCCAATGTTTCGCATGAGCTGAAGACCCCGCTCAGTTCTATCAAAGTGCTGACAGAATCCCTTCTTCTCCAGGACGGCGTACCGGAAGAACTCTATAAGGAATTCCTGCAGGATATCAACAGCGAGATCGATCGAATGAACGGGATCGTCAGTGACCTTCTCACGCTGGTGCGTCTGGAGGAAGGAGAGAACGTCCTCAATCTTTCCACATTCTCCATTGGGGATATGACGGATGATATCATCAAGAGAATGAAACCTCTGGCGGATCAGAGAGGCATTCATCTGGTGCTGGAAGAAGTCCATCCGGCCATGATCGAAGCGGATGAGACCAAACTGACTCTTGCTCTGACAAATCTGATCCAAAACGGTATCAAGTACAACAAGGATGGCGGGCAGGTCAAAGTCCGGATCGACTGCAATCAGGTATACGCGCTGATCGTCGTATCCGATACGGGTATCGGGATCGAAGAAAAGAACTATGAGAAACTGTTCCAGCGATTCTATCGTGTGGATAAGGCGAGGAACCGTGAAGCCGGCGGGACCGGCGGTACGGGTCTCGGGCTTTCGATCGTACGTCAGATCGTGACGCTGCACAAAGGAACGATCTCCGTATCCAGTGTACTGGGAGAAGGCAGCAGCTTCTCGATCAAGATGCCGCTTGTTCAGACGTCCGATACAGAGGAGGAAGAGTAATGCGTAGAATTAAGCGAATGATCCTCTTGCTTCTCGCTTTTCTGATGGTCATCCTTCCTGCCGGCTGCAGTACATCGGCCGGCGCGCCGGAAGAACAAAGCGGCGAGGAATATCAGGAAAGCTATACGATCCCGATCTACTATACCAACGAAGATCATACATCTTTGATCCTAAGAAACGCGAAAGTCAATTTCTCTTCGGCTTCTTCCGCCAAACAGCGTCTGGATGAGTTGATTGGATTTATGCAGGATCCGGATCCGCTTTTCCCTTCAGAGACGGAGTCACTTCATTCCGTTATCCCGGAAGGGATCTTTATCAAAGCTGTTCTGGAAGCCAATGCTTCGGCGGATGATACCCAGGGCAACGGAAATGTGCTTCGGATCGAACTTAAGCAGGATTATGAAACGCTTTCCGTGACAGAGCAGCTGATCTTCCGAACGGGCTTTTCCCAAACGGTATTTTCGGCGAGCGATATTTCGAGGATCGACATCTATCTCAGGAATTCGGATGGAGTTTCCCGATATGACCAGATCCTTTCCAGCGATCGGATGATCATCGATCAGTATGACGAAGGCTTTTACCGGGATGAACTGAAAGTAACACTGTATTTCGCGAATAAAGACCAAAGCTGCCTGGAGGCGGAAGAAAGAGTCCTTCGTCTGGGCATGACTGAATCGCTGGCCATGGGCATCGTAAAAGCGCTGATCGAAGGACCGACGAGTGAAAACCTGGTCAAAACCATGCCGGAAGGCAGTAAAGTCAACGATATCGTGGTCGAGGACGGAGTATGCTATATCGACCTTAACGATAAGTTCCAGCTGAATCACAGCGGAGGAGAGATGGCAGAAAAGCTGACGATCTATTCGCTGGTCAATTCGCTGGGAAGAATCAACGGAATCAATTATGTGCAGATCCTGATCGACGGGAAAAAGACTGAATACTATAAAGCCTATATCCCGATCGACAGTTTTCTTCAGCCGGATCCAAGTCTGATCGGAAGCCGGAATGGCAAGTAAGGAGTAAAACAGATTGAAAAACAGGCCCGTGGTGATCCTATGTCTGGTTTACCTCGCGTGCCTGGTCCTGATCCTTGTGGTTTTCCCCCAGGCGGGAGACTATGTTTTCCGTTTCACATCCTCAGCCCGGGAGATCGGAGAGATCGTCGGAGACGGTTCATCGATCACTGTCAGAATCAAAAGGCTGGAAGAGACCGGAAACGGTCTTCAGGCGGAAGCGGTTTTGTTTGAGGCGATGGGTGAAAAAGCCGGATATCTGTGCCGGATCGAGTTTCGGTCTTCGTCTGCAGATATTTCGGAAGGTGATCTGGTCAGGATCTCAGGCACGATCCAGTGGCCTGAGAAAGCAAGCAATCCGGGACAGTGGGACGCTTTTTCCTATGCCAGGTCACAGGGATACCTGTTTATTGTTCATGCGGAGAAAAGTTCGATAGTGGCTTCGCATTCACAGATCGATCCTTCCGCGTTTCTTGGGAAAGTGAGAAGATTTTTCTCCCGGAAGATCGATCTGTGTTTTGATGAGGATACCGCCGGTCTGGTAAAGGCCATGCTGCTGGGGGATAAGAGCGGGTTATCAGCAGATGAGAAGGATCTGTTTTCGGCCGCCGGAATATCCCATATTACGGCTATCTCCGGTCTCCATCTGACCATTCTGGTATCGATCCTTGAAAAGATCATCGGAAAACGGTTGGGTCCTGTTTTATCGTCCGGATCGTTATCGGTGCTGTTATGGGCTTATATCTGGATGACCGGTTTTTCATCCTCTACCTTTCGGGCGGGAGTCATGGTGACCTATCAGCTTCTCGCGGACTTGCTGGACAGAGAGCCTGACCGGCCGACTTCTCTGGCACTGGCGGCCTTTCTACAGCTGCTGATACGGCCGACGATCATTCTCGGAGCCAGTTTCTGGCTGACATATCTGGCGGTGATCGGGCTTTGGATCGGACGAAGCTTCGCGCTTAGACTGACGATCCTGCCGAAATTCCTCCGGGAGAAGATCTCGGGATCTCTTGGCGTCGCGCTGACGACTTTTCCTGTTTCCCTCTGGTTTTTCTACCAGGCATCTTTCGGATCGTTTTTTCTGAATCTGTTTATCGTACCGATCACCAGATACCTGCTCATTATCTCTATTACGGGGATCGGTCTTTAACTGATCCATCCGGCCCTGGGAACGGGGATTTCCTTGCTTTCGTCCGGGATCGTCCGGCTGATCTATGAAGTAAGCAGCCGTACGATAACGCTGCGCGGGCTCCGGATGTCCGGCCGACCATCTGTCCTTATCATGATCATTCTTTCCTGCATGATCCTTCTGTATCTTCTGAGCCTTCGGTATCTTTCCCAAAGAAAGAGAAAGATGATCATGGGTGTGTTAGCGGTCGTGTTTGTGGCTGTCTGCATCTTCCCGCGAAGGCGTGTCATCTTCCTGGATGTAGGACAGGGTGACTGCAGTGTCATCGAATGGGATAACAGGGTCCTGATGATCGACGCCGGACCTTCTTACCGGACGGTCATCCAGCCTTATCTCCAGTATGAAGGGATCGAGAAGATCGATGTACTCATTCTTTCCCATCCGGATCAGGATCATATGGAAGGAATGATCCGTATCCTGGAAGATGGTTTGAAGATAGATACCCTCCTGATCGCGGATGTGGAATCACAGGATAATGAAGCGAGAGCAAAACTGATCCGCCTGACAGAGTCTTCCGGAGGAGAAGTGATCAGATGCCTTCAGCCGAATGTTTATGATCTTCCGACATGGTTTTCGCATATTCAGCTGCGTATCCTTTCTCCAAAAGAAAGTACCGGCAACTCCAATGAAGATTCACTGGTAGCAGAGATCATTCTGGGAGAAGATCTTCGCATCCTGTATACCGGTGATATAGGGACAGAAACGGATCAAAGGATCATTTTGGATCAAGAAACCGATATTCCGCTAATATTGAAAGCAGCCCATCACGGATCCATGTTCGCGACTTCGGGGGAAATGCTGGATAGAACAGAACCGTCACTGGTCGTGATCAGCGCCGGAAGAAACAATGAATACGGACATCCGCATAAACAGATGATCCAAAGACTGGAAGACAGAAGGATCCCGTATATGGTAACAGCGGAGAACGGGGCGATCTTTATTGATGATGTAATGGGACATCTGATATACCGAAGTTTCTTAGCAAATCAAAAGCAGGACGAATAGACTATGAAAACACTGAAAGAACAGATCAGAGACGGTGAGATAGGTAATCTTTATCTGCTTACGGGCAATGAGCCTTTTCTGATCAGGCTCAATACGGAAAGGATCAAAGACGCGCTGATCAGCGAAGAAGACGCGTTCATGAATTTTGATCATTTTACCGGGGCCAGAATGGATCCGGAAGAGATAAAGATCAGCCTTGAGACGCTTCCGTTCCTTGGTGATAGAAGAGTCGTCGTGATAGAGCAGTCAGGCGCGTTCGGAAAGAAGGCAAATGAGTTTGAAGGCCTGCAGAACATACTGGAAGATCTGCCGCAGACGACGACAGCCGTCTTTATGGAAGAGGAAGTCGACAAACGGACCAAACTGTTCAAAACCGTTCAGAAGTACGGGCAGGTGATCACACTGGATCATCCGAATGAACATGATCTGTCGGTCTGGATCCGTCAGGAATGCAGGAAAAGAGCGGTCCGGATCGATAATAATGAGATATCCTATCTGCTCTCCCTGGTGGGAACCGATATGGCGCATATCCTTTCAGAAGTGGAAAAGTTATGCTCTCTTGTGAAAGAAAAAGGAATGATCACCCATGCGGACATCGATCAGATCATTTCTCCTTCGGTTGAAACAAGGATCTTCCGTATGACAGATCTTCTCGGCAGCGGAAAGAGTGCCGGAGCTTATCTGGCCTATAAGGATCTGCTTCGTCAGAATGAGAAAAAAGAGCATATCTTCTATATGATCGGACGGCAGTTCCATCTGCTGTACAGGACCTGTCTGATGGAGAAAAGCTCTTTCCAGGAAGTAGCGGCTGAATTAAAGGTCAGAGACTTTGCCGCGAAAGAATATATTCGTCAGGCCAGGATGTTCGGGAGGGAGAAGGTTTACCGGATCCTCGAAAAACTATATCAGACCGATCTGGCTGTCAAGACCGGCGAGATGACCATTGATGAAGCGCTGGATCTGACGCTTCTGACCTACGCGGACCCGGCTTCCTACCCGAAAAATTCAATGAAAACGTGAAAAAACTGTTGACACGGGAGGAAGGATATCGTATAATATCCTGCGTGTCTTAGTCTGTCCATTCTATTTTTACTCGGGCAGCAGATGGCTGCCATTAGAATTCTCAGGAGGTTTGTACCAATATGGCGAACATTAAATCGGCCAAGAAACGTGTTTTAGTTATCCGCACCAAGACCCTGCGCAATAAAATGATCCGTTCCAGCGTGAAGACCGCGATCCGCAAGGTCCATATGGCTTGTGAAGCCAAGGATGCGGCTGCAGCAAAAGCTGCTCTTAGCGTTGCCGTAGCGGCCATTGACAAGGCGAAATCCAAGGGCGTTTATCATAAGAACAATGCGTCCCGCAAGGTTTCTCGTCTTCAGAAAATGGTCAATAAGATTGCCTGATTTCTGACTGAAATCGTAAAAGTAGATTGGGAAGCACCCCTAAGCACTATAGATTTGCTTAAGGGTGTTTTTTCATAATCGGAAAGGAAAAAGATCTATGTCGGACCCGAACAGAATCCGAAATTTCTGTATTATCGCGCATATCGATCACGGTAAGTCCACGCTGGCTGACCGGATCATCCAGAAAACCGGTCTGCTGACTGAAAGAGAAATGCAGGATCAGGTCCTGGATAACATGGATCTGGAACGAGAGCGCGGCATCACGATCAAAGCGCAGGCTGTCAGACTGGTGTATCACGCGCTGGACGGACAGGAATATATCCTGAACCTGATCGATACTCCAGGTCATGTGGATTTCAATTACGAAGTCTCCCGGTCGCTTGCTGCCTGTGAAGGAGCCGTGCTGGTCGTTGACGCGACACAGGGTGTGGAAGCGCAGACCCTGGCCAACGTTTATCTGGCATTGGAGCATGATCTGGAAACGATCCCGGTGATCAATAAGATCGATCTGCCGGCCGCTGATCCGGAACGGGTCAGGACAGAGATCGAGGATATTATCGGCCTGGATGCTTCCGAAGCACCGCTGATCTCCGCGAAAACCGGTGTTAATATCGAAGAAGTACTGGAACAGATCGTTCACAAGATCCCTGCGCCTGAAGGAAAAGAAGAAGGTCCGCTGAAAGCCCTTATCTTCGACTCCCTCTATGACTCTTATCGCGGAGTCATCGTATTCTGCCGCGTGATGGACGGTTCTCTTCGCCGCGGGACCCGTGTGCGCATGATGGCGGCCGGTGCCGAATATGATGTGGTCGAAGTCGGTTATATGGGAGCCGGTACACTGATCCCTGCGGAATCGCTTGGCGTGGGAGAAGTGGGTTACTTTACCGCAAGCATCAAAGATGTATCCAATACCCGTGTCGGTGATACGGTGACGGAAGCATCCAATCCGGCAAAAGAAGCCCTGCCCGGATATAAGAGAGTTCAGTCGATGGTCTATTGTGGACTTTATCCGGCTGACGGAGCCAAGTATCCGGATCTGAGGGACGCTTTGGAGAAGCTGAAACTGAACGATGCTTCGCTGTTCTATGAACCGGAAACATCCGCCGCGCTCGGATTTGGTTTTCGCTGCGGATTCCTCGGACTTCTGCATATGGAGATCATTGAGGAAAGACTGGAGCGGGAGTTCAACCTGGATCTGGTCACTACGGCGCCGGGCGTTATCTATAAAGTCCATAAGACCAACGGAGAAGAGCTGATGATCTCCAACCCGGCAAATCTTCCGGACGCTGCCGAGATCGACTATATGGAAGAACCTATCGTGGACGCGGAGATCATGATCCCGACCGAATATATCGGATCGATCATGGATCTGTGCCAGGATCGGCGAGGGATCTATCAGAGCATTCAGTATATTGAAGATACCCGTGCGATCCTCAAGTATCATCTGCCACTGAACGAGATCATCTATGATTTCTTCGACGCGCTCAAGAGCCGGAGCCGGGGATACGCTTCCTTTGATTATGAGCTGCTGGATTACGAGAAATCCGACCTGGTGCGGCTGGATATGCTGATCAACCGGGAAATGGTGGACGCACTTTCCTTTATCGTTCACACTTCCAAAGCCTATGAACGCGGACGCCGGATGGCCGAGAAGCTGAAAGATGAGATCCCGAGACATTTGTTCGAGATCCCGATCCAGGCAGCCATCGGCGGAAAAGTCATTGCCAGAGAAACCGTCAAAGCGATGCGCAAAGATGTTCTTGCCAAGTGCTACGGCGGTGATATAACCCGTAAGAAGAAACTGCTTGAAAAACAAAAAGAAGGCAAAAAGCGGATGCGACAGATCGGTAATGTCGAGATTCCGCAAAGTGCCTTCATGGCTGTGCTCAAGTATGATGATGAAAGATCATAAAAATCTTTTAACCCCAGAGATCCTCATCCGTGATCTCTGGTTTTTTCTTTTCTTCATCTTTTTCTTCTACTACTTCTTCGTTCTCTTCTGCCGGGGATTCTTCTTCGGCGGCTTCTTCGTCCGCTTCTTTATCTTCCGCCTCTTCGGGTTCTTCTTCCTCTTCCGAAGACTCTTCTGCGAGGGACTGCGCCAGGTCATCCAGCGCGTCAGACTCCGCAGATGTTTCCACATCCGGCGCGTATTCGTTCTCAGTGATGGCAGCGCGCTCTTTCGCGATCTTGTCTTTTCGGGCGAAAACGACCATGAGAATGATACCTGCTATGACCATCAGAATAGATACGAGGACAGAAACAGGGAAGTTGGTATTCCAGAAAAGAAGCTGGTCTGTTCTGAGGGTTTCGATCCAGGCACGGCCAAGCCCATAGCCGATCATATAGGTGAAGAGGATCTGGCCGTGGAATTTCTTCTTTCTGAAGAACAGGACCATGACAATGACCAGCATCAGGCACCAGAAGGATTCATACAGGAACATGGGATGCACCTGAATATACCGGACGCCGCCCTTGGAGATGCTTTCTTTCAGAAGTTCCTGGGTCGTATAGGCAGCGGTCTCGATATTCAGACGCATGGCAAAGATATTGTCTGTATAGGTACCGAAGCATTCCTGATTGAAGAAGTTGCCCCAACGGCCAATCGCCTGACCAAGGGCCAGACCGGGCATCGCGGTATCGAGCAGCTGCAGCATGGAGTATTTTTTCACCTTACAGAAAACAAACGCGGTAAGGATGGCAGCAATGACGCCGCCGTAGATCGCCAGACCGCCGCTTCTGAAATCAAAGATGCGCAAGGGATTATCCGCGTACTGATCCCAGGAGAAGATGACATAGTAGATCCGGGCGCCGATGAGTGAGAAGATCAGTGCGTAGATCAGAAAATCGATATACAGATCCGGATCCTGTCCGGACTTTTTGGCCAGTATCCGGGCCAGAATGAGACCGGCGACAACACCGCAGGCAATAATGACACCGTACCAGGCAATGTCGATCCCGAAGATCGTAAAAGCAACTTTGCTCAAATGTTCGATCGCAATCCCCAGATAGGGGAACCAAATATCAGGCATAAACAGACTCCTTAACGAAATAAAATCACCATGACAGTATACATCATATTGCGTAGAAATGCAATTGCCTGTATACTGAGGTTTATGAAACAATTAAGAATATTCGTATCTTCCACTTTTAACGATATGACAAAGGAACGCGATGTGCTCGTGGGAAAAGTTTTCCCGATGATCGCGGACTACTGTCATAAACGAAAAGCGGAATTCATCGGAGTCGATCTTCGGTGGGGCGTGACACAGGAGCAGTCTGAAAAAGGCGAGACCGTAGAGATCTGCATGAATGAGATCGATCGGTGCCGGCCGCTGTTTATGGGCATGATCGGTGAACGGTATGGCTGGATCCCGGATGGATCGGAGATCTCTGTCACCGAGCAGGAGATCCTGTACGGTGCGCTTCAGGCCCCTGAAGACACAGAAGCCTTCTTTTATCTGCGGGATAAGTCTCTGACAGAAGAGCTTTACGGACATTTCCCCGACGATCCTCATCAAGACATCCTGAAAGAGAAAATACGCAGCAGCCGCTATACGGTCATGGACGGTTATAGAGATCTTCAGAGCTTCGCGGAACAGGTATATCATGATCTGATCGGCGCGGTCGATCGGCTGATCCTGCAGACGGAAGAATCGGATCCGATCCGGCAGGTAAGAGAGGACCAGCTGTTCCAGGCTTCCCGATACGCGGCGGGATATATCGAAAGACCGTCGAAAAAGGCCATGCTTGACCATATGATGGATCAAAGGGGCCTGGTACTTCTTCTCGGAGAGGAAGGCGCCGGAAAGACGGCAATGCTTTCCAGGTGGGTCATGGACCACGAGTCCGATCCGGATGAGTATCTGTTTATTTACTATGTAGGCAACGCTGCTGAAAAAGGCTGGGAACAGATCGCCAGGCAGCTGACGGGTGAGCTGAAGCAGGCTTTTTCTCTGGATTATCCGGAACCAAACACGAAGGAAGATCTGCGCAGAGCGGTTTTTATCCTGCT
Organism: Bacillota bacterium; assembly: GCA_017620135.1. Lineage (GTDB taxonomy): Bacteria > Bacillota > Clostridia > Lachnospirales > Bianqueaceae > RUG760. Next base: position 10,823 of record JAFZQZ010000103.1, read on the forward strand.
TGGTATGGCTGCCAAACAAAAAAAGATCAACCTGATCATTGATCAGCTGGACGCCCTTTCTCTGGATGACGGTTTCGGCCTTTCCTGGCTGCCGGCAGAACTTCCGGAAGGAGTATGCGTCCTGATAACGGCTGAAGAGGGAGAAGTCCTTCGTCGGCTGAAGCTTCGGGATCATCAGGAACTGTTTCTGGAGAGACTTAAGGCGCAGGAAGTCTCAAAGATTGCGGAGGAATATCTGGCATCTTTCTCAAAATCGTTAAGTCCCAGGCATATCGCGCTTCTCGAAAAATCGGAAAACGCGCGCAATCCGCTTTATCTGATCACCCTTCTGGGAGAGATGCGGCATGTCGGGAAATTCGAACTCCTGGAAGATCAGCTAACCAATTATCTTTCCTGCGAAAACCATTATGAACTGTTCCTGAAAGTCCTGGAACGACTGGATCAGGATTATTCCGGCGAGGGGAATCCTTCTCTTGGAAATCTGTTTGGTTTTCTTCAGAGTTCACGAAACGGTCTTTCCGAAGCGGAGCTGATCGATCTGATGGGGAATGTGCCCCAGGCCTGGTTCGCGCCTGTGATGCTGGAACTGGAACCGTTTACGGCTGTGAGTACCGGCGCGATCCATTTTACCGTTCCGGGGTTTGCTGAAGCGGTCAGGATCCATTATGATCTGACGGAGGAGAGAGTTCGTAAGACCAGGTCTGAGCTGATCCGGTGGTATCTGGATCATCCGGATTCGCCCAGAAACGGATATGAGCTACCCTGGCTGCTGGATCAGGAAAAAGAGTATGATCTTTTATACAAATGGATCTCGGATCCATCCTGTTTCCTGGAAATCTGGAACCGCAGCCGGCATGAAACGAAAACTTACTGGATGTCGCTGTCAGATAAAGGATATTCGGTTTGCGAAGGTTATCAGACGATACTTAGTGCGCCGCAAGGCTATGATCCGGATCTTCTTTTCCATCTTTCTGAGCTTTTTGCTGAAATGGGTGAAGCCGAGAGCGCCGAAAAACTTCTGGCTTACCTGACAGACGAAAACACTTCATCCTCTGATCCGGCTACCAGACAAAACGCCTGCGGTCTGATGGGAAATCTTTTCCAGAGGAAAGGGAAACTCGCACAGGCTGCTGCTTATTATCAGCAGAAATACGCGATATCCAGAAAGATCGGCGATCGGTATGAACAGCAGAGAGCGATCGGCAATATTGGACTTATCGCCCTGATGAGAAACGACCTTCCCGCCGCAAAAGAAGCCTTTGAGAGCGTTCTTTCGCTCGCGACCAGCCTTAATCAGCGCGACGGCATGCAGATCGCGCTTGGAAACCTGGGCAATATCGCGGTATCCATGGGTGACCTTGAAAAAGCAAAAAGCCTGTATGAACGTCAGAAAAAGATCAGTACGGACAGCGGTAATCTGGCCGGTTTGATCAATGCCTGCGGGGCACTGGGCATTCTCTGTCTGAAGAAGGGGGATCCCCTGAAGGCAGAGGAAGAGTTCCTGGAACAGGAGACCTGCAGCCGAAGGATCGGAGCGGCCGACGGACGGGCTAACGCTCTTGGGAACCTGGCGCTGCTGGCGGATCAGAAGGGCGACCTTATCCGGGCGGAGGAGTTACTGAATGAGAAGCTCGACTTGTGTCAGAAGACAGGTCAGTTTCTTGGCGAGCAAAGTGCGCTTTCCGGTCTGTCCGTTCTGGCGTTTCGTCAGAATGATCTGGATAAGGCGTTCGATTACGCGAAGAGACGCTGTGATATCACCAGGCAGCATCGTGCTTTCCGTCAGTACGCGCAGGCACTGCTGCAGCTTTCAAAAATCGAGAGGAAACGCGGTGATGATACGAACGCGAAAACGCATGAACTACAGGCAAGGACCATTGCCAGACAGCATGGTTTTGCTCTTGAATAAAGGAGGAGAAAAACATGGATCCTTATTACGAGTCAGCGAAAAGAATCGCGCTGGGTCTGGAAAAAGACCTGATGATCCAGTCAGGAGACGATATCTGGGGGATCTCTCTGGGAGAGTCATTCGGTGTTCAGACAGAAATGCCGTACCAGTTCTTTGAAAAAGGATTTGAAGCGCCGGATGAACTGACCGCGCAGAAGGCGGCACTCATGCTGTATGACGAAGAGTATGCGGCAGATAAGAAACAGGCAGAGGAAAACCTGATCACGCTTGAAGAAGCACTGAAGAAAAACGACCTGGCAATGATGCAGGCGCTGTTTGCGAAAGCAGGAACAGAAGAATGGCTGAGTCTGGTCTTTCTGGATGGAGAGATCCTTCAGAATGAACTGGCTCCATTACTCGATCAGGCAGATCCGGCCTGCCGGAAGGCGGCAGCGGAAGCCTTTGGCAAGGGACTTTCGAACCTGGTCGATTTCGAGGATCTGCTTAAGGCACTGATACGGCACTGTTCATAAATAAGGGAAAGGAAGGCTCGGATGAAAAGGCTTCAACGTATTTGTATCTTTATTCTGACGTTGGTTTTTCTTTTGTCTCTTGGAGGATGTCAGGCAAAAGAAGCACCGGATTATTCAGAAGGAGACGCGGCACAGTTCGTTAAAAATGTCGCCAAAGCGATCACCAGTGGAGTGGACAGCGCGGATCTTTTTTACAGTGAGCTTCCTATTCTGTATGATCTGGAACAGGCGCCTGTACTGCAGCCTCACTTTTTCATCACCTATGTCAAGGCAGAGACGGATCCTTCGGATCCTTCAAAGGTACATTATTCCTGTCATATCCCGGGAGCGGTCAATATCAGTTTCCAGATGGCGTATAATGTGTACTTTTCGGATATATATAAGTACAGCCGGTTTGTTGAGGTCGAAGGAGATCTTCGGGTCGTAACAGACGAGAACGGGAACCGTCAGATCGATATCACCGAGGGGGACAATCCATTCGCTGTTTATGCCCAGATGAGATATGTTTCTCCCCTGGTCCTCTCGACAAAGGATATCGTTCTCTCGGACGGTGTTTCGGATACGGAACGTGCGGATCTTCTGAATCTTCTCCTGAATCTCAGCTGTTCGGCGTATGGAGAGATGCTGGGTATTTCTGCGGATGAATACGCGGATCAGACCGTTGTGCCTGAACTGGAAAAAGTATCGGCCAATTTCTCGGCTGTATATAAAAGCAAGAAAAACAATGATCTTCTGCAGGATACATCCTTTATCAGCCTATGGAGCACCAGTACTTTTCCTGTACGGATCGGGATGATCCTGGGGTTATGTGTCGTGATCATCGGACCGGCGGTTTTGTTTCTGTGGCTTTGTTTCGGAGAAGGCCCCAGAGCTTTCTTCCGGAGACTGCGTGGCCCCTCTATGGCACGTTCCGGCAGAGGCAGTTACAGTGATGTAAAAGAAGCGATCAGAAATCTGGATTATCCAAGGAAACAACAACTGCTGAAGAAGATCGCTGTCGATCAGAAGCGATCGGGCGACCACCGTGTCATAGCGATCCGTAAATTCCCCTATCCGGAAGAACGTGATCTGCTGATCAGGTTATCGGAAGATAAGAATGCGAACTGTGCGGAGACGGCACTTGAGAAGCTGCCATACCCGGAAGAGAAGGAGATCCTGAGAAAGCTGGCGCTCAAGGCTCCGTCGTCCAGTGTAAGATCCGCGGCAATAGGCAAACTGCCGTTCTCTCAGGAAAAAGGCATACTAACAGACGTGGCCCTAAACGATCCTGACAGTGATAACCGTATGAAGATCGTCAGAGAATTGTCCTATTCTCAGGACAGCGGATTGCTGAAGAGGATCATTGATGAAGACTCCGATTATCGGGTTCGTGAAGCCTGTATTGAGAAACTGCCTTATCCGAACGAAAAGGAAATGCTGAAAAAACTGGCATTAAAAGGGCAGTCCTCCCTGGAAAGATCAGCCGCGATCAGCAAATTGTCTTATTCGAAGGAGAAGGATACGCTGCTGAATGTGGCGCTTCATGATGAGGATAAAGACAACCGTCTGAAGGTCATCAGTGAAATGACTTATCCTCAGGATGCCGAGTGGCTCAGGAAATTTGTTTTTGAAGACTCTGATGAGAAAAACCAGCTGACCTCTTTGGAAAAACTTCCTTATCCGCAGGAAAGGGAGGTGTTTGAAAAAGCGGCACTGAATGGAGAAAAAACGATCCGCAGGATCGCGTTTGAGAACCTGACTTATCAGGATTCCAGGGATACGCTTCTGAAAGCAGCAGAGACAGAAACAGATAAAGAACTTCTGGTACTGATCCGAAACAGACTCTCTTATCTGGATGAAACAAAAGCCTTTGTGGAATCTGTACTGAAGGACAAGGATCCATCCTCGCAGGATCTGCTCAAAGCTTCGATCAGCCTGAGCCGTCATCCGTATTCTTCAGAAAAAATCGTTCGCCATCTGTGCCTTTCCATCCAGAAAGGTATGATCGGTTCCGCGGATCAGGATGCGGTGTCTCTGGCCGGATGGTCCGCGGCCGCGCTTGGCAAAGTGCTGACGGCCAAGTTTCACCCTGAGCAGATCCCTGAAAATGAAAAGAGGTTTGAACTGGCGATTGACCGTCACAATGATATCGTAGGAAAGATCCAGGAAGTTCAGGTCCATCTGAGACCGTTTGAAGGGCAGCGACTGGATTATCTGAAATATGATGATCGGGACAATGTCCGTGAATGGATGCGGCAGATCGAAGGATATCAGGCAGAACTGAATCTCGGTCTTGGTATATTCATGATGGACAATCATGATCAGCCTTTCTCGTACCTGAAACATCTGCTGAATGACAGGACCAGTCGGATCCCGCGTTTTATCAAGCAGGGAGTGATCATGGGACTGCTGGATTGGCTGCTTCAGAACCAGGATCAGCCTGACGCGATGAAACTGCTGGAAGATGTGGTAGCCGTAAGAAAAGAACTGATCCAGACAGACAATGAGCTATCATTCTTCGAAGTGCGGGTACCTTCCGATACCAGTCCCGAAGATTACGCGGATATTCTGGCAGAAGTCCTTCATGCGGCCAATCCTTCGGTTACGTTCTGTGACACGCATAAGCTGATCGGGATCGCGCAGGAGGAAGTGCCGGGATGTATGGACATGCTAGTAAAATGTCCGCTTCGTCTGATCGATCCGGTAGAGCAGCAGACGCTTGGATTTGTTAAGTTCCAGCCGTATCTGCATATGATCTGGGTCCAGTTCCAGCCACCGAAGGATATCGGCAAAGTCATTTCGCGCTACCACGAAGTCGATGACCGGACCAGACCGCTCAGTTCAGGACTGAGTATCCGTCTGTTCTTGGATCCATATGCTGTGATCCCGACGGTTTTCCATGAATACCAGCATTTTTCCGGCGACCGGAACGAAGCGAGCGTCTTTTTGAAAACGCAGGTCTTTTCGATCAGGTTTTATAAGAAATATCGCCAGGCGAACGCCAGACGGGACGGTGTCTTCGCACAGATGACATCGATGCTTGGCATGCCGCCGGATGTATCGAAGATCAGCGTTCTGAATGATAAGATCCGGGAGTGCTATGGGGAACAGGTATCGAAACAAACCGCGCAGAAGCATGCGGATGAGGAGATCAATAAACTCAATGGCATGATCCGCTACAGGAATATGACAGAAACCTGGGATCCGGGAGTCAAGTATCCGCTGTTTACGGATGAAGAGGACAAGAAAAACCGTGATATCATCCATAGTGTCATCATCAGTTTCCAGACCGCTCCGAAATCGATCACAGAGGAAGAGTTTAAGAAGATCGTCGATCAGTGATCACTATTGAATTTGACGGGAAGCTATGGTATAATCCAACAATTGCAGTACTTTTACAGAGGAGATTTGAATTTCCATGAAACTTGGTATCGTTGGTCTTCCGAATGTAGGGAAGAGCACGCTTTTCAATTGTCTGACTAAGGCAGGCGCCGCCGCTGCGGCGAATTACCCATTCTGCACGATTGAACCAAATGTCGGTATCGCGGCCGTTCCGGATCCGCGGCTGGATGTACTCACAAAAATGTATGACTCCGCCAAGACGACGCCGGCCATCATCGAATTTGTCGATATCGCCGGCCTGGTCAAAGGCGCTTCCAAGGGGGAGGGTCTGGGCAATCAGTTCCTTTCTCATATCCGTGAGTGTGACGCGATCGTTCATGTGGTCCGCTGCTTTGAGGACGACGATATCATCCACGTGGACGGTTCGGTCGATCCCATGCGGGATATCGAGACGATCGACATGGAACTCATCTTTTCCGATATGGAAATGCTGGAAAGGCGAAAAGCGAAAACCGCGAAACTGGCCAAGAATGATAAGTCTGCCCAGGCAGAGCTCGGTCTGATCGAAAGAGTTTATGCCGCACTGGAGGAAGGAAAGCGGATCAAAGATCTTGATCTTTCCGCGGAAGACAGGCAGACAGTGGAAAGCTACGAACTGCTCAGTTCCAAACCGGTGATCTACGCCGCTAATGTACTGGAAGACGATCTGGCCGATGACGGTCAGAGTAACCCGCACGTACAGAAAGTTCGGGAATATGCCGAGAAGACAGGCGAGGAAGTCTTTGTCGTCTGTGCCAAGATCGAAGAAGAGATCTCTTCGCTTGATCCGGAAGAAAAGGAAATGTTCCTGGAGGAACTTGGTCTTACGAATACCGGACTTGACCGGCTGATCAAAGCCAGTTACCATCTGCTGGGACTCATCAGTTATCTGACGGCAGGCCCAACGGAAAGCCGTGCCTGGACGATCAGAAAAGGCACTCTGGCCCCGCAGGCTGCCGGCAAGATCCATTCGGATTTCGAGCGTGGATTTATCCGGGCGGAAGTCGTGGCTTACGATGACCTGATCCGATGCGGATCCATGACCGCGGCCAAAGAGAAGGGGCTGGTCCGTTCTGAAGGAAAAGAATATGAAATGAAAGACGGAGATGTCGTATTGTTCCGTTTTAACGTTTGAGGTATTGACAGGTTGGACAATCAAGTAAATGAAGCGATCCGGAGCGAGATCGAGCGGCGCAGAACATTTGCCATCATCTCTCACCCGGACGCAGGTAAAACGACCCTGACCGAGAAACTTCTTCTCTACGGAGGCGCGATCGTAGAAGCTGGAATGGTCAAGGGAAAGAAAAACATGCGCCACGCGGTCTCTGACTGGATGGAGATCGAGAAGCAGAGAGGTATTTCCGTTACTTCCTCTGTCATGCAGTTCAATTATGAAGGATACTGCATCAATATTCTGGATACACCGGGCCATCAGGATTTCTCTGAAGACACGTACCGTACGCTGATGGCGGCGGATTCCGCCGTCATGGTGATCGACGGATCGAAAGGTGTGGAAGCACAGACAAGGAAACTGTTCAAGGTTTGCCGTATGCGCGGGATCCCGATCTTTACTTTCATCAATAAGATGGACCGTGAGGCGCTGGACAGTTTCGATCTGATGAGCGATATCGAAGGAGAACTGGGTATCGAGACCTGTCCCATCAACTGGCCGATCGGATCCGGTAAAAACTTCCAGGGTGTCTATGACCGGCTGCACAAAAAGCTGATCAAATTCTCCTACGACGGGGACACCATCGCGGGAAAACATGAAGTTGCTTCTGTAGAGATGGAACTGACGGATCCCGCGCTGGGCGAACTGATTGGGGAAGAAGCGCTGGAAAAACTGCTGGAGGAGACGGAGCTGCTGGACGGAGCCGGTCATCCGCTCGATATGGACATGGTCAGTCACGGAGAGCTTTCTCCGGTATTCTTTGGATCGGCCCTGACGAATTTCGGTGTGGAGCCTTTCCTGGAAGAGTTCCTTCATATGACGACGTCGCCTCTTCCCAGACAGGCGAAGGAAGGCACGGTCGATCCTCTGACAGATCCTTTCTCCGGATTCGTTTTCAAGATCCAGGCGAATATGAACCGGGCACACAGGGACAGAGTCGCGTTCCTGCGGATCTGTTCCGGTAAGTTTGAGAAGGGGATGGAAGTCTACCATTCGAAAGAAGGTAAGAAGATCCGTATCTCCCAGCCCACACAGCTGATGGCGCAGGACCGGTCGATCGTCGATGAAGCCTATGCCGGCGATATCATCAGTATTTTCGACCCGGGTATTTTCTCGATCGGCGATACGATCTGCGACAGCAGAAAGATCGTTCATTTCCAGGGTATCCCGACCTTCGCACCGGAACATTTCGCAAGAGTCCGCCAGGTAGATACGCTGAAACGGAAGCAGTTCATCAAGGGAACGAGCGAGATCGCGGAAGAAGGCGCCATTCAGATCTTCCAGGATCCCGGAAAGAGCATGGAAGAAGTGATCGTGGGCGTCGTTGGCACACTGCAGTTTGATGTTCTGCTGTACAGATTGAAAGCAGAGTACGGGATCGAAGTGCGGATGGAAAATCTGCCCTATGAGTATATCCGCTGGATCCGCGCGTTGCCGGAAGGCATGAGCGAGGCAAACGATCTGACGCTCAGCTCAGATACCAGGATCGTACAGGATATCCACGGAAATCTTCTGCTGCTATTCAGCAGTGAGTGGAATATCGACTGGGCTCTTAATCATAATAAAGGTCTGACCCTCGCTGAGTTCAGCGAGAACGAATAATCTTAATCAGGTGACAACATGGAAGAAGCTATTTTTACGATGAAAAACGGGATGCCTCTCCCGGAAGCGGAAAACTTTATCGAGCGTGAGATCAACAAGGATCTCACCGAAGGTGTGAACTTTGAAGTCAACACCCGTTTCCCGCCCGAGCCCAACGGCTATATGCATATCGGGCATATCAAGGCGATGTGTGTGGATTTCGGTACGGCAGCTAAATATGGTGGAAAGTGCAACCTTCGATTCGATGACACGAACCCCACGAAGGAAGATACCGAATATGTGGAAAGTATCATGAACGATATCCACTGGATGGGATTTCAGTGGGATAAAGTTCTGTACGCTTCCGAATATTACGATCAGCTGTATGAGTTTGCGATCACTCTGATCAAAAAGGGCGTAGCCTATGTGGATGACCTTTCCCAGGAAGAGATGCGCGAATACCGCGGCACGTTGACCGAACCCGGCAAGAACAGCCCGTACCGTGACCGCAGCGTCGAAGAGAACCTGGATCTGTTTGAGCGCATGAAGAACGGTGAATTCAAAGAAGGCGAGAAAGTCCTTCGCGCGAAGATCGATATGTCTTCACCGAACATGAATATGCGCGATCCGGCGATGTACAGGATCGCTTATGCGCATCATCACCGGACCGGCAACAAGTGGTGCATCTATCCGATGTATGACTTTGCGCATCCGCTGTCTGACGCGATCGAAGGGATCACTTATTCTCTCTGCAGCTTCGAGTTTGAGGATCATCGTCCGCTGTATAACTGGTTTGTACAGCAGGTAGGATGTTTTGAGGATCATCCTCCCAGACAGATCGAGTTTTCCCGTATGGAGATCAGTAATGTCGTCACCAGCAAGAGAAAACTGCGCGCACTGGTGGAGAACGGCATCGTCGACGGATGGGATGATCCCAGGATGCCCACGTTGGCAGGCCTCAGAAAGAGAGGTTATACACCGGACAGCATCAAGACTTTCATCCAGAGCACTGGCGTAGCCAAGTCCCGCGGCGCCACGATCGACTATCAGTATCTGGAGTACTGTATCCGGGATGATCTGAAGCTTAAAAATAAACGTCTGATGGCCGTACTGGATCCGCTGAAGGTCGTGATCGATAACTATCCCGAAGGACAGGTCGAATATTTCACCGTCGAGAGCAATCCGGAAAATCCTGAACTTGGCAGCCGCCAGGTTCCTTTCAGCCGTGAAGTATTTATCGAGCGCGAAGATTTCATGGAAGTGCCCGAGAAGAAGTTCTTCCGTATGGCGCCGGGCAGAGAAGTACGCCTGATGGGCGCTTATCTGGTGACCTGTCAGTCCGTGGAAAAGGATGAAAATGGGGAGATAGTGGCGATCCACTGCACCTATGACCCGGAAACCAAGGGCGGCAACGCGCCGGATGGCCGGAAGGTCAAAGGCACGATCCATTATGTAAGTGCATCGAAAGGTGTTCCTGCCAAAGTCCGCTGTTATGAACATCTCTTTGTCTTCGATGAAGAAGCACAGGATTATGTCAACAATCCGGATTCCGTGAAGATCTTTGATCAGGCGGTCATAGAACCTTCCATTCTTGAGGAGGAAGCGGGATCCCGATTCCAGTTTGTCCGCAACGGATATTTCATCAAGGATGAAGCAGATTCACAAAAAGAAGGAACGATGGTCATCAATCGCATCGTTCCTCTGAAGAGTTCCTACAAGCCGGTCTAGTTTAAATGGATCTAGGGTTTTGCCCAGATCCTGACAGGAAGAAGATCTGCCTCGCCGCGGGAAGCGGTGATCGCGATCTCCAGATAATCTGTCCGCAGCGCAAGAGGTTCCGTATCGGTGGTACGGTTCCTTCTCTTGCGAAAAAGCGGACAGATTTTTTTGTGTCCGATGGTCGTACCCTGATACACTGTCGCTTTTTCCGAAACTTTTTCGTCACCTCTGTATAGACTGGCGCGCAGCTGAAAGTTTTCCACCCGCTGACCGCTTTGCAGGTTTTCCTGGAGGGTGACATAAGCAAGATCGACCGGACGATCAAAACAAACACAGATCCTTTTTTGCGTAGGGCTGATGATCTCCTCACGGATCCGGGCTTCTTCTGAGACCTCATTTGAAAAACTCAGCCGGATCTTATCTCCGAACTCTTTCAGCCGTCTGACATCTTTTTCATCGAGAAGTCCTTCGGGAGTCGGCGGGATATTCAGATTCAGACAGGTGTTGCCGCCGACAGTCCGAAGGTAGGTATCCCATAATCTTTCCAGGCTGTGAGGTTCTTCGTCCGGATGATAGAACCAGCCGGAACGGATGGACATATCCGTCTCGGAGGGGCAGAAGACAAGGCCTTTGGAATAAAGGATATTGGGAAGGCTTCCGACATCCGGATCCGAATTATACATATAGGAAAGATCACCGGAAAGAGGTCCCGGACCTGTCTGAATGTCCGCGAAATCGCAAAGCTCCGATGGGACGACCGCCCATTCCGCGTGGCGGCTCGATCCGCTCTCGTTGCCGACCCAGCGAAAGTCCGGACCGTGATCGTTGAAAATCACCGCATGAGGCTGGAGCTCTCGTATCAAACGAATATAACGCGGAAAATCATAGACCTGTTTTTTTCCGTTCGGTCCTTCTCCGCAGGCTCCGTCGAACCAAACGGTAAACAGTTCCCCATAGGATGTCAGCAGTTCTTCCAGCTGATGACAGTAATAGTCATTATAAGCATCGGAACCGTAAAGAGGGCAGTTCCGGTCCCAGGGAGACAGATAGATGCCGAACCTGATCCCGCCTCTTTGGCATGCCTTTGATACCGCACCGACGATATCAGTCTTTACGGAAGCGTTTCTGACACAATGTTCAGTATAGGCGGACGGCCACAGACAAAAACCGTCATGATGTTTCGCGGTCAGGATCAGGCCCTTCATGCCTGCTGATCTGACTGCTTCCACCCACTGATCGGGATCGAATTTGGCAGGGTTGAATATGGCAGGATCTTCCTTGCCGTCTCCCCATTCGCGATTCGTATACGTATTGACGCCAAAATGAATAAAAGCATACATTTCCATATCAAACCATCTGAGCTGGCGTTCGGAAGGTTTGACATTTGACGCTTGATGAAGGAATTGTTCAAAATCAGACATGTGGATGATCCTCCTTTACGCTTCATTGTACGTCAGAAAAAAACTCTTTGTCAATCAGGAACGCGGTTGCATTTTAGGCAGGATTTCGGTATAATGAAATCGGTTAGACTAAACTTTCTTCTAGGAGGATCTCCCATGTTAGTATCTGCTACCGAAATGCTGAACAAGGCCAAAGCCGGCCATTATGCCGTAGGTCAGTTCAATATCAACAACCTGGAATGGACAAAAATGATTCTGCAGGCCGCTCAGGAAAACAACTCTCCAGTTATTCTCGGTGTTTCCGAAGGCGCTGGCAAATACATGACCGGTTTCAAAACAGTTGCCGCTATGGTTTCCGCGATGATCGATGAAATGAAGATCACGGTCCCCGTAGCGCTGCATCTGGATCATGGCAGCTACGAAGGCGCAAAGAAGTGCATCGCTGCCGGTTTCTCCTCTGTTATGTTTGACGGTTCCCATTACGGCATCGAAGAGAACATTCAGAAAACCCGCGAGATCATCGAACTGGCTCACAGCCTGGGCATCTCCGTAGAAGCGGAAGTCGGTGCCATCGGCGGTGAGGAAGACGGCGTTATCGGCGGCGGAGAAGTAGCGGATCCGAATGAGTGCAAGATGATCGCGGATCTGGGCGTCGATATGCTGGCTGCCGGAATCGGTAATATCCACGGCGTATATCCCGCAAACTGGAAAGGCCTGAACTTCGAAGTTCTGGCTGCCATTCAGGAAAAAACCGGAACCATGCCTCTGGTCCTTCACGGCGGCACCGGTATTCCGGATGATATGATCAAGAAAGCCATCGATCTCGGTGTTTCCAAGATCAATGTCAATACCGAATGCCAGCTGGTATTCGCGGAAGCGACCCGCCAGTATATCGAAGCAGGCAAGGACAAACAGGGCAAGGGATTCGATCCTCGTAAACTTCTGGCTCCCGGCGCCGCGGCGATCAAGGACAAGGTTACCGAGAAGATGATCCTGTTCGGATCGGTAAACAAAGCCTAAGTTTCGGTCTCGCCAAAATGTATCTTTCGGCATTATGGATAATAGAAGGGAGGTGCCTTCCGTGGAAGGTACCTCCTTTTACAGTCACAGACACATTTGTTTATTCCAGCGGAGGACTCACCATTGAAGAAAACCGAATTTCGTCCAGGCAACATGCTGTATCCTGTCCCCGCGGCCCTGATCAGCTGCGGAGTGTATGAGAAACCGGGCGACGAGAAAAACTGCAATATGCTGACGATCGCCTGGACAGGCACCATCTGCTCAGCCCCTCCCATGGCATATATATCGGTCCGGCCGGAAAGGTTTTCTTATCCCATCCTGAAAGAAACCGGAGAATTCGTCATCAACCTGACGACCACTCACCTGGCGGAGATCACAGACCGGATGGGTGTTAAGTCAGGCAGAGAGGTAGACAAGTTTAAAACAAGCTCACTGACGCCTGTCAAAGCCTCTGTCGTTAAGGCGCCTCTGATCGATGAAAGTCCCGTGAATATCGAATGCAGAGTGACCCAGATCATACCGCTCGGCAGCCATGATATGTTTCTCGCGGAAGTCGTAGCGGTCCATGTAGCGGAAGATCTGCTGGACGAAAAAGGCCGGCTGGCACTGGAAAGAGCTGATCTGATCGCCTATTCCCACGGCAGCTACTTCCGCCTGGGTGAAGAGTTGGGTTCTTTCGGATATTCTGTGCGTAAAAAAGGAAAGTAACTGTTGCAATAAAGTTTTGAACATAGTACAAATCATTTTGGACACCCAAGAAAAGTAATACTCCTTCGGAGGTCAATTATAAAAGACTTCCGGAGGAGTTCTTTTTTTTCTAAGTTTTTTGTTGTGCAATTTAACATTAAAAAAAAAATGTGTTGACTATTTCACTACTATCCGTAATATTATAGTATTATGGATAGTTTTTATATAAAGATAAGGTGTGCATCAAAGACGGAGGTTATACTAATGTCGAAACAAAGCAAAATGTTCAGAAAAAGCTTATGCATAATGCTTGCTTTCATCATGGTCATAGCATTGTTACCCGTTCATGCTTTCGCTGAAGACTCAGAACCAATAGAGACAGAAGAAGCGAGGGATGTACTGGAAGGGGAAGATGTAGAAGACTCAGGAGATCCTTTGGATTCGGATAATCTTATCCAGGAAGATGAGGCGGATAAGGTTGATGAGGACGAGAAGGATGAGCAGGACGAGGAAGATGAAACGGAACAACCTCTGGAAGAAGAGGAAGAATCATCTTTCGTAGAGGAAACACAAGAGGAGACAAGCTCATTCACTGCAGGTTCACTCTCGTATGAAGGAAGTGATTATTCCATCACTGTGACTTATGGAGCGGAGGCCAGGATCCCCGCGGATGCCGGCCTGAAAGTGTTTGAGATCACAGAAGATTTTCCTGAATACAGTTATTATCTTGCATCTGCTGCTGCGGCTATAGAGGAAAGCAGCGAGATGTCTTTTGCTGCGCGCTTCTTTGATATTTCTATCGTTAACAGTGAAGAAAAAGAGATTTCCCCGGCGTCTGACGTAGCGGTCGAGATCTGCTACAGGACACCTGAATATGTCTCGGAAGGAGACACGGCGGATGTCGTCCATTTTGATGATGAGACTGGCGATCCGGAAATCGTACCGGTAGATTCTTCCAGTGACGATATGGTCCAGTTCAATACGGACGGATTCTCCGTATACGGAATCATCTACACGGTCGAATTCAGTTTTGAGGAATACAGCTGGACGATCGAGGGCGGCGAATCCGTATGGCTGTCGGAGATATTGGAAAAGCTGTCTGTTACTTCCGACGGTCCTGTTTCAATCAGCGATGTTGAAGAACTGCTGTTTTCAGACAACAACCTGATCGGTATTTGGAAGACAGACGACGACTGGATGCTGGAAAGCCTTGAGCCTTTTGATACGCAGGAAACGTTGACACTCGTTCTGAAGAATGGAAATCGATTGGATATCGCTGTGACCGATGACAATAACAGGAGCGGCGTTCCGGAAAGCACAGAACTTGTCAACTTCCTAAAGGATGCAGTGATCTATGGCGCATCAATCAACTCTGTCGGCGAATATGTTGTACAAGAAGGAGTAGAGTATACGATCGCTCTTTCATTCGCAGAAGGATCGAACTATCAGTTTGATAACGACGCGGTCCTGACCTACAAAATGCCGTCTGGAATAAAGATCCTTAGTGAACAGACAGGACCATTGGTCATCAATGTCGTTTATAGAAATGTTACCTATCGTGTCGACGGATTTTATAAACTTACAGAAGACGGGGATTTATCGATTTGGTTCGATCAAAATGATACTGATTATCCTATTCTTTTAGCAGCTACGAATGTTTCGTTCCGGTTTACATATGATGCCACTTTTTTAGATGACGATGAGCCGATTGAGTTCAGCGATACGGTGATCAAAGACATTATTTTTGATGAACCTGAACCCGGTAAAGCCTATGTGGAAAAGACTGGTTCATATAATGAAGAGACCGGAACCTTCACCTTTACGGTCACCGTAACAGCTGATGGAGATGTGAAAAATGTTAATGTAAAGGATACTATTGTAGGAAATGCTCTCACCCTGAATCCAGGAAGTATTATTATCGATCCTGACGACTTAGAGTATGTGGATCATGCTGATGTAGAGAATGGTTTTAACTATACTATTAAATCCATGGCTGATGGACAAACGATCACGATAACTTACACTGCTGATGTGGATTTCAGCCAAGCCGGAAATAATGGGAAAATCACTGCGGACCAGACAAAAAATACAGTAACGGTCCAGCCGGAAAACGGTGAACCGCATCACTCGGAATATTCCAGAGAGATCACCTTTAAAAGCACGAAAAAAAGTGATGGTACGATAGAACCAGACAGCGTTCCGATTGGTGGTAAAGAATACAAGATTATTGACTGGTCTATCACATATAATCCTCTTGCATTAGCCAGTGCAGCCAATGATACCATTAAAGACGAGATCGACTCCGTTTCTGCAGAATATATGACATATTATGGATCCGGAATAACGGTCTATGTATATAATCATGACGGCACACTTGCGGAAGAACCTCGAGAAATACCTTTTAGTGATCTGACTGAGTATTCCAGCAGTTCCTGGAAATATACGATTCCGGAAACAGATTCGACACCGTATAAATACGTGATCGAATACCAGACAATTGTCGACATGAGTAAAGTCGAAAGTGGCGGTACAGCAGTCACACTTAATAATCAGGCGAATGGGTCCTGGGGCGGAGTTACTGTAGTTCCGCGTAATGAAGTCCAGATCGAGAAAAAGTGGGAGTCTTATAATGAGCAGGAGGTCAACTGGTGTATCACGATCCATGTTCCAGAAGGAGGACTGGCAGAGGCAGTCGTAACAGATACTCTACCAGCAAGATACATCGAATATTTAGGTGTAGGAAAGACTTATTATGATGAATATGTCGATGGGTCACTGGAGGTTTCCGGCCTGTTACCTGGAGAAACATATGAAGAGGATACATCTTCTATAGACAAAGTCAAACTTACGTTCCATAATGGGCCGCAGACTGGCCTTCAGGAACATACGGGCGGGCATACTATTACTATTAGATTAACTACTAAGGTGAACCAGACTTGGCTAGAGTATTCTTATTTACCTGATAGTAATGTAAATTTCCTAAACCATATAAATTATGTAGATATAAACGGGAAGCAGACTCTGGCAACCGTAGTCTTCGCAAAACCTGGTATACAGAAAACGGTTAGGCTAGAAGAAACGGATGGATCTTTAGAATATACAATCATTCTTACTGGTGTTGAAGACGATTCTCTAACGATTGAAGACATATTTGATACGAATATCCTGAGATTAGACACCGGTCGGCCGATCAATATCGGTGGCGGAGTATCAATTTGGTCTCAGTCTTTAAAACAAACGCCTGTAAGTTATACAGAGACAGCGGAAGGCATAGTGTTTACAGCAAACTCCATTCCGAAAGATGATAACGGAAATTACTATCCCTATTACGGGATCAAGTATAGTGTGTTTATTAGGGATGGAGTCGATCTGGAAGCACTCGCTGCAGCTGAAGGGGGGACGTATAAGGTTGAAAATACAGCGACATGGAATGGTTATGAAGGAACATGTACCTATGAAGTAAAATATGAATATCTTGATAAAGAACTTCTAAATGAAAAAGATCTTGGCGGCGAAGGCCGTATTGCACAATATCAGATAATCTATAACCCGAAGCAGGCGAGAGTGCAAGATGGGGAAACTCGGAAGATGACTGATGTTCTCAGCTCGAATCTCAGTTTAGATTATTCTTCCGTTCAAATCACGACAGTGCCAGCAGGGGTGCCGATCCCATACACAGTTTCAGGAGGACCGGATGGTACAACAATAGCGACATACATCATTCCGGATGAGACCAAAGTTGTAATCACTTATAGCGCAATGGTAACCGGGAAAGGTTCTCAGACGATCACCAATACGGTGGATATCAATGGGAAGACCGATGAAGCACATGCTTCAGAGGAATTCGGTACTGCTGATGAAGGACAAGGAGCCGTAGCGAGTTTTAAAATTGTTAAGGTAGACGGATATGATGCATCTCAAAAACTAGAGGGAGTGAGATTTCGTATCTTTGCTGAAAATCCCAATCTTGCGTTTGATGATGCGGGGACAACAGAACTTATCTTAGAGACAAATCAAAATGGTGAGATCATTTTTGATGGGACACAATATAAGTTTTATTACTACCCTGAATGCTATCATGTACAGGAAATAGAAGCGCCAGAAGGATATATGAATCTAGGCTTTGATTATCTGGTGACGCTTACAAATGACATGTCCCAGGTTGATTATGGACACTATATTTACTATTTTTCAGATACAATGCAGATTAAAAACTGGCCATTGCAAGGTCTTGTTGTCGAGAAAATAGTCCAAGGGACAACAGGCAAAGATAAGCTCTTCCAATTCAGGATGTCGATCCTTGATGAACATAATGAAGTAGATACTAACTACAACGAAAAAAATGGGGATGATCAATTTGTTGGTGGTGTTACTGAATTCTTTCTAAAGGATGGACAGCAGAAGAGCTTCTGGGGTTTTACAGTAGGGACAAGGTATAAAGTAGAAGAAATAAATGCAGATGGTTTCGTCACGTCAGTTACATATGGCACAACAACTGAGACAACAAAAGAGCATATAGGTGTATTGGCCTCCGATACAGAAATAATTGTTTTTACAAATACTGTTGAAACACCAAAAGCGACGATCCAGGTAACGAAGGACTTCAATGCCTGGGGGAAGGCAGACAGCTTCACGTTTACACTAACGCCTGAAAACGGAGCACCGATGCCTGGGAACGCAACAGGAGCAGTGACGGCAACGGCAACAGCGACTAATCCGG
>JAFZQZ010000104.1 GCA_017620135.1 Bacillota bacterium
CAGGAGATTCTGTCACTATCGGACACCTTAAAACAGATTGCAAGGGAACAAAGAGATCTGATGGCGGCCTGATCAACGCTCACCTTTCGCAACCAAACATGACCTAAAGGAATTTACACACAAATTTGGACTTGACTTTCATGAAGTATGGATACATGTCAAAAGGGACAAAAAATGCAAATATGAAAAAAAGTAGTCCTTTTGAACAAGGGGCCATAGCACTGATTTGCTACAACCCCTTTATTCATTACGCCTATCGGCACATATTGCTTTATTCTGCCGGATCAGCCGGGGCAGGCTCGGCTTCTGCCTCTGTAGGAACAGTCGGTTCGGCCTTTGCTGCCTCTTCTTCTGTCTCATCAACGGCTGGGGTTTCCTCTTTTGCCTCCGCGGCGGCTTGCTCTTCTCCCATTCGTTTCAGAAGATCCATGAACTCTTCGCCGGTGATCGTCTCGTGATCGTAGAGGTAATTGGCCAGCGTGTTCAGTTCTTTCATGTGGGTGCGAAGCAGGTTTTCTGCCCGTTCATACTGCGTGCGGACGACCTCGATCACTTTCTGATCGATGGCGGTAGAGGTATCCGGCGAGCAGGCCAGGGACGCGTCTCCGCCCAGATACTGATTGCTGATCGTCTCCAGGGCAACCATACCGAATTCCTCGGTCATACCGAACCTGGTCACCATTGCGCGGGCCAGCTTGGTCGCCTGCTCGATATCATTGGATGCACCGGTGGTGATGGAGTGGAAGATCAGATCTTCCGCGATCCGCCCGCCCGTCAGGGTAGCGATCTTGTTCTCGATCTCTTCCTTGCTCATCAGGTTGTGCTCATCCTCGTCCACCTGCATGGTATAACCGAGGGCGCCTGAAGTACGTGGAATGATCGTGATCTTCGTAACCGGAGCGGAATTCGACTGCAGCGCAGCGACCAACGCGTGGCCGGTCTCGTGATAAGCCACGATCCGCTTTTCCTTGTCCGTAAGGATCGCGTTCTTTTTCTGGTAACCGGCAATGACGACTTCCACACTCTCCTCGAGGTCGGACTGTGTCACGAACTTACGGCCGGAACGGACCGCACGAAGCGCGGCTTCATTGATCATATTGGCGAGTTCCGCGCCGGAAGCGCCGACCGCCATCCGGGCGATCGCGTCGAAATCGACATTGTCGCCCATCTTTACTTTCTTGGCATGGACCTTCAGGATATCCACACGGCCTTTCAGGTCCGGAAGTTCTACAGGAATACGACGGTCAAAACGGCCGGGACGCAGCAGCGCCGGATCCAGGCTGTCGGGACGGTTCGTCGCGCCGAGGATGATAACACCCTTACTGGCGTTGAAACCATCCATCTCGGAAAGCAGCTGGTTCAGTGTCTGTTCACGCTCATCATTGCCGCCGATCCCGGATATACCGTCACGTTTTTTACCGATCGTATCGATCTCATCAATAAAGACAATACAGGGTGCTTTCTCATTAGCCTGCTTAAACAGGTCACGTACTTTCGCCGCACCCATACCTACGAACATTTCTACGAAATCTGAACCGGTGATCGAGAAGAACGGAACATTCGCTTCTCCGGCGACTGCTTTGGCCAGCAGGGTCTTACCGGTACCCGGAGGGCCTACCAGCAAGGCGCCTTTCGGGATATTCGCGCCGATCTCAGCATAGCGTCCGGGATTGTGCAGGTAGTCAACGATTTCGGAAAGCAGTTCTTTCGCCTCGTCCTCTCCCGCGACATCCGAAAAACGGATACCGTCGGTCGACTGGACATAGACCTTCGCGTTGGACTTGCCGAAGGTCATCATATTACCGCCGATGCCTTCGCCGCCCATTCGTTTCATAAATGTATTCATGAGCAGCCGTCCGACCACAAAGAAGATCAGGATCGGGACGATATAACCGATCAAAAGCGTCAGCCAGGGCGACGTCTCCTCTTCGATCGTCGCTGTAAACACAACACCGGCAGATTTCAATCTGTCGACCAGATCCGGGTCATCCATCAGGCCCGTCTTATAGTATTTCGTCGGATCAGCGGTGTCCGAGAAAAGAATCTGCTGCTCCTGGATCTCGACTTCCTTGATCTTGTTTTTTTCCAGCATGTTTAAAAACTCCGAATAGGTCGTCTCCTCAAACTGACGCTGCATCAGCTTGGGCATGATGAACATATTCAGGATCAGCATCGATACGATAACAATGATCAGATAATAAATAATCGGCCGTTTGGGCGTCTTGATTTCTTCCACTAACTATTCCTTCCTTTCGAACAAAGATTGCGGTTGATCTTCTGTGCGATCTGACCCAGGACCTCCATCTCTTCCTGAGAGATGCTTTGGAAAATACAATCCATCAGCTCATTCTGACGCTGACAGGCAACACATAGAACTTCATCCGCTTTTTTCTCGATCGACAAATGGACGATACGGCGATCCGCCGGATCAGCCCTGCCCGAGATATATTCTTTCTGATACAAAGAGTCCACCGCCTTGGAAACACTGGCCTTGGACATATGCCTGGCCTGCGCGATCTCTCTGGCAGTATCCTTGCATTCGTTTTCCAGAAACAGTAATACCGATAGTTCAGCCGCACTCAGGCTGCACTCGTCGGCGATCTCCACCAGCATCTGCCTGTATTTCTTCGCGATCCCTCGCGCGGAGCAGATCAACTCCATTGTATAATCCATGTAGAACCTCCATGGTAGGAAACTGTTTACTGATAAACATTCTACTAAAGAAATATAGAAAGTCAATGTCCGAATTATGAATAATTCGTAAAATCCAGAAGATAAAAGAAAAGAGCCCACACAGTACCTCCACGCGAGTTCGCGAAGTGTGCCGAACGCTGGAGGTATAGTGTGGGCTCTTTTTGTTAAGTTTTTGTTTTAAGGAAAGTTATTTCACCAGTTTCAGTGCCATCCGGTAGACTCTCGTCGCGTTGATCTCCAGCTGTTTTCTGGAGACCTCACCGGCCTTCAAAGCGGCCAGGAGCGTCTTATAATCCTTCGGACTGCCGGGCATAAACAGATCGCCGCCGGCTGCCGCCACAAAGGAAGAAAGGGAAACCCGATGAGCCGCTTTGCCGGATCCCATCATCGAGACGACCCAGTCGGTCATGACGATTCCCTCATACCCCCACTCACTGCGCAGGATATCTTCCGTCAGATCCCGGCGTTCATTGGTATGGGTGCCGTTCAGCAGGTTATAGGAAGTCATGAGCGCGTGCGGCTGAGAGGTCTTTACGCAGATCTCGAACCCTTTCAGATAGATCTCACGCATCGCGCGCTCACTGACATGAGAGTTATTGGTATAGCGCTGGAATTCCTGGTTGTTCGCCGCATAGTGCTTGATGGTCGTGCCACAGGTCGGATGCTTCTGCACTCCCTTTGTGATGCCTGCCGCGAATACGCCGCTGACCAGCGGGTCTTCGGAGAAATACTCGAAATTACGTCCGCACAGGATGCTGCGGTGGATGTTCAGCGCCGGTGCCAGCCAGAGATTTACACCGAACCGCTCCATCTCCGCACCGACGACGTCCCCGCACACTTCCGCTACTTCCGGATTCCAGCTCTGCGCGATGGCTGTTCCGATCGGAATGGCTGTGCAGTACTGATCTTTTGTTTCCGCATTCTTCGGAGCTTTGGGCTGCAGAAGCTTCATGCCGATCAGGAAAGCCTTGGGCATCAGCGGCTCCATGCTCTCCGGAAGCATACCGGCTTCATTGTAGACTTTCTTTCCGTCTGTCTTGTAGATCTTGGTCAGGCGAAGACCGGCCGGGCCGTCTGCCATGACCATGGCAGGAATGCCTTTATCCTTAAACAGAGAAGCCGACTCTCCGGCTGCGCCGGCGACGGTCATGGAAGCGCTTCCGATGACGGAAAGTATGCCGCCCTTTGGATCGAACGCGCCGATGTTCATGTAGCAAAGCTCTTCATCGGTCATTTCGCTGAACAGAGGATCGATGGGTAGTTCCGGATCATAGGCGATCTCTTCGGTCTTGATCGAAGCAGGATCCAGTATAAGGATCGGTGTATCCACCGGCACAGCACTTTCCCAGGTGTTTTCCGGTTTCCAGTCTTCAAATCCGGGATCGCCCAGGGCATTTTTCACTTTACGAACCACGATCTCTTCATCCAGAGAGATGACACCCGCGACCGAAGTATCACGGCTGCTGGTACCGGCTCGAAGGATATAGGGACCGGCTTCCAGTAAATAAACCGCATCTTCCGCTAAGAAGGAAGCAAGGGAGGACATGTCGAAGGAAACGGTCACTTCCTCGGACGCGCCGGGCAGCAGTTCACCAGATTTCCTGAAACCGGCCAGCACCTGATATGGCTGATCCAGTTTGCCCTGAGGTTTGGTCACATATATCTGGACCGTTTCCTTGCCGGCGAATTTTCCTGTGTTGGTCACCGGGACCGTCACTTCGACTTTTTCACCGTCCAGAGCTACTGAAGCTTTCCCCAGCTCGAATGTCGTATAGCCAAGGCCATAGCCAAAGGGGAATACCGGCTCCTTCGAAACGGTGTCGAAATACCGATAACCCACGTAAATACCTTCTTTATATTCGGTATCATCGGGATCGCCGAAAGTTCCTTCTTTGCAGTAATCGTCCCAGGCTGCCCAGGTCGTTGTAAGCTTGCCGGAAGGATAAGCTTTGCCAAGCAGGATCTGTCCGAGGATCAGTCCCTGTTCCACGCCCAACTGCGAAAGGACCAGGATATTCTTCACTTCCGCGACCGGTGCCAGATCCACCGGACCTCCCACGTTCAGCACCAGCATGAACTTATCATACTTTTTGTTCAGTTTAAGAATATCTCTTTTTTCGGTCTCGGTCAGCAGGATATCGCCTTCTACCGCCTGACGGTCGTTGCCTTCGCCACTGATCCGGGACAGAATATATACGGCTACATCCGCTTCCGCATCGAGCGGCAGATAGTAATCCGGCTCCGGCATAGCCAGACCCATACCTTCCATGATGGCCATGGTATGTTTCTTTCTGGCACGCTCCTTAATATCCTGATAGAACTGGATCTCGGCCTGTTTGCGGACTTCGTCGTAGGCATCCAGCCATTCACCGCTGGTGATCTCGAAACCGACCTTCTTCAGACCTCTCTCCGCGTTGATCGAGAAGCGGGAATTGACTTCACCGGATCCTGTGCCGCCCTTGATGGTATAACGGGCTCCGCTTCCGTATAAGGCCAGCTTTCCTGCCTCTGTGAGCGGAAAATCCCCGTTGCTCTTCAAAAGCACGGTACATTCCGGCAGGTATTTTCTGATTTTTTTCAGATGTTCTCTCTCATAGGTGTAAAGTTCCATCTCTTCCTCCTGTTTTTGATTATTCGACAAAGTCAAAAAATTCTTCACTGCGTTTCCGGAACAGTTCGAAAACCGCGTCGACTTCCGCCTGCGTCTCCAGGCCCACATAGGTCTCGGTATCCTGGTCCTCATCGGGTTCGACCCGATAGATCTCGACCTGTTCGATCGGCGAATCATCGCCGGCCACATACGGGACGACTATGATATAATCCTTTTCCTGATATGAAACGACATCCAGCAATTCATACTGGACTTCATTTCCATTCGAGTCGGTCAGCTCCAGGAGCACCGGCTCTTCAGCCTCATCCTCCAGCGGCCGATTGTCAGGGTTTTTAGCCATGATAAGCTTTCTCCTTCAATTGTATTTTGCGTTCGATTGATATACAATATATGGGTATATTGTATCATATTCCGAGATCAAAGAAAAGAAAAGAATCCGATGAAAAAGTACCCTTCCTCCGATGTCTGGCAGACACTGGCCGCTTCCCCAGGCCCTATCTTGCTTTACGGTACCGGTGACGGAGCGGATAAAATACTGAATGTCATGAAAGGCTATGACCTATGGCCCGCCGGTATCCTGGTCAGTGATGATTTTTACCGCGAACAGGTGTTTCGCGGCTTTACTGTCCGGCCGCTGTCTGAAATTCAAAAAATACCACAGCCTTTCACACTTGTCATCAGTTTCGGTTCCCATCTGCCTGTTCTGATCGAACGCATCAAGGATCTTGCCGCCCGTTTCCCGGTACTCATCCCTGACGTACCTGTCGCCGGCGAAGAACTGTTTGACCACGCTTTTTTCGAGACTCACGCGAGCGAGCTGGATGAGGCCAGAAATCTCATGGCAGATGATGCCTCCCGGGAAGTATTCAATCAGATGATCGATTATAAGCTCACGGGTGATCCCATTCCTCTTTTCGCATCCGCTTCGCCAAAGGAAGTCATTCTCCGGGAACTTTTTTCTCATCATCCGGACGAGATCCCTTCCTATATCGACTGCGGGGCCTATCGCGGCGATACGATCGAGGAATTCTTTCGTTATTTCCCTCACACCGATTATCAGATCACTGCGCTGGAACCGGATCCGGGAAGTTTCAAAAAGCTTCAGGCAGCTTTCGGCGCGGATCCGAAGATCCGCTTGATCCAGGCAGCGTGCGGGGAGATCCCGGGAGAACTTCCGCTGATCAAAGGACGAGGTCGGGGCGTTCATGCCGACCCGAACGGGACATCTGATGAAAAGACTGTCCGTGTCCCGCTCGTCCGGCTGGATGATCTTGATTTTCCTGTTCCACCCACCTATCTGAAAATGGATATCGAAGGTCAGGAAAAAGAAGCTCTCCTCGGTGCCTCAAACCTCATCCGGACTTACCGTCCGCTGCTGAATATCGCGTGCTATCACCGCAGTGCAGATCTGTTTGTCCTGCCAAAACTCATTCATGATCTATATCCCGGATACCGGATCTGTCTTAGACGTCACGACTGTTTCCCCTGCTGGGATCTGAATCTTTACTGCATAATCTGAAAGGATCTGTCTTATGCTCGCTTTACTGATCAGTCTCTTTCTCGTTTTCCTTGGCGCTTTTATGTGTGTCCTTCCTTATGGGATCCGCATGCTTGGCATCCTGGTCATCTTCGCGGGGCTTTTGGTTTTCCTCGGCGGGTTTGCCTGTCCGGGACGTCGTCCGTCTAAAAAACGCAGAAATCTTGCGGCAGGGATCGCCGCCTTCACTGTGATCGCTATCCTGCTCCTGGATATCCCGATCATCCGGGATGCCCGTACGGATGCCCAGCCCGGCGCCGATTATCTGATCGTGTTCGGCGCGGGCCTGTTCGGTGATCAGCCGTCCCGCTCGCTGCGTGACCGTCTGGAAGCTGCCGTCCTGTACCTGGAAACTTCTCCGGATACCTGCGTCATCGTTTCCGGAGGAAAGGGATCGGATGAGGTCATCACAGAAGCTGAAGCCATGCGGACCTATTTGCTCCGTGCGGGCATTGAAGAAGACCGTATCCTTTTAGAGGACCGGTCCACTTCCACGAACGAGAATATTCAGTTTTCCAAAGAACTGCTCCAGTCAGAACTTGCCGGGACCGGTCACGAGATCGGTGATCTTTCTCTGGTCGTCATTTCCAGTGAATATCACCTGCACCGGATCCGTTACCTGGCAAAAAAAGCAGGCTTATCGGTACGCTGTATCGCGGCTCCGACAAGCCTGTGGTTTCTGAAACTGAATTATTTCATCCGGGAGATCCCGGCTATGGCCAAGTCGATCCTCTTCGACTGAAGTCTTTACGGTCTGAGTTCGCTCTTGCCTCCCATGTAGGGACGAAGCGCTTCGGGGATCCGCACGCTGCCATCTGCCTGGAGATTGTTCTCCAGGAACGCGATCAGCATCCGGGGCGGCGCCACGACGGTGTTGTTCAGGGTATGGGCGAAGTACTTGCCTTTCTCGCCGTTCACACGAATGCCCAGACGTCTTGCCTGCGCGTCACCGAGGTTCGAACAGCTGCCCACTTCAAAGTACTTCTTCTGCCGGGGCGACCACGCCTCGACGTCACAGGATTTGACCTTCAGATCCGCCAGATCACCGGAGCAGCATTCCAAAGTCCGGACGGGAATGTCCAGCGAACGGAACAGTTCAACGGTATAGGACCACATCTTGTTGTACCATTCCCAGCTGTCTTCCGGCTTACAGACGACGATCATTTCCTGCTTCTCAAACTGATGGATCCGATAGACGCCCCGCTCTTCGATGCCGTGGGCGCCTTTTTCTTTGCGGAAACAGGGCGAATAGCTCGTAAGTGTCTTGGGCAGTTCTTCCTCTTTCGTCAAAGTATCGATGAACTTACCGATCATCGAATGCTCGGAAGTACCGATCAGATACAGATCCTCCCCTTCGATCTTGTACATCATGGCGTCCATCTCATCGAAGCTCATGACGCCGGTCACTACGTTGGAACGGATCATAAAGGGCGGAACGCAGTAGGTAAAGCCCTTGTCGATCATGAAGTCTCTGGCGTAGCTGATGACCGCACTGTGCAGTCTCGCGATATCGCCCATCAGATAATAGAAGCCGTTGCCGGCCACCTTTCCTGCGGCGTCCAGATCGATGCCGTGAAGGCTTTCCATGATCTGCGTATGATAAGGAACTTCAAATTCCGGAACGACCGGCTCACCGAATCGTTCGATCTCTACATTCTCCGAATCATCCTTGCCGATGGGGACCGAAGGATCGATGATGTTCGGGATCGTCATCATGATCTTTTTGATGCGCGCGGCCAGGTCGGTCTCGATGCCTTCCAGCTCGGACAGTCTTTCGGAATCCTTGGTCACCTGCTCTTTGAGCTTCATGGCCTCT
The DNA here is from genome assembly GCA_017620135.1 of Bacillota bacterium. Classification (GTDB taxonomy): domain Bacteria; phylum Bacillota; class Clostridia; order Lachnospirales; family Bianqueaceae; genus RUG760. Next base: position 8,659 of record JAFZQZ010000104.1, read on the forward strand.
TCCTTCTTTCCTGCCCGCATGAGCTTTCCGATCTCGCCGGAGATCTTATTGCGGTTCGCGCGAAGATCGTTCGCTTCGCCGATCGCCTTGCGGTTTTCCTCATCCAGCCGGATCACTTCATCTACCAGCGGCAGCTTGTGATCCTGGAATTTATTGCGGATATTCTGTTTCACGATCTCCGGGTTTTCCCGGAGGAATTTGATGTCTAACATGGTTTCTCCTGTCTAACTGTCTTTGTATTACTCCACTTCCGGAATCGTATGGAATCCGTCACTGGAAACGGATACGGTATAGAGCTGATCATCCACCGTCAGCTCCACGACCGTTCCGACCTGATCCGCCGTGAAGTAGAAGACTTCTTCCGTGCCATACTGGCCGGTCACACGAAGCGCCGTGTAACCAACAGTCGGGATCGGGAAGTACTCGACTTCTGCGACTTCACCCAGAAGGTTCTTGGCCTTCAGCTGAACGGAAGCCATCACATCGATGCCTTCATAACCGGCAAGTCCGTAAGGATCATAGGTTCCGTAATAAGTGATGCCGCTTTTTTCCGGTCTTTCCGGATCGACCAGGCGTGTCTGGAAACGAAGCGTCATTGCCTCACCGGCTACCTTGTCCTCACCGATCTCCAGGACGAAATATGGATAATCTTCCCATTCGGGACCGTAGTAGTGAAGCTTATAATTATCACCGAACGCGAAACAGTAGGTCTCGCCGTATTCGATGTCATCGGGGACTGCGTTAATGGTGTTGCCGTCGATCGTAAGGGTGACCTTTTCGGGATCCGTTACCATCACGAATCCGGGCGCGAAATAGCCTTCCACGGTGCTGCCGGCCTTTAAGGTGACCATCAGCTCATCCGCCAGGACGCGCATCATATCCTCCATCATATAGCCGCTGTCAGCGGTAGGATATTTCTTCACGATGATATGATAATCGGAATGCTGCTGAGAAAGCCGGACCAGCATCTGTTCTTCGCTCTCATCCAGTCCGTCCGTCAGTACGACCACATATTTCAGCGCGTTGGAGCGGCTGATCAGGATCAGTTCTTCGACCGCGTGATCCAGTACTTCACTGAAGGGACGGCCGTTTACCGGAAGGATCCCTTCGTGCAGATTGATCCCGCCGCTGGTCAGAAGTCCCTTGAGCTGCTGGATCGAGGTGTCCAGGTCGATCGTCGCATCCGTATGATCATCTTCGATCACGACCATATCCATGGGCGATACGCTTAACGAACCGATCTCCATGGCAACGCTGGACGTGAAATTCCGGTCCAGATCGGTGGCCCATCCGGAGAGCTCGAACACGGTCTCGTCCAGTGTGGGGATCACACGGATCTTTTCGGTTTTGATCGGTTCATCATTCAGGACGATGCCGCCCCACATGATGGCGCTGAGCCTTGACTGAAGCTCATATCCGCCTGCCAGCGCTTCATAGGAACGATCGTAGATCCTGGCCGTTACCTCAACGGTGAGATACAGGCTCTCGCGAACGTTCATGGCGATGGTGACATATCCGTCATGCGCGTTATACGAGATAAGATCCGCGTTCCCGGATGTGATCTCCACGTCGCCTGTCGCCGCGAGCACCGGATCGAGCCGAAGGATGAGGGTCATGGTCTTCGCCCCGTTCGCCGCGAGCAGATACTGAATATTATCATATCCGTAGAACATCTCGGACAGATTCATGGTGACGATCTCCCGCACCTGAATGTTATCGCGCGTACGGATAAAACCATCATTTTCCATCATGGCAAGATGATAGGCTCCGTCTTCTTCCGGTTCGATGATCCTGCCCTGTTCATTGGTCAGGACCTGACGGACCGTTACGCCCTCCATCTCGGAAGCATGCGCTGTTTCAGGCAATAAAAATGCCTGGAACAATACACAGACAGCCAGGAGGATCGCTCCCAGCTTGAGTCCTTTGGTTAGTGTACTATTCCGGCGATTTTCTTTTCGCCACCACCGGCCTTTATCGGTGGTCCGATCATTCGAACGTATGCAGTTTTTCATTTGTCCCCGTTTCCTTCCCCCCCACCTCGTTTCTTTTATCTGTAAAAGGGGAAATTTATCTAATTATAAACGAATTGTGCGTCCTGCGCAAGCATAAATTCTGAATATATACAGGTTTTTTCTCATTTTTTTGAAGATGCGGTCAATAATATCTCTTCTCCCTGCCAACGGTGGTCGGTCCAGAATGTCCGCTGTACAAAGTCACATTCTCCGGAAGGGTAAGGATCTTTTCACGGATACTATGAAAAAGCACTTTTCCGTCCCCTCCGGGAAAACGATCATTGCCATATCCGCCGCCTTCGAAGATCGTATCTCCCACAAAGCAGACTGCCTGCTCTTCACAGTACCAGAGGCAGGAATCCTCCGTATGTCCGGGAGTATGGATCAGCCGGACGACGAGACTGCCTTCCTCCAGCCTGACCTCTTTTCCTTCCGCCAGATAATGTACGTGGATATCCGGTTCCTGGAGACTTATCTCTTCACCGAATCCCTGAGACAGATTCCAGTAGGGATCTGTCAGATACTTCTCTCCGTTTTCATGCGCGTAGATCCGCAGGCTCTGCCCGTCTTCTCCGGCTGCCCGAATGAGATCCATCACCCCGCCGATATGATCGAAATGCCCGTGGGTAAGGAGGACCTTCTCGATGATCCATCCTCTTTCCGCCGCCAGACGCCAAAGACCCGCGCCTTGTGAGCCCGGATCGATCAGAAATCCGTGATTTGTCTCATCATCCAGAAAGAAGTAGGCATTTTCCGTGATCATGCCCCTTGTCTGCACACCGTATACCATTAGGATCCTCCCGCCTACCTTGCTCTGATGCCGAATATCTTCGGCGTATGCGTCCCGTACGTGCCTGTAAATTCTATCCGGATCTCATCTGTGAGGACCGGACTTTCCGGTATGATCCGCACATTGCGGAAATAGTTGTCTTTGATCTCTGTCTTTTGAATGGTCTCACCTTTCAGGAGAAATTCACAGGAAAGGCCGCGGATCAACTCGGGCGGCGTCCCCGCCGGCTCTCTTTGAAGCTGATATTCAGACAGGCTGATCGTCAGCTGTTTTGACAGATTCGAATCGAGCAGGATCTGCAGTTCACGGATGGATGAAGGTTCTTTCAGTTCAAGCCGGATCCAGCCGTTTTCGCTCACGCTTTGGAAGAAGTTGCCTTCTTCCCCGATCGTCCGCGTATAAGGGCTGATCAGGTTTTCCGGTCCCGCTCCCGAAAGTGCCGGGGAGGACGTAACAGCTGCCTTTGTCAGCGGATCCGTACTGTTATCATACGGAATGCCTGGCAGATACACATCCTGCCGGATCAGGCGCTGCTGCAGTTCATGGATCCTTTCCTGTCCGATCTGCCGGGGCGTCATGCCAGAGCTTACCGCCATCGCCGCGGCTTCTCCGACCGTCTGACCGCCGACAGCACAGGTCGCCATCACGCGGGTAGAGGCAAAAGCACCGGGCGTCGCAGAGATATCCCGGCCGGCCATCATCAGGTTTTCGACATTCACTGAGTAATAGCACCTATAGGGGATCGCATAGACATCTTCCATCAGTTTCGTATGATTGGGAGGAAGCTGCAGATTGGTAAAGCCGTCGATCGTATGTACATCGATGGGCCAGCCGCCATAGGCTACGGTATCTTCAAATCGTGAGCCAAGGAGACAATCCTCTTCCCTCAGCTGATAGTCCCCCTGGATCCGCCGGCTTTCCCTTTTGCCCGGAAGAAAGCCCACCCATTCGAGCTCATAGTTTTCAGCGCGATGATCGCCGCCGTTTTTGATATGATCCCAGACACCGTAGATCGATTTCAGAAGTTCATCCCGGATCTTCTCCGCGTCAAAGATCGTATCCATCTCTCCGCCGCCCAGTTCGATCCACCAGTAACCGGAAGAGATCTCTCTGTGATCACGGCCGGCCATGTCCTCTTCCGTAAACGTATAGGCCCAGAACGGTTTGATAAACCTGACCGGGCGTCCCATATCCCGTGCTTTGAACATCAGGGTATTGCCCATCGTCTCTTTACTTTTTAGTATCTCGGCTCCAGCCTGCTCCGCGACGGTCGCGTCACCGGTCGCATCGACAAAGATCCGGGCTGAAAAAGTAAAATTCGTCTCACTGGTCAGCTGGACCGCATGGACTCTTTTGATCCGGCGCTCATAGGGATGGATCGCCGCGGAGGTGTCTTCCTCGCTTGCCGCCGATCGCATCTCGGTTTCCACTTCGGTCACATGCGTATTCAGATACAGTGTCAGATTCTCCTGAAAAGCCGCTTTCTCCCAGAGGATCGCGTCAAAGATCGACCAGACATTCTCCGGATTCCTGTGCTTGTGCTCAAGGAATATCTCTTCCAGGATCCCTGTCTCTCGCGCGTTGGGTCTCGTCCCGTGATGATCCGCTCCGCAGATATGCATGCGGATCTCGGAGCTCGCGTTGCCGCCGAGCATCGGCCGATTCTGGATCAGCGCGGTCCTTGCCCCGGCGCGGGCCGACGCGATGGCGCAGCAAAGTCCTGCCATTCCGCCTCCGATGACCACTACCTCAAATTCCCTCTCGATATATTGCATATTCAACCTCAGCCCAGTTCGTTTTCCAGGTACGCCCGTATCTGCGGTTCGATCCAGTAGCTGAATCCTACCTTCTTCTCCGGATCCTGGTTCAGTCGTTTTTCCTGCCGTTTGATCCGCAGATAGTCCTTCGCGCCGTCAAACTGGCTTTCCCACGTATCCGCGAATACATAATCGAAATCCTCTGCCCGGATGCTTCGCAGATAATCAAAGGCATCCGCCTGTATGATCTGGATTCTATCCTTGTGAGGAAATCGCGGCAGCAAATGCTCTTCGAACATCCGGATGATCTCTTTGGAGTATTCGACGATCACGATCTTTTGCACATTTTCCTCTTCCGCCAGCAGAAACGGATAATACCCAAGACCAAGCCCCAGCACCAGAAGCTTTCCATCGCCCTCGCCTTGTCTGGAAAACCATTCCTTCGCGTGCCGGATCGGTTTTTCCAGCGTATTCATCTCCGAAGGACAAATGCTCATCCACGGGATCCTGTCTTCATAGACAGCCGGAAAACTCACTCTGCGCGGGAAATAGCCGATCCTTGGCACCATCAGCTGATCGCCTGCTTTTCCTTCCGGCAGTTCGCTGGTCTTTGGCGCGTCATAGGCGAAAAGCTCGCCTGCTTTATAGTTGACCTTTGCTAACGTGAATCTTCCGCTGACCGTCCTGTCCGGCAGATCTCTCATCGCTTGGATATAGGGATCTGCCTCGAAATCATCCGCGGAGAGGCACTTCACCTCTGCCATCAGCGTTTCCAGGAACTCACCTGACGCCTGGTCTTCGGAAGCAAAAAAGGTCCGGGATATAAACTCCCGGACCGTCATCAGGTCACCAACCGTCGGCAGTACCGGAGCCTCAGAACCAATATATTCCTGAATCCGCGCTGTCCATTCGATCGATTCTTCTCTTGTCACCAGCAGAGCACCTCGCATCCTTCTTCTGTTACCGTTACCAGGATCTCCCACTGAGCGGACGGACGGCCGTCCTGCGTATAGATCGTCCAGCCGTTATCCTCGTCACAGTAGATCTCCGGCCGGCCCATGTTGACCATCGGCTCAATGGTAAAGGTAAGGCCCGGTACCAGCAGCATGCCGGTCCCCGGATCGGAAACAAAGCTCACCCAGGGATCTTCATGGAATTCCAGGCCGATCCCGTGTCCGCCGATCTCCCGGACTACGCTATAGCCGTGGGCCTTTGCGTAGGCATTGACAGCGGCCCCGACATCGCCCAGGAATCCATAGGGCTTGACCGCTTTCAGTCCTTGCTCCACACATTCCTTCGTCACTTCGACCAGCCGGCGCTTTTCCTCCGACACGTCGCCGATCAGGAACATGCGGGAGGAGTCGCTGAAATAACCGTCCAGAATCGTGGAAACATCCACGTTGATGATATCGCCGTCTTTCAGAATGATATCCGGATCCGGGATCCCATGGCAGACTTCGTCATTGATGGAAGTGCAGACACTTTTCGGAAATCCTTCATAATCCAGCGGAGCGGGGATCGCGCCGGCACGGGTCGTTACTTCATAGATGATATCATCGATATCCTGCGTGCTCATTCCTGCCTTGATCACTTCAGCGACAGCATCCAGGCATGCCATGTTGATCCGGGCGGATCGTTTGATCCCTTCGATCTGTTCCGGTGTCTTCAGCAATTTGTTCGGAGGCACCAGTTTGCCGAGGTCACGATACATCCGGACCTTCTCATCCTGCGCCATATGGCATTTTTTATACTTTCTTCCGCTGCCGCACCAGCAGGGATCGTTCGGACTGATCTTCATATATTACCCCTTATCAAAAATGTTTAAAAAAGTAAACCGTAAGGCTATTGACTTCCCTTTGTCAATCGTTTAGAATGGACTTTGCTTGTCACTTTTCTATCTTAATATATTATAAACGCTGATAGAAAAAAATCAATCTGTAAATCATTTGTTAAGCGAGTCATGAAAACCAATCAACAGCAATACACAAAAACCTCACTCGTCGCTCACTTTCTCCAGGGATGTAAGCGTTTCTTTATCCTCAGTATCCTGATGTCTTTTCTCAATACCCTGATGGAGATGTTGATCCCACAGGTCATTCGGCGTTTCGTGGATTCTGTCATCGGCGATGATCCTCTGAACCTGCCGGCTTTTGCCGAGGCCTGGCTGGCCCGTCTTGCGGCACCAGCGTCCTCTCAGGTATATCTTCGTGAACATATGTACCTGGTCGCGATCCTGATCGGTATCCAGCGCTGCTGGTCGCCTTCGCTTTTTACGGCACGCATCAGTCCAACCTGGTCGCAGCGGAAAAACTGCACAAGAATATCAGAGAAGAATTGTTTGCTCACATTCAAAAACTTCCTTTTGCCTGGCATATGAAGAACAAGACCGGTGATATCATCCAGCGCTGCACGTCCGACGCGGAACGCGTACGGATCTTTATCGCGGAGCAGATGGTCTCGGTCGTTAGGATCGTCATTATGATGGGTCTTTCCCTTTACTTCATGTTCTCTATGGACTGGCGCCTGTCTCTGGTTGCCGCCTGCGCGATCCCGGTGATCGTCGGTTACTCCGCTTTCTTCCACGCGAAGATCGGTGGAAGTTTCGAAAAGTGCGATGAGAATGAAGGCATCCTGTCCACGATCGCTCAGGAAAACCTGACCGGCGTGCGTGTCGTTCGCGCGTTCGGCCGCGAGGAATTCGAACGCAAACGTTTTGAAAAACAGAATGTCTACTATACCGGTCTCTGGATCTCGCTGATGAAACTGATGGCGGTTTTCTGGGGGATCGGAGATTTTATCAGCGGTCTGCAGGTCCTGTTGATCCTGGTCCTCGGTTCCGTTTTCTGTGTTCGCGGAACCCTCTCCGCCGGTGAATTTATTGCCTTCCTTTCCTACAACATGATGCTGATCTGGCCGGTCCGTCAGTTGGGCCGTGTGATCAGCGAGATGAGCAAGGCAGGCGTATCGATCGAACGTATCATGTATATCATGAACTCGCCTGTCGAGAAGGACCGTGACAACGCGGTCTCCCGCGAGGAAACAGACAAAGCGCTGAAAGGCGATATCATCTTTGAGAACGTGAACTTCGGATATGAGCCGGATATCCCGATCGTATCCGATATCAACCTGACGATCCCAGCCGGCAGTACCTTCGGTATTCTTGGCAGCACGGGATCCGGCAAATCCACCCTGATGCACCTGCTGAACCGGCTGTATGAACTGCCGGAAGAAAACGGGAAGATCACCATCGGCGGCGTGGATATTGCGGATATGAAAGCGGAAGACCTTCGCCGGAACATCGGTATGGTCCTGCAGGAGCCCTTCCTTTTCAGCCGTACGATCAGCGAAAATATCAGTATCACCAATCGCAATATGTCCATGGAAGAGATCCGTAAGGCAGCCAAGATCGCTTGTGTGGATGAAGCCATCACGGAATTCAAAAACGGATATGATACGGTGGTCGGTGAGCGCGGCGTCACCCTTTCCGGCGGCCAGAAACAACGGACAGCCATTGCCCGGATGCTCACATCCCGTGCGCCGATCATGGTCTTTGACGATTCCCTCTCTGCCGTAGACGCCGAGACGGACGCCCGTATCCGCCGCGCCCTTTCCGAGTCGCTCGGCGATTCCACTGTCATCCTGATCTCCCACCGGATCACGACCCTCATGCAGGCCGATCAGATCATGGTCCTGGATAAGGGGCGGATCGTAGAGATGGGAACACCGGATGAGCTGCTGGAGAAAAACGGCATTTACAGGAAGATCTACGATATGCAGCTGTCTCTTTCTGAAGACGAAACCGCATAATCCGATAGGAGTTACCATGTCAGAAATCGAAACCACAAAAGAACAGCAACAGTATGTATCGCTGAAATACTTCGGCATACCCAAGCTGGGGCCTTATGTGAAACCGCTGAAAGGCATCATCATCTCGATGTCTTGCTTATGCCTTGTCGCCGGCCTCATCGATACACTGCATCCCCTGTTCCAGCAATATGCCCTCAACCATTTTGTCGAGCTGTCCACCCTGGATACGCTCGTTCCCTTTATCCTGATTTATCTGGGCATCCTGATCCTTCAGACCATCGTCAATATGATCAGCGCCTCCCAGGCGGGAAAGATCGAGATGGATGTTTCCCGGGATATGCGCCGGGCCAGCTTCAACCATCTGCAGACGCTTTCTTTCTCCTATTTCAACCAGAACAGCGTCGGTTACATCCACTCTCGCGTCATGAGTGATACCGGCCGTATCGGCGGTCTGGTTTCCTGGAGCCTGATGGACAGCGTCTGGAACCTTACGTACATGATCGGCGCGATCGCCGTCATGCTGATCATCAACTGGAAGATGGCCCTGATGGTACTGGTCATCGTTCCTTTGGCCGCGCTGGCTTCCGTCTATTTCCAGAAACACCTGATCACACTCAACCGACAGGTACGTGAGATCAACTCACAGATCTCTTCCGGATTCAACGAAGGAATCACCGGTGCCAAGACCACCAAGACCCTGGTCGCTGAAGACAGAATGGAGGAAGACTTCAATAAGACCAGCCGCAAGATGTATAAAACGGCCACCCGGACCTCCCATTTCCGCGCGATGTTTATCTCTACTATTACCTTTACTTCCTATATCGCGCTGGCGCTGGTTCTGTGGCGGGGCGGCCGCATCACGCTTCAGGGACTTATGGAACTTGGTACGCTCGCGGCGTTTTCCAATTACGCGCTGAACCTTATGGAGCCGATCCGCTGGATCGTCCGTGCCATTTCCGATCTCATCACGGTGCAGGTCAATATCGAACGTTTCACCCGTCTGATGGAAACCGAATCCGACGTCGCTGATTCTCCGGAGATCATCGAGAAATACGGCGATGCCTTCCATCCAAAGAAAGAAAACTGGGAACCGCTTTTCGGTGATGTGGAATTCAAGGATGTCTCCTTCATGTACCCCGACGGAGATGAATATGTCCTTGAACATTTCAACCTGAAAGTCCCGCAGGGCACGAACGTGGCCATCGTGGGAGAAACAGGCGCCGGCAAGTCTACCCTGGTCAACCTGGTCTGCCGGTTCTTTGAACCGACTTCCGGTCAGATCCTGATCGACGGAAGAGACGCCAGGGAGCGGTCACAGCTGTGGCTTCACAGCAATATCGGCTATGTGCTCCAGACGCCGCATCTCTTTTCCGGCACCGTCAAGGAAAACCTCCTTTACGGCAAACCGGACGCGACAATGGAGCAGATCGAAGCGGCCGTGAAGGCTGTATCCGCCGACACCGTGATCGAACGAATGGACAAGGGCTATGATTCCGATGTCGGCGAAGGCGGTGATCTGTTATCCACCGGCGAAAAACAGCTTCTTTCCTTTGCGCGGGCCATCCTGGCTGATCCCCGGATCTTTGTTCTGGATGAGGCGACCAGTTCGATCGATACCGTGACGGAAAAGCTGATCCAGGACGCGATCGAGCACCTGATGAAAGGCCGTACGTCCTTCGTCATCGCTCATCGTCTTTCCACGATCCGCCAGGCCGACGTGATCCTCGTTGTCAAAGACGGAAAGATCATCGAACAGGGACGTCACAAAGACCTGATGCGGATGAAAGGTTACTACTACAACTTATACACAAGGCAGTACGCGGAAGAAACCACTCGTTCCCTTTCCTGATCCTGCCACTCATTCGGAGATAAAGACATGTCATGGCAAGACCTTTTCTCAGAAAAAACCATCCGGCGCGGAGAAGAAATTTTCCGCGCCGGTCGTGTTACCGAACTGTTTCTGATCGGTCCTGATATCTATCAGATATCAGTCAGGGATCGATCCCGGCATACGGTCATTCTTCGATACATGAACGGAGAGCCTGCCGATCTTTCCTGTACCTGCGAAACTTCTCGCAAAGGATTTACCTGCTCTCACATGGCAGCCGCGCTGATTTCGCTGGAGGAACGAAAAGCTGAAATCCTTACCGCTCTGCAACCAAAGATCTCCGACCATGCCGTCATTCATCCATTCCGCAAAGAATTGGATAATTCCTCGTATTTCCGGTTTCATGAGATCACCGAAGACCTGCAGATCCATGCCGGGGAGTACCGGGAAGCGCTCGCGCTTTATCAGAATGACCAGCCGGAACTGGACTCAGTGAGGACTGGTTATAAGGAAAACACAGGCCCTCTTTCCGAACAGATCCTGGAAGCTCGTGGCTTGTTTGCGAACGGCACCGAAGTTTTCTTCTCCTGTGAACGATCAAGGCTGCTGCAGCTTTCCTGCAACAATCCTCACTGCTATCCTGTATTCCAGACCTCGCTCACCGCGTCTTATCCAAGACGTCCGATCTGTTCGCATCAGATCGCGTTTCTTCTGAAGATCCGTGATCTTCTGCATTCCTCGCCTGTGGGAGACCGAACGACAAAGGGTACGAGAGCATGGATTCGCCAGTTTCAGAATGATCCTTGCTTTTTCTCCGGGGCTTTTCGTTCTTCTGTCCGGCTTCTGCCCCGGCTCATCATCAGGGATCGCTCTCTGTTTCTTGGTTTCCGCATCTGCACTTTTGTTGAAACGGAACGTTCTTTTGTTGTTCCTTCCGTGACCGGTCTGATCAACGCAGTTCATACAAATGACTTGTATCAGCCTCTTTCATCCATTCCTGCCATTGATTTCTCCCGGAACTCCTTCCACTCTGAGAGCTTGCCGCTATTTCAGCTGCTTTCCGAGATGGCCGGTCATCTTCCGCTGAAAGCCAATTCGAGAGCACTTCTTCTGTCCGGTCTTTATCTGGATCAGCTGTTTTCCATGTTCGCGGGGCAAACGCTGGAGTGTCTCAACCATGATTCCTCCGTGGCTTCCCATACGATCTCGCTGGATGAAGGAATCTTACCGGGTCCTGTTCTGACCGTCAGACCTGTCTTTGATCCTTCACAGAAAGCAGTGGAAGCTGTTTCTCTTTCCGGCCTTCTGCCTCCGGTTTTCTGTGGGATGGAACACACATACTTTCTGCAGGATGATTCTCTGATCCGACTGGATAAGGAATCGGCATGGCCGTTCGATGCTTCCGGTCTTCTGCGCAAACTCTCGGATACCACGGCAGATGGTCATCTTGATCTGGTTTTCGGCCGAAACCATCTGGTCTTCTTTTTCCGTCATCTGTTCCCGTGTCTTCAGAGTCTTTTCCCGGTCAACGAAATTGACACCGAGCGACTTCGTGAGCTTCTTCCTCCTGCTGCGGATTTTGTTCTGACTCTGGATCTTGATCAGGGTCTGCCCGTCTGTCGTATTCAGGCAGCTTATGGAAATCTTCGCTTTGGACTTCCTGAAGATGCCACAGAAGGCCAGGATCCGCTGCGGGATGTCTTTCTGGAAAAGCATCTGATGGAAGCTGTCCGTCATTTCTTTCCGGAGACAAAACCGGATTCTTTTGCCTGTCAGGATGAGACGGATTCGATCTTCGGGATATTGCGGGATGGACCGGAAGCCCTGCATAAGGAGACCCGCCGCCTGATGGAGTCTTTGTTTTCCGAAAGCCGGATCGAGATAAGGCAAAGCGAAGATTTTGGGTGGATCCGGATCCCGCGGCATCTTTCTTTCCAGGTCGACCTTCAGGCTGAAAAAAACACCGCTCTGCTGATCGTTCAGTGCCGCGACGTGCTGCCCGGAGAACTATGGTACATGATCCAGTGCTTTCGTGGACATAAGCCCTATGCCCGTCTGGAAAACGGCTTATTCTATTCATTCGGAGAGGAGATCTCTCTTATCAGCGAGCTTCTTCGGATCCAGCAGATCAGCCGGGAGATTTTTGAATCGTCCTGTGTCTCAGGCTTTGCCGGCACAAGATGTATTCTCCGTCTTCCGCTTGGCCGTGCCTTTTCTGTCGATGCACTTCTTAAAAACGCACCGTTTCCCTATCAGAAAGATCCCGAGTCCGCTCGTCTGTCAGAGTATCTGGAGACTGGAACGGAATCTTCGGTATCTGATTGGCTGTATGCCAGGGTCTCCTGTGGCTTCGGCGCCATTCTGGCATTTGATATCTGTCTGGACAAGCGCCTTCCCGTCATCGAAATACTTCAAAAGCTGCATCAGCATTCCACGCTTCCGTCCCTGATCATCTGCCCCTCTGCTCTCACTCTGTTCTGGCAGGATCTGATCCATTCCTGTTCGGAAGATGTCCTGATCACTTCTTTCCAGGCTCTTCAGGAAAACGAAGCCGCTTTCCGGGATCTTCGTTTCCGCTGCAAGATCATAGATTCCTTCTATTTTATCCAGGATCCGAGATCCCGTATCGCAGAAACCGTCGGCCAGGTCCGCGCTGAGGCGAAGATCGTCCTGACGGATCCGTCAATGATCTCTCGTCCGGGTGATCTGAAAATGCTGTTCGGCTTCGCGATGGATGATTATCTTTTCGACTCATCGCCCATTCCTGATGAACTGACAGTGCCTTTTATTCGCCAGATGTATACCGCGGACTGTCCGGATCTGCCTCCGATCGTCAGTCGGACCATCCGGATCCCCATGGAGGAAAACACGGCCATCGGAAAAACAAAAGCGTGCAGGGAACTGATCCTTTCCGCTGTCCGCGCCGGGCATCAGGTCCTCGTTTTATCGGACGATCCGGACAACTATCCACTGCTCAGAAAAGAACTTCGGAAAGTCTATATCAACAGCATCTGTCCGGGCGAGAATTCTCCTTTCCCGGATCTTCCCGGACTGGTCGCTTTCTCCGGGCAGAAAAGATTCTCACCCGTCAGCGGCAAGCCTGATATCGTCCTCTTCTATGACCCTGTCCAAGATCCTGAGACGATCCTGAAAGTCCGAGGCCTGAAAGGCCGAGACCTAGAAGGCCTTCCGCTCTCCGGACCGCTTCTTGCCGTTTTTCTTGCAGAATAAAAAAGTCTTCCCATTTGCCGTCGTTTATGGTACACTAAAGTCCACTTCTTTAAGGAGGTTTCCCCATGAATCATATTATTCAGGATATCAGTGATTTTATCTTTGTCTCCGATCCCCCTGTGGATGCCGATATCATCATGGTCCCCGGCGGGTCCTATCCCGAGCCGGCGGAAGTCGCAGCCCAGCTTTATCATGAAGGCTACGCGCCGATGATCCTGATCGGCGGAGGCGTATCCATCGCGACAAGCAAATTCCCCGGACCCAAGACCAAGACCAAGATCTATACCGGGGATTATCAGACAGAATATGAGTTTTATTTGGATGTGCTCCAGAAAAACGATGTTCCGGATGACGCGATCATCGGAGAGGATCAGTCCTCCTTCACCCGCGAGGCCGGCATCTACGCGCGCCAGCTGGTAGACGAGAAACAGATCTCCGTCCGCTCGGCCCTGCTTGTCTGCAAAGCCTTCCACGCCCGCCGCTGCCTGATGGCATATCAGGCCGCCTTCCCGCAGGTCGAATTCTCTGTCATCCCGGTCACCGGCTACGACATTACCAAGGAAAACTGGTATCAGGATGAGGAAGCCATAGGTCGCGTCATGGGCGAGCTGCGCCGCATCGGCGATCAGTTCACCGTCGCAGACATCAATCAGTTCAAAGAATAATTTTATTCATACATAAAAAGGGCGTTCCAGCGCCCCCGCTGCTCGGCAGTTGCTGCGCAAAACTCGCAGCGGGGACACATGGAACGCTCTTTTTGTGTGTACAGACTCATTCTCTGAGCTGATTATCTATCTTCAGAGGTCTGTGACTGTGATACGGAAATCGTTTTTGCCGTATTGTATATGATGGAGTATGGCGGAACAGAGCTGGTGAGCCATACGCTGCCGCCGATGATCGATCCTTTGCCGATCACGACATCACCGCCGAGGATCGTGGCACCGGCATAAATGACGACCCGGTCTTCCACTTCCGGATGACGTTTGCCGCCTTTGACAGGATGACCGTTTTCATCCAGATCAAAGCTCTTGGCGCCAAGGGTGACTCCCTGGTAAAGCTTGACATGACGCCCGATCCGGCATGTCTCGCCAATGACCACGCCCGTACCGTGATCAATAAAGAAGTATTCCCCGATCTGCGCGCCAGGATGGATATCGATCCCCGTCCGGCTGTGGGCGTATTCCGTCATCATACGGGGGATCAGCGGCATGCCCAGCTCAAAGAGCCGGTGTGCCAGCCGATAGATCGTGATCGTTTCAAAGGCCGGATAGGCCAGCATGACCTCTTCCCTGGAACGCGCGGCCGGGTCACCATCATAAGCCGAGGTGATATCCTTATCCAGCATCCGCGCGATATCAGGCAGCGATTCCATAAAATCCCGGGTAATGCATTCCGCCTTGGATTCACAGTCCTCCGGTCCGGTCATGGCGTCTTCCACGTTCGGCAGGACATCCTTCGCGATCTCGTAAAGGAGCATCGCTGTCTCCTGGAACAGCCGGGAAATGGTCGTCTCCCGGAAATCGTCCGTCAGCTTTTCTTCATAGTAAATGGTCGGATACATGACCGACTGCAGCAGGTGGATCAGTTTTTCCACCCGCATTTTCAGCGCGTAACCGCCGATCGATCCATTCTTCGTTCCGGTCTCGGCCATTACCTTCTGCGCGTGGACCTGGATCTCTTCATTCAGCCATTTGGAAAACATTTTTTATTCCTCTACATATTCGATCTTCGGATCTTTAAACTGTTTCAGCTTGGCTTCGTACGCGTCCATCGCCTGCTTTTCGAAAGCCAGCCGAACGTCCCCTGCCCCGGCCTTCTTCAGAAGGTCCTTGGTGAGGAGCGGATTATTGATCAAAAGCGGCCCGTTCAGGTATGTGCCGAAGAAATTGTGATACCGGAATCCTTCCAGCATCGTATCCGGATGGATCCCGAATCCACGCTCGCCCTTGAAGCAGTAATGCTCGCTGTTGTCTCCGTAGGTGTAGGAAAACTCTGCCTTGAAGCCCACCACGTCGATCTGATCCTTGTCTTCCGTTTCGTAGCTTCCAAGGAAAAGCGTATTGTAACGGTGCATCATCCGGCGCTCGCTGTGATAGTCGAAGATACCGAGGCATTCGATGACGCGCCCTTCGTTTTTGCCGCCGGGGATATCCTCCAGGATCTCGATCTTCTTTCCGAATACCTCAAAGGCGTTGCCCGTCATCAGCAGGACGACGTTTTTCTCGATGAGTTCTTTCAGCCTATCGCGGCAGGGCATGAGTTTCTCGATGATCATCTCCAGCCCGTCTTCCGTTGTCGGTCCCATATAGATCATATTGACGTCTTCGGTCATAAACTTGGGCGTTTCATGAAGGGACGTCCTGTAAAAAACCGCGTCCGGCAGGCTCTGGGCCAGATAATTCATCTGAAAATGATCCCCGAAGAGGTTGGCGATCTCCGGATATAATACTTCGATCTTCATCATCTTCACCTCTTCCTGTTCCGGATCCTTTCTTTGATCTTGCCCACCAGCTCGTCCTTCAGGGCGACCTGATAGGAGTCATGCAGAATATAGACCGTTGTGCCTTCTTTCAGTTCCAGCTGCTCCGGGATCTGATCGATCGTATCCACACAGCGAAGCTTCTCTTCCGGGAACCCGGCCAGCAGGCAGCGAAGCAGGTAGTCGCGGCTTCGATCGCCCGCTACCACGATCCGGTTCGTGTCCGGCTGATTCAGCACTTCGAAATCCACATCATAGAGATAGGCCGTATTCTCGACCGTCACTTCCGCGTCCCGAAGATCATCCAGGATCAGGATCATCTCCTTTTCTCCCGGGCGGGTCGCGCAGTATTCGAAGGCCACCGTAACGGCCGGCGCGATCTGACCTTTGGCCATATTCGTGACGATCGATACGCCGCCTTCTTCGGTCTTCAGATAGCGGGAATCGATGACTTTCGTGGTCCCCATGGCTTTCGCCAGATCAGGCGCGCTGATCCCGAAGCTGCGGCAGAAAGCGATCGCCGCCATCTCGTTATAGAGATTGAAAATGCTGTCGGAGATCATGGGATAGATCTCTTCTCCTTCCGGTCCGGCGACCGGCATTTTCATGGTCTCATAATCCATCAGGCCTGCCAGATAATCCGCTTTGGGCGCTTCAAATCCGCAGGTCGGACACTTTGCTCTTCCGATATGATTATAGCGCGAGTATTCGTATTCGATCAGTCCGTGACATTTAGGACAGATCTGCATATCGTTCAGCAGATTGCGGCACTCGGTATGATCCCACGGCTGTTTGCCGATCCCGTAGAAAACGTGCGGATTGTTCGGTTTGAGCTCGCTGCTGATCAGATCGTCCGCATTGAGGACCAGTGTACAGTCATCCGGCAGCGCGTTGTTGATGAGATCGAAGATATAGTGGGGATGCGCGTTACGTCTTGGGCTGTCCCGAAGAAGATTCGTCACGACCACATACGTGGGATGGATATACGGAAAGACACGGAACGCGCTTCTCTCATCCACTTCCAGCACACAGGTCTCAAACTTCTCCTGCCCGAAGAGACCGACGCCATTTAACAGTGCTGTCGCTACGCCGGAATTGATATTGGATCCGAGACGGTTCGAAAGGATCGTGTACCCGTTCTTTGTCAGAAGATCCGCGATCACATTGGTCAGGGTGGTCTTGCCGTTGGTACCGGTGACCGCGATGACCGTCTTCGGTTTTTTCACTTTGGCGATAAAGTCCGGACAGATTCTAAGCGCCACCTGACCGGGCAGGTTCGTGCCTTCCTTTTTCAGGACCTTTTTCAGGATCACAGAGCCGAGCTTGGCGCATTTGCCGGCCAGGAGGGCCAGATAAAAACGGATCATAAATTTCAGTCTCCTGATGTATATAATCTCGGTACCCGTTTGGATACCATGCTCACGATCTCATCCACATTCTGATCCAGCAGTTTGGACATCTCAAGGATCGACATCTCGCCGCCGATCAGGTCTACGATATCACCGCGCTGCGCATTCGGAATATCGGTCACGTCGACCATAAACTGATCCATGCAGACCCTGCCGATGATAGGGGCCTTCTTCCCCCGGATCGTGACCCATCCAAGATTGGAAAGACGCCGGCTGTATCCGTCCGCGAATCCCACCGGGATCGTAGCGATCCGGGTCTCACCCTGCGTCGTATAGGTACCGCCGTACCCTACTTCTGTTCCCGCCGGGACGGTTTTCACCATCGCGATATGCGTATGCCAGGTCATGACTTCGGATAGTCCCTGCGCCGGCCAGATTTCTTCATCCACCGGGCAAAGGCCGAACAGCACATCCCCGGCCCGTACCGCGCTTAACTGTGTTTCGGGCCAGAGAAGGATGGCCGGAGAGTTTGCCGTATGCGCCAGCGGGATCTCGATCCCGGCTTCTTTCAGCTTTTCCAGCGTTTCCATATACCGCTCAAGCTGTCTTTTTGTCGCTTCCCCGTCCGCCTCGTCCGCCCGGGCAAAGTGAGTAAAGGCCCCGATGATCTTCAGATTCTTCATCCGACTGATCGCTTCGAATGCCGGTACCGCCCGCTCTCCGTAAGGAAATCCGATCCGGCTCATTCCGGTATCGATGGCAATATCGATGGGATGAACGGTCCCCGCCTCCCGGCAAAGCTGATCCAGCTTGTTCGCGGTCTCCACGGAAAAGATCGCAGGGATCAGATTCCAGCGAAGCAGTTCCGGAAGCTGATCATCCCAGGTGTCGCCCAGAAGATAGATATCCTCGCTCTTCGCTCCGGCCTCCCGAAGCTCTCTTCCCTCTTCCCAGACAGCGACCGCGTATTTGCGGATCCCGGCCGCTTTCATCGTGGGGTAGATCCCTGCGATACCGTGTCCGTAGGCGTCGCCCTTGATCACGGCGATCAGTTCGGTCCCGGGAGTAAGCCGCTTTTTGATGTTTTCTATGTTGGCTGCCAGGCGGTCCAGATGGATCACGGCAGCGGTCCTCAGTTTCAGATCCACGAATCATTCTCCTAAAAAAGGTGTGGTAAACTTCTAATCAGTTTACCACACCTTGAGCGCTTTTTCAATCTAACATTCTGACTGTCCGCGCGCCAAGACGCCCGGCATCCTCCGGATCATGGGTTATGATCAGCAGAGTTCTGCCCTCGGCGTAGCGGCGGACGGTCTCGATCACTCTCAGTCTCGTCTCGTCGTCCAGTCCCTGGAAGGGTTCATCCATCAACACGACGTCTGCCTGATAAAGAAGCGCGCGCCCTACCGCCACCCTGCGCCGCATACCGCCCGAGAGCGTCGCCGGTTTTTCATCCAGCACCTTCGGATCAAGCGCGAGTTCATCCATGAGTTCTTCTGCCTTTTCCCGGGTCAGGTCCGGGCAGACGATCTTCCAGTTCTGGAAAACGTTCATCATCTCGAACAGGCGGTCTTCCTGGAATACCACACTCAGCTTCTCTTTGGGATCCAGTCCTTCGATCCTGCCGCTGTCCGGTTTCAGAAAACCGGCCAGGATCCGAAGCAGCGTCGTCTTCCCCGCTCCGGAAGGCGCCAGCAGCACCGTAGGCTGTTCGTCGCTGAAGGAAAAAGAAACGTCTTTGAGAACTTCTTTCGAAGGCTGATCCTTTGTGGCAGAATAAGTAAAGGAGATCCCTTCTAATGAAATCTTCATCCTCTCACCTCCCCTTCTCCGCGCGATCGATCAGCAGGATCACCAGCTTTTCGATCAGCACCGAAAGCAGGATCACCACGATCGTCCACGCAAACAGATCCGTGGTCTCCAGATAGATCTTCGCGTCATACAGATGCCGGCCGATCGTACCCTGTGGCGCGGCAATGACTTCACCCGCGACGCCGGATTTCCAGACGAATCCGATCGCTACCCGAAGCGTCGAGAGAAGATACGGCATGACCGCCGGCAGATAGATCGCTCTGATCTTTTTCCACAGAGAAAGATGAAAGATCTTCCCCACTTCCAGCAGTTTCGGATCCACCGAGCGAAGTCCCTGATCCACGCTGGACCAGATCATGGGAAGGACTACCAGGAAGCAGATAAAGATCGACAAATTGCGGCCGGAAAGCCACATGAGCGCCAGGATGACAAAGGAAGCCACCGGCGTCGCCTTGATCATGCTCATGGGAAGGCGGATCAGCTGATCCAGCACAGGGACCGTCGCTGTAATGATACCCATGACAAGGCCGCCCGCGAGCGCGCAAAGAAAGCCGATCATGATACGGGAAAACGTCCGTCCGATGGTCAGCCAGAATTCACTCGTCACAGAAAGCTCACAGATCCTCGCCGCCACCGTTTTCGGGGAACTGAGCAAAAGATCCGAGCCGATCTTACCGTAGGCCATTTGCCATACCAGGAGCCAAAAGGCCAGCACCAGAAGACTGATGCCGGCCCTTTTCAGCGCTCTTCCTGCTCGCTGTTTGTTTTTCATCGATTATTTCGCGCCGTAATAGAAGTCGTCTTCCGGCAGCTTGCCGCCAACGGAAGCGGGATTCGCATCGAAGAGGATCTGCAGATAGCCGGCAGTCTTCGCTTTCATCTCATCACCATTGATGAAGACAATGTTGCAGAACGGGATCGCTTTGGTCGCGACGCCGGCCTTGGTGATGTCAAAATGCTCTGCCAGCTGTCCGGCATCGGCCGCGTTTGCATTCACCCATTCGACCGATTCCGCGTAAGCCTGCATGAAGCGGGCCATCGCTTCCGGATGAGCTTCGGCAAATGCCTTATTCACAACGATACAGCCGGAGATCAGGCCGCTGTCAGCGCCTGACTCGTTCCATGCGTCATTCAGGGACAGCGCGACATGCCATCCTTCGTTCTGTACCTGTACCGCGGTCGCGTAAGGCTGGGGAACGAGCGCGATCTCACAGTTGCCGGCCGCGATCTGCGCGCCGATCTCTGCCGCTTCGGACATATATTCCACTGTCACATCCGTTTCCGGATCGAGGCCGTTCGCCTTCAGCAGGTAATTCAGCGTATATTCCGGGGTCGCGCCTTTTCCGGTGGTGTAAACGGTCTTACCCTTCAGATCCGCGATGGAATGGATCGTGTCTCCGGCTTCCAGCAGATACAGGACGCCGAGCGCGTTGACTGCACCGAGCTGTACCTTGCCTTCGGTCTTATTGTAAAGCACCGCCGCCACATTGATCGGGACTGCCGCGATATCATAGTTGCCCTGGATAATGTCGCCCAGGATCTCATCGGCCGTACCGGCTAACGTAAACTCATAGGTGTCCGGGGCTTCGCCCTTCTCCGCGCTTTCCATCATCTGAAGCATACCCAGAGAAGTGGGGCCTTTCAGCGCCGCGATCCGGATCGTAGCTTTTTCTTCCGAGACGCTTTCCTGTTTGGTACAGCCGGTCATCATGCCCAGTGCCAAGACCAGGACCAGCAGCATGCTCATTACTTTTTTCATTTACAATTCCTCCTCTCCACTTCATGGAGTTCTAAAACATGGATCATGTTTCCTTCTTTTTGGATCAAACCTTCTTCTTCCAGTTTTCCAAGTGCCCGGTACAGTGTCGCGCGGCTCAGGGACAGAGTCCTCGCCAACTTGGCGTATCCGCCCTGGACCAGAACAATGCCTTCCTCGTCCGCTGATTCTCTGAGCAATTGCATGAGCGCCTCTTCCGAACTCGGTGACGTATAACTGTCGATCCTTTTGTTCAGAAACCGGACCCGGCCGGAAAGAAAGCGAATGTAGTTGATCGCCATCTGCGGATACTCATAAAACCATTCCATGAGCCGGACATCGGAAAGGAAGACTACCTGACAGGCCTTGTGGGCGATCAGTGTCGTCACATAACTCCCGGCTTCCGATTCCTCGTCGAACAGGGCCGCCGCGCCAAAGCATCCGCCTTTTTCGATGACGTTCAGCTGCGCGCCGCCCGGCTTCATCACGGCGACTTCCCCTTCCACCACGATCCCCAGCGACTTCTGATATTCCTCTGGTGTGTAGATGGGTTCTCCTCCGCGGAAACTCCTGGCCGAAAGCTCTTTCATGATCTCTTCGAGTTTTTCCTCCGGAAATCCTTTGAAAAGAAAGCATTTCCTGACGATTTCCTGTTGTGACCTGGTGAGTGACTGTGACATGGTTTTTCCCTCTGAAATTCTCGCGCGTGTCTTCGTGCTCCGCACTAATGTCATTTCAAAAACTGTCTCAAATGATACATATTTTGATCCAGGCGATAGTGTATCACATCTGTACCCGCTTGTCAATCCTTATCTTTTTCTTGTCACTGACATCTCGTGGATCGCCGATGGACTAAGAATTGCAGAAATCGTGGTTTTTATTCACTTTTGGTTATGATACTGGTCAAAAGGGATAAAAAATGCAAATATGGAAAAAAGTAGTCCCCCGGGCATTACTCAGCGGCGGCGACCTCCTGTGCGATAATGCTCGAAGCAGCCAGCAGCTGGTAGGGATGGGAGATAAAATCCAGATCCGATGAAAAGCAAAGGACGCCCCGGACCAGCGGCCGCTGCAGAAGCTTCTCTTTAGCTGCCGGATTGCCGGTGACGATAAAGATCCTGCCCTTACCTTCACGGATCTCGGCGGGCAGATCATATTCGAAGTAGATCCCCTGATAGCTGAAGATGATGATCAGATCGGACGGGCCCGATTCGCGCAGAAAATCCATCTGATCCCTGTAGGAGACCTTGGTCAGCGCCTTCAGGCCCAGCATGGTCAGATCGCTCTGCAGATTGATGGCCGCGGCCTCCGCCTTCAGAAGGCCGAAGCAGGCGATCCTCTCCGATGTACGGATCAGCCGGACGAGCTCGGACAGCGCGGCGCGGTCCAGCGTTTCGGCGCACTTCGTCATGGCATCTCCGGCACGTCGGGCGATTTTCTTAAAGCGTTCCTCCTCTGACAGATCCGCCCCGATGCGTTCGAAGTTCTTATCTGTCTTTGAAAGCAGTTCCTTTAGTTCGCCGAAGTCCTCCAGCCCGATCTCGCGGCAGAACCGGCTGACAGCACTTTTGGATACGAAGCAGTCACGGGCGATCTCTTCCGCTGTCAGGCTCTGTCCCATGTGTTCCAGCAGATAGGAAGCCATACGTGCCCGGTAGGAATCCTCCCGGGCAGCAGCGATTTCAGAAAGAAGAACGATAGGAAGCTTGGTATAGTAAGGCATTATTCATCTCCTTGCTGTCTTTTCATTCCGGCCAGTATGACCAGGATCATCAGATTGATGATGTCGATGGAAAGACCCGCGATCAGGGCTGCGGTATAACCACCGGTCAGATCGTAGATCAGACCGATGATCGTCAGCGCGGAAGCACTTCCGACACTGGTGAAGATCGTGATGACCGAATAGGCGGACGAATAGTTGTGCGTTCCGAAAAGCTTTCTCGTAAGCACCGGGATGCCCACCGCGCCGACCGCATAAACCGAACCGTAGAAGAAAGCGATCGTATACATGATCCACTCGGCTTTCCCTCCAAGAAGCAGCAGTCCAAGAAGAGACAGCGCGTTGATCGTGATCATGCACATGGAAGCTTTGAAAGGTCCGATCTTATCGGAAAGCGTTCCAATGATCAGCTTGCTCACGATATTGCCGATCATGCCGGCTGAGACCATCGCCGCGCCGACGGCGGGAGCGTATCCCATCCACTCACTCATTCCCGGGAAATGCTGGGCAATGCCGGTCACGGAAGTATGCAGCACCGTCATCAGTGAGAGGACGACCAGTGCGGGGATATAGATCTTCGCGGCAGGCACAGAGGACGCTTTGTCGGATACGGCAGCTGCGGACTTTTCCTTCATGCCGAAGGGAAGCAGCCCTACCTCTTCCGGGCGATAATGCATGATCAGGATCGCCGGGATCGTCAGGACAAAACCGATCGCCGCCATCCAGATAAAGGAAGCGCGCCATCCGGCCGTTCCGATCAGAGAACTGAAAAGCGGACTGAAGATCGCGCCGGCCAGACCGCTGAAGGAAAGCGCGATGCCTACCGCCATTCCGTGCTTTTCATGGAACCAGTTGTTGATAAACGTGGTGACCGGCATGAGAGAAAACATGGTCATTCCGATACCGCGCAGGATACCGAGGATATAGAACGTCCAAACGTTGGAAGCGAGAGCCATCAGCGCGGTCGTACCGGCGGAAAGGATGCTGCCACCCAGGATCAGGATCCGGGAAGGCGCTTTTTTCAATACTTTCGCGGCGAGGGGACAGAGAAAGCCCATTGTCAGCGCGCAAAGCGTGGCATGCAGCGCGAAGGCGCCCCGGCCGACGCCGAGATCGGCGGATACCGTCGTATAGAAAACGCCCACGGAGTTTGTGAAAACGCCGACCGAACTGGCTGCCATCAGGCAGCAGCAGATCAGGACCAGCAGGTAACGAAGGTTTTCTTTCTTAAGCATCTTTTCCACCCGCGAAGTCATACATCAGACGGGAACGGACGATACGCGTATCATAGCCGAGAGTTTCAGCCAGCTTGAAAGCGAAGGGGTAACCGGTCGCAGGCCCCTGAGAAGTGACCAGGTTCTGATCCGCGACAGCCAGCGTCTCCTCGAAGATCGCGCCGGGAAGCTTTGCCGCGTAACCGGTGTAGCCGGTCATATGTTTGCCTTCGATGACTTCCGCCGCCGCAAGGACAGTCGTGCCGGAGCAGAGCGCTGTCAGAAGCTTGCCGGGTGTCTCATTCCAGCGCTTCAGAAGATCGATGACCTGAGGATCCGCCGCAAGATTCGCACCGCCCGGGCGTCCGCCGGGAAGAACGACCACGTCATACTCTTCGATGGCATCGGAAAACACTTCATCCGCCTGGATCATCATTCCGTGCATCCCCTTTACCCAGAGATCTTCGCCGAATCCGAAGGTCGTGCATTCGATATCCAGCCGGCGCATGATGTCCACGATCGTGAAGGTCTCGCCTTCCTCGAATCCTTCTTTCATCAGGATGGCCACCTTCTTCTCTTCTTCCGGACGATCGACCTTTGCCGGACAAGGGTCCAGGTGACTGGCTGCCTCATCAAAGGCGTTGAAATAGACCATACGGTCCTTGACAGCCAAAGAGTCGCCGCCCAACGCGTCGACGAGCGCATAGGCGAAGGCGTAGCAGATCGCCGGACCGATCGCGGTGATCAGGTTCCCGTCACGGATGACCAGCGCCTGCTGGTGCTTGCCGGAGATGATCTTGGCTTCCTGACCGGGATAGCAGGTGTAGTTCCTTTCACCCAGTACATCAGCAGCCTCCAGGACTCTCGGGCCGGCACAGATCGCCGTGACGAACTTGCCGAGGCTGTCCATTTCACGGATAAAGTCGATCGTCTCGGGGCTGTACATCAGGGCATCCACCCCGACATATCCGCCGGGTACGACGACCATGTCAAAATCTTCCGCTTTCACTTCTTTCAGTTCGACATCAGCGCGGACATTGATGTCATGGACACCCATGACTTCTTTTCCGGTGACCCCGACGATCACGGAATCCATCTGAGCTCTTCTTAATATATCAACGATCGTGAGAGATTCACTTTCTTCAAATCCGTCAGCAAATAAAACAGCAATTCTTTTCATGGGGTTTTCCTCCGCTCTTTTGATTTGTCTATAGTATAGCAGAATTGTGCCGGGAAATGGAAAAGTTTCAAAAAATGAAACAATCTGTTATAATATATGGAAATATTCCGCTTGACTGATATCTCTCAGGAGGTTTATCCATGATTTTCATTCCGATTCTGTTTCTGGTCCTTTATCTTGTGTTTTCTGCCTGTGATTCGATCTGGGCGGAAAGACGGGCACAGCTGAAAGACGGAAAGGTCTCAAAAGAGGGACTGAACCAGCGGCTGGCAGATTTGTATACCCAGCGGTTCCGCCTGCTCAAATTCTGCCTGATGCCGCTTCTTCTGGCTTTCTATCTCGCGAGCGCTCTGCTCGGCTGGCCGCTTTCCGGCATGCTGCAGCCCCAGCCGATCAACTGGCTGATCGTGCTGGCGCTCATCTGCGGATGGGCAGGGGATGTCCTGCTGGAAGTATCGCCGAAACTCTTTCCCGCCGGTCTTGGTTCATTCCTGGCAGGCCATATCTTCTATATCATTGCCTTTGCCAGGCCCTTTTTCCAGGCACAGTCTTCCCAGCGTTTCCTGCCTCTTATTCTCTGTTTCGTGATCAGCGTGTTCTATCTCCTCTTTATGATCCATCAGCTCTTTCAGATCGAAGATACCAGACCGCTCCGAATCCCGCTCGGGCTTTACCTTGGCGCGCTGGTTCTGCTGTTCCTTTCGACCTCCCTTCGTTTTTCCTATGCTTCGCCGCTCTCCGCCTGTCTGGGTCTTCTCGGCGCGATCCTCTTTACCACTTCGGATACGATCCTTTCCTTCCGGATGTTCAAAGGGACGGGGGAGACCGGTATTATGGAGACCTATACCGCCGCGCAGTTTCTGCTCGTCCTTGCAGTTCATCTGATGTAACACAATCACATCTGTAAACCAACTCTATTCTTGACAATGTCCCTTTGCCGATGCTAAAATAACGGGTACTGGTTTTTTTGAAGGAGAATGTTATGTATAACAAAGTTTCCGCCGACATGAACTTCATCGAGCGCGAGAATAAAGTACTCGATTTCTGGAAGCAGCAGCATATTTTCGAACAGAGTCTGGCGCTCCGCAAAGACGCGCCTACTTTTGCGTTCTATGACGGCCCTCCCACCGCGAACGGCAAACCGCACATCGGCCACGTGCTGACCCGTGTCATCAAGGATATGATCCCGCGTTACCGGACCATGAAAGGGTATAATGTCCCCCGTAAAGCCGGCTGGGATACTCATGGTCTTCCGGTCGAACTGGAGATCGAAAAAGCGCTCGGCCTGAACGGCAAAGAGCAGATCGAACAGTACGGCCTGGCTCCCTTTATCCAGAAATGCAAGGAAAGCGTCTGGAAATATCAGGGCATGTGGGAAGAATTCTCCGGCAAGGTCGGTTTCTGGGCCGACATGGACAACCCCTATGTCACCTATCATGATGACTTCATCGAGTCCGAGTGGTGGGCACTGAAGGAGATCTACGACAAGGGCCTTCTTTACAAAGGCTTCAAGATCGTTCCCTACTGCCCGCGCTGCGGTACCCCGCTATCTTCTCACGAAGTCGCGCAGGGGTACAAGAATGTCAAAGAACGTTCCGCGGTCGTTCGCTTTAAGATCAAAGGAGAGGATGCGTATTTCCTCGCCTGGACGACCACGCCCTGGACACTTCCGTCCAACGTTGCGCTCTGCGTCAATCCGGATGAGACCTACTGCAAGGTAAGCTCGATCGACGGAAACATCTATTATATGGCCGAAGCGCTTTTGGATAAGGTCCTTGGTCCGCTTGCCAAAGAAGGCGAAAAAGCCTATGAGATCCTGGAATCCTATAAAGGAACGGATCTGGAATATAAGGAATATGAGCCGCTTTTCGGCTTTACCGGCGATGTCGTGGCAAAGAAACACGGCAAAGCGCACTATATCACCTGCGACGGTTATGTCACCATGTCCGACGGTACCGGTATCGTACATATCGCACCGGCCTTCGGTGAGGACGACGCCAATGTCGGCCGTAAGTATGATCTGCCCTTCGTACAGCTTGTCGACGGAAAAGGCTGCATGACGGAAGAAACGCCTTACGCCGGTATGTTCGTCAAGGAAGCCGATCCGAAGATCCTGGTCGATCTGGAGAAAGCCGGCCTGCTCTTCGATGCGCCGAAATTTGAACATGATTATCCGTTCTGCTGGCGCTGCGATACGCCCCTTATCTACTACGCGCGCGAATCCTGGTTCATCAAGATGACCGCCGTCAAGGAAGACCTGATCGCGAACAACAACAAGATCAACTGGATCCCCGAAAGCATCGGAACCGGACGTTTCGGTGACTGGCTGGAAAACATCCAGGACTGGGGCATCAGCCGCAACCGTTACTGGGGAACGCCTCTGAATATCTGGGAGTGTCCGGACTGCGGACGCCGCACCGCGATCGGTTCCCGCAAAGAACTGAAGGAAAAAGCGTTCAACTGGCCTGAGGCCGGCACCGTTCTGGGAAGTCCCAGTTCCGATCCGTCCCAGGATGCCTGCAACGTGGAACTGCACCGTCCCTATATCGACGAGATCAAAGTCCGCTGCGAATGCGGCGGCAGCATGAACCGCGTTCCGGAAGTCATCGACTGCTGGTTCGACTCCGGCGCTATGCCTTACGCGCAGCATCACTATCCCTTTGAAAACAAAGACCTCTTCGAGGATCAGTTCCCGGCTCAGTTCATCTCCGAAGCAGTCGATCAGACCCGTGGCTGGTTCTACTCCCTGCTGGCCGAATCCACCCTGCTTTTCAACAAACCGGCCTATGAGAACGTCATCGTTCTGGGTCTGGTGCTCGACGGAGACGGACAGAAGATGTCCAAATCCAAGGGCAACGCCGTCGATCCGATGGACGCGCTGGCCAAATACGGCGCCGACGCGATCCGCTGGTATTTCTATATCAACTCCGCTCCCTGGCTGCCGAACCGTTTCCACGACAAAGCGGTCATCGAGTCTCAGAGAAAATTCCTGCGTCCGCTCTGGAACACCTATGCTTTCTATGTGCTCTACGCGGAGATCGATCAGTTCGATCCGACCAAGTATTCCCTGGAATATGACAAGCTGTCCGTCATGGACAAATGGATCCTTTCCAAGCTGAATTCCGTCGTGAAAGCGGTCGACAGTGATCTTACGAACTATATGATCCCTGAAGCCGCCCGTGAGCTGCAGAGCTTCGTTGACGATCTGTCGAACTGGTATGTCCGCCGCGGCCGTGAGCGCTACTGGGCAAAGGGCATGGAACAGGATAAGATCAACGCGTATATGACGCTTTATACCGCGCTGGTCACGATCTGCAAGGCAGCTGCTCCCATGATCCCGTTCATGACCGAAGATATCTACCGCAATCTGGTCGTAAATGTCGATCCTTCCGCTCCCGCGAGTATTCATCTCTGTGATTATCCGGCTGTTAACGAGGCCTGGATCGACAAAGATCTGGAAAACTCCATGGAAGAGGTCCTTTCCGTCACGACCCTCGGCCGTGCGGCCCGTAACCTCTCGAATATCAAGAACCGTCAGCCTCTTTCGAAGATGTTCGTTCAGGCGCCGGAAGCGCTGGAAGACTACTTCGCCGAGATCATCGCCGACGAGCTGAACATCAAGCAGGTCGAATTCACCGCGGACGCGAGCAAGTTCGTCAGCTACACTTTCAAGCCTCAGCTGCGCACCGTCGGTCCGAAATATGGCAAACTGCTCGGAAAGATCCGTCAGGCTCTGTCCTCTATCGAGGACGGACAGACGGCCTACAAAGCCCTGACTTCCGGTGAAGCGCTTCGTTTTAGCTTCGACGGTCAGATCGTCGAGCTCTTTGAGGCCGATGTCCTCGCGGAAATGAGCCAGGTACCCGGATTTGTCGCCCAGTCGGAAGGTGCTGTCACCGTCGCGCTGGATACGAACCTCACGCCTGAACTCATCGAAGAAGGTTTCGTCAACGAGCTGACGAGCAAGCTGCAGACCATGCGTAAGGAAGCCGGCTTCGAGGTCACCGACCACATCCGCATTTACCTTGCGGAAAACAAAAAGCTGACTCCCATCCTGGAAGCCAACTCCGATCAGATCAAGGCCGACACTCTCTGCGACGAGATCGTCTCCGCCGCCGATGATTCCTTCTATACCAAAGACTGGGATATCAACGGTGTCCCCGCGACCCTTGGCGTAAAGAAGATCTAAAGATCCATTCATCAACCAGACGTTAAAAGCGTCGGAAAAGCCTCACGAAGGCTTTTCTGACGCTTTTTCTATTTGCTTTCCTTACTTTCCGTATATCTCCGCGATGGCCATGCAGCCGTAACCGCCCATTTCTTCCCCCAGCGCACAGGGAACGATCCTACAGGCGGCCAGATTGGCCGGAAGGCATTCTTCCCGGAGCACTTTTTCCATCGCCGGCCGCATCAGCTCTCCGCTTCGCTGATAGATCGAACCCAGTACGATCATCTCTGGGTTCAGAAGATCCACCAGGATCGATACCGCCCGGCCAAGCCAGTACCCGGCTTCCTCCCAGACACAGATCGCGTCCGGATCTCCTGCCTGTGCCGACAGAGCGACATCCTTCGTCGTAAACGCATCTTTGGCCCATGCCGGCCGTTTCCCGGACTGCGCCGCCTCCAGCGCAAATGTCTCCGCGATCTGCCGGATCCCTCCGCCTGAACAGAATCCTTCCGCCGATCCGCGCTTTCCGTAACCGACCGGACCTCGATCCGCCAGTCGGACATGGCCGATCTCTCCACCAATGCCGATGCTTCCCGAATACAGCTGTCCATTCAGGATCAGTCCCGCGCCAAACCCGGTCCCGCAGGTCAGAAAGATCATATTGCGGGTGCCTTTCCCTGCGCCGTACTGCCACTCGGCCAGCGCGCAGGCATCGGCGTCGTTCTGCAGATAAGCCGGCACGTCCCATTGATCCGTCGCCCAGTCCGTGATGACGACATCCTGCCACAAAGGAAGATTCGGCGGGGTCTGGATGATACCGCGTTTCGCGTCCAGCGGACTGCCGCAGCTGATCCCTACAGCGGCAAGTTCACCGGGAAATTCCTTTAAAAGCGCGTCTCCCGCTTCTTTCATCAGCGGCAGACAATCCTTCGGATCACGTGGCGTCGGAAAGATCCGGTGGCCGATCAGACGGACGCCGTTTTCCTCTGCTTCTCCCAGCCATACGCTGGTCTTCGTGCCTCCGATCTCCAGTCCCAGATACTGTTTCATTTGTGATCTCCCCCGAAAAATCTATCTTCCAGCCTTACGCAAAGCGCGTGATATAGCGGCAGATGCATCTCCTGGACCTTATATGTTTCTTTTTCCGGTACGTTCAGCAGGCAGTCGGCAAAAGCCGCGAGTTTCCCACCGGTCTGTCCGGTCAGGGCAATGACCGTCATCTTTTTCTGCCTTGCCACCATCGCCGCCAGGCAGCAATCCCTCGCGTTCCCGGAAGTGGAGATACAAAGAAGGACATCCCCTTCTTTTCCCAGTCCCAGTACCTGCTGCGCGAAAACCAGATCCGCGTCGGTATCGTTGATGACGGCGGAAGTAAGCGGACTGCTGCCTGAAAGCGCGATCGCGGGCAGCGCTCCCTGCAGCTTTCTAAGGGATTCATCCGGCATTCCTTCAGGGAAAAGCTCATCCCCGACCGGTCGCTTCAGCCGGAATCCTTTCATCAGCTCCGCTTCGATATGTTCGGCATCCGCGCAGGAACCTCCGTTTCCGCAGATCAGCAGTTTCCCACCGGACAGAAATGCCTCTTCCAGGATAGAAAACGCCTGATCGTAAACTTCCTTCAACGCTTCCGGCACTCCCTCAAATCTTTTCATCTTTTTTCTCCTCCATCAGATCAACGGGGATCACCTGCCTGTCCGCTGTGATCCGGTAACCGGCAAACCGATACCCATCCAGTTCACCCTGGAAAGAAACATCCAGATAGTGAATATTCGTCTCAAAGGGAACCGTCTTCGGCAGCGGATTCCACAGCCGTATTATGATGCCTTTCCCGTCTTCAGCCTGTTTCAGCGCCGTGATCCTGACCGGACCGGAGACGGAGGCAAAAGAATCTTTCTTCGGCAGTTTGCCCGGATGGTAGGTCTCAAAGATCGGCATCAGCGGATGCATCAGTTCCTGTGCCGCCCGGTCGATCCCGGAAGACATCGCTGATCCCACATGCGGGACCAGTACCATTTTCACCCGATGTTCGCCCAGATCCATACATTCCGAAAACTCATCCCGCACCTTCGGCCCGGCATGGTCCGCGTAAGCCGCGGATCTGGCCAGGGTCAGCCGCAGTTCGTTTCCATCCGTTTCATAGCTGTACCGGCTGTCATTCGCCAACGCGGCGCCATAGACGGATCCGTCTTCCAGCACACCGGTCACATCGCCCCACATCTGCGCGGGTTGTTCTCTCCCGGAGGGCGTCTTCTCCACAACCGAATAGGCCTGTTCAAAAGAAGCCGTCTGAGGATCTGTGACCAGCGGGACGGAGAATTTTGCCATGGCCTGCTCTTCCACCCAGAGAAGCCGAGCGGACAGATGGATCTGTGCCTTCTGCGGAAGAAGGCTTACCGTCAGCCGCAGCTTCGAAGCACCATAGGAAGACTCCAGACACATCGCCAGCCGTACCGGACCTGTTTCCGTCACCTTCGCACTGATCCCGCTGAAGCATCCCCGCAGATCATGGAATGTAAAGATCCCATGGGCCCAGGTATCGGCCGCGGAGCAGTCGATCACCTTCAGTCCGATCGGTGAGCGCAGGATGTTCCGGCCGATCCGTTTATCCAGGATCTCACAGATCTCTCCGCCTTCAAAACGGATCCGGAAGAACGCATTTTCAATATGATCTTCCCCAAAAGACAGATCATTCTCCGGCAGCATAACTTCCGACTGATGACGACTGATCCGGTATAGCCGGTAGCCCATCGCCGGCATTTCTGCCATAAAGATCGAATCCATCTTCTGGCTGGTGGTTCTGGACGCCCGGACGTTCTGGACCGGTACGATCCGTCCATCCTCATCCTCCACACGGGATGCCACATTGTAGACCTGTACAGGCGCTTTCACCGGCCAGGAAAGCGTATTGAAAACGATCACCGGCGCGCCGCCCGCGGCGGTTTCCCAGTTCGTCCAGTCGAATTCCTTGGTCAGAGAATAGGGCTTTCCGTTCTCCGTATCCACATGAAACGCGATCTTCTGAAGCGCCTTGTTCAGACAATCACGTGCGGCGCCTCGAACACCGCCGAGCTCCTGATGCATATCTTCCAGGGCTTCCCGAAGACTGCATCCGCCCATGATATCATGAAATTCATTGAAAAGAAGTGTCTTCCAGCTCTGCCGCAGCACATCTGCCTCATACGGCAGTTCCAGTTTCTCATGTGCGACAGACATCATCTTCTCCGCGTCGACCAGTTCCGCTTCCGCGTGTTTATGCGCCTGCTTTCCGGGGCCGTCTGTTGAATAACAACCGCTGGCATGATGCTGCAGATCCCCTTTGATCACCGGGATCCGGTCCCCATACTTTTCCAGTTCCTCGAAATATCTTTCCGGATCGGAAAAAAGCAGCGTCGTATCTTCTTTCATCAGCGAAGTGAGTTTTTCCAGTGTGGCATGCGTCGGTCCGCCGCCATGATTTCCCACGCCGTAAAACACCATCAGCGGCAGAGAGATCCGTTCACTTTCCGACCGGATCTGATCGATCTTCTTCTCCAGATTCTTCCCGTCCGCAGCGGAAGAATATTCTGCCATGATCCGATGTGTCAGTACCCGGCTTCCGTCCGGTCCTTCCCACCAGAAGACAGTCGGCAGGTGTTTCTCATGCTCCCCCGGCCGCATCATGACGTAGTATTTCATCCCGCTTTCTAAAAGCAGCTGCGGAATGCCGGCATTATGTCCGAAGGAATCCACGTTGTATCCGATCTTCGCGGGATGATTCAGAAACTGTTTCAAAAACGCCTGCCCCAGCAGGGTATGGCGGGCGAAGGATTCTCCGGAAGGCACATTGCAGTCCGGCTGCACCCACCATCCGCCGACCGGCACCCATCGGCCTTCCCGGACTTTCTCTTCGATCCGGGCGAACAGTGCCGGTTCGTTTTCATACACCCATTCATAATACCGCACCGCTCCGGCCGTAAAGATATATCCTGGCGTCTCTTCCATCCGTTCCAGTGCGGAAAGGAACGTCGCCTTGATTTCCGCGGCTCCTTCCGGCCACCGCCAGAGCCATACCGGATCCAGATGCGCGTTGCCGATCAAATGCAGATTCTCCATATTCCCTCCTTTTTTACCGGATCATGAAAACAGATATCCATGCTGCCTTCGTCTTTCCAGAAGAATACGTTTCACTCGTTCTTTCGTTTCTGCAGGATAATATGGTTCATTGTCCAACACTTCATCGATCTCCTGTTCCCCGAATGAAAAATGGATCTGAACTCCGTATACATCTTCCGCTTCCAGTTGTTCGATAAATGACCATGCCAGTGTCTTACTCTTACATCGATCGATCAATTCATAAATGTCTTTATCCATTGGATAATCCAGGGCAGTATCAGAAAGCAGAGACGCACCGTTATCAAAAACCGGGCTAAAAGCATAGCTCCCATCCGGCTTTCTGATCGCCGCTATATTATGCATATGACGATCTTCATTCAAAAACACCGAATCGATCTCAACCAAACAAGTCAGATACTCTCCGATACCGGAAATCCCTACTGCCCGTTCCATCTGACTCACGATAAAATTCAGCCGGTCTTTCACTTCGGGAAGGTGAAAGGCGGACATATAAAGACTCCTTCCGGTCAGATTCCGATATAAGCGTTCCCAGGTAAACAGCTGGCTGCCTTCTGAGAGAAAATCCTTACACCGACATCCCAGAAAGATCCTGTCCCGATACCGGATCTGAACAGTATCATAATGAACATATTGATCTTCTCTTAATGACGAATACCGGAGCAAATGAGAAACTGTATATTCAGCCAGACCTTCATATCCGGCTGCATCCGCCTTGAACCATTCGCTTCCCGTTTTCCATTTCAGCTGATTTCCCTTCGAAGAAGGATGATCATTTGTAATGATATCCTTCGAAAACAATTCCACCATCTTCACGCCTCTCTCGTTTTCCATCTAAGGTCGATCCAGAAATCATCTTCCTCCATTTTCCCCTTTGTTTTCTCAATGATCAGCAAAGGATCATAAAAAGGAACGCCCAATTCTTCTAATTCCAGTTCCAGCTTGTCACGTGATTTCGGCATACATCGGCTTTCCAGAAACTCATAAAAATCATTGATCGAAACATCCCTCTGATTTCCGAAAGCCTTGTACTGAAGCCGATCTGTGAAATTGATCACTTCCACAAGCCCTTGATCCTCATCAATATCTGCGATCGTACATAATTCATCCCGATAATAATACAACATACGCAAAGGAAGCTCCTGTTCAGGGATCCGGAACTGTTCGATCAGGTTTGGCTTCTCCACCAGAATCCGCATCAACCGGACGACAGGACCATCAATGATCGTCTGTGGTTTTTCCCACCGTTCGATCGTTTTAATACTGACACCTAACAGTTCGGATAACTGACTCTGAGTCAAATGTAAAGAGCGGCGGGAAATCTTCAGATCTTCTCCGCTCAACTTATCAGCAAAAGCATATCGATTCTTCATAATTCACCCCTTTAAGCAGAAGTATACCCGCAAAATAAGGGGTTGTCAACATATTTTTGCCCTTGTTTCGCGGGTTTTCCAGAATCCACCTTCTTCTTTCAAAACCTTTTGACACATCCGGCCATCAAGCTTATAATTGATAAGACAGCCAAAACCATTATTCTCCGTTCCGGAGGTTTTATTATGACAATCGCTCTGACCAGACAGGTCTTCGTCCTCTTTTTGATGATGGCTCTGGGCTTTTTGCTCGTAAAAGTCAAGATCGTCCGTTCTGAAGACAGCAAGCCCATCTCGAACGTTCTTGTATATCTGATCGTGCCGGCCGCTATGATCAACGCGTTTCAGATCGACTATACCCCGGAGATCCGGGATGGTTTTCTTCTATCTCTCTGGGTCGGTGTTGCCATTCAGATCGGTATCCTGATCTTTGTCCGGCTGCTGAAAAAGCCGCTTCACCTCACCGGTGTCGAGATGACTTCCATCATGTATTCGAATGCCGGCAACCTGGTCATCCCGCTTATCACCGCCGCTATGGGCGAGGAATGGGTCATTTATACCAGCACGTACTGCGCGTTCCAGATGATCCTTATCTGGACCTACGGCAATATTCTGATTGAAGAAAAACCCAAAGTCCAATGGAAAAAGATCATCACCAATCCGAACGTGATCGCCATTCTCCTTGGCGTTATCCTGTTCCTCACCCGAATCCAACTGCCGCCGCTGATCGGCAGTACGATCAGTGCTTTTTCGGCCTGTCTTGGTCCCGTGAGCATGATTATGCTGGGTATGCTGCTGGCCTCCGTAGAGTTTAAAAAAGTCTTCTCCCACGCACGCATCTATCTGATCATTGCGCTGAAGATGGTGATCCTGCCTGCGCTCGTACTGATCGTACTGAAGTTCACACCTCTCTACACGCTTCATCCGGACGGAAAAACGATCCTTCTGATCACGCTGCTGGCGACCATCACTCCGTCCGCCACCACAGT
The DNA here is from genome assembly GCA_017620135.1 of Bacillota bacterium. Lineage (GTDB taxonomy): Bacteria > Bacillota > Clostridia > Lachnospirales > Bianqueaceae > RUG760. The sequence goes on from JAFZQZ010000104.1 coordinate 44,231, forward strand.
GGTCCAGATCGCGCAGCTTCACGACAAAACACCGGCCTACGCCAGCGCTATCAATATGGCGACGACTGTCGTCGCGCTAGTGACCATGCCGCTGATGATCTTCCTGTATTCGCTCTGATCCATCAGATAGAATTTAAAACCGCCGATAGCAGATTTGCCATCGACGGTTTTTTGTTTTTTTCGCAACTCGTCTGTCACATTATTCCGCCTTCGTCTCACAATAGACGCAGCGGTAGATACTGCGGTCTCCGCTTCCGTAGCGGCGGAAGATGTGTCTCAGTTCCTGCTCGGTGGAGGTGATGCAGCGGGGATTCTTACAGCGAATGACGTCCGTCAGAAACTCCGGCTGGCCGATCGTACGCTTTTCGACGAGCACGCCGTCGCGGATGATGTTCGCGGTGGCGCCGGGATCGACATAGCCGATCACATCCAGGTTCACATTTAAATCGGCGTCGATCTTGATGATGTCTTTCTTGCCCATCTTGTTGCTGTGGACATTGCGGATCATCGCGACGGACAGATCCGTCTGGTCCAGGCCCAGCAGAGAATAGAGTTTCATGCCTTTACCGGCGCTGATGTGGTCGATCACGATGCCGTTCTGAATCGAATCTATATTCATCGGTTTCTCCTCCTTAAGCCTTTTCTACGCGGATGCCCAGCATTTTCAGGATCAGAGCCATGCGCATATATTTGCCGTTCAGGACCTGCTTGAAGTACGCGGCACGCGGATCGTCGTCCACAGCTACGCTGATCTCGTTGACACGAGGCAGCGGATGCATGACGATCATGTTCTCCGGTGCGCCTTTCATCTTGTCCTTGGTCAGGATATAGCTGTCCTTCAGACGCAGGTAGTCTTCTTCGTTGAAGAAACGCTCGCGCTGGACACGGGTCATATACAGGATATCGAGCTTCGGCAGCGCCTTCTCAAGATCTGTCGTCTGTTCATAGGGGATATGTTTGGCCTTCAGGTGTTCCTGCTTCACGTAACTCGGCAGCTTCAGTTCTTCCGGGGAGATCAGGATGAACTTGTTGCCGGGATAGCGGGACATGGCGCCGACCAGCGAATGGACCGTACGCCCGAATTTCAGGTCGCCGCAGACGCCGATCGTCAGGTTATCGAAACGGCCTTTTTCACGGTAGATCGTGAGAAGATCCGCCATGGTCTGCGTGGGATGGCAATGACCGCCGTCACCGGCATTGATGACCGGGATAGAAGCATTAGTCGCCGCGACTAGGGCCGCGCCTTCCTTCGGATGCCGCATGGCGATGATATCCGCGTAGCAGCTGATCGTCTTGGCGGTGTCCGCAACGCTTTCGCCCTTCGCCGCGCTGGAGGACGCCGCGCTGGACATGGAAATGACATGGCCGCCGAGTTCATACATGGCCGCCTCGAAGCTCATCCTCGTACGGGTCGAAGGTTCGAAGAACAGCGTCGCGAGCTTCTTGTGGTCGCAGGCGTGCGCATACTTGTCCGGATCCGCGATGATGTCCTGCGCGGTGGCGATGAGCTCCATGATCTCTTCTGTGGAAAGGTCCAGGATATCGATGACTGCTTTCATGCCTTTGTGCCTCCTTTGATCCATGATTCATCGGACGGATCTTTCCGTAACGCGATCAGCCGGACGATATCTTCTTCCCGGATATAGCCGGTCTGGGCCGCCACTTTCGCGATACAGTCAAAGTCCGTGAGGGAATAATTCGTGACATTCGCCGCTTCGAGACGGTCGATGCCCTTCTGCATCCCGTAAGTGAAGATCGAAACGATGCCAAGTACTTCCGCCCCGGCCTCCCGAAGGACGTCCACGACTTCCAGTACACTGCCGCCGGTGGAGATCAGATCTTCCACGACGACTACTTTCTGTCCTTTTTCCAGTCTGCCTTCGATCTGGTTCTTCCTTCCGTGATCCTTGCTGCCGGAACGGACATATCCCATGGGAAGTCCCATCAGATGAGCGCTGATCGCGGCATGCGCGATCCCGGCCGTGGAAGTGCCCATCAGCACCTGTGCCTCCGGATAGTACCGGCGGATCAGGGAGACCAGTCCCTCTTCCACATCTGTCCGTACAGCCGGATCTGACAAAGTCAGCCGGTTGTCGCAGTAGACCGGGCTTTTGATCCCGCTGGCCCAGGTGAAGGGCTCGTCCGGTGAAAAGAATACCGCTTTGATCTCCAGCAGGTCCATCGCGATCTGAATCTTCAATCCTTCTCTGTCCATTTTCTTATTCCTCCACGAAATCTCCGCGATCTTCCGCAAGGAAATCGCGTATGCATCGCCGGTAAGCGCTGACCGGATCGGCGGCCGCCGTGATGGGCCGTCCGACAACGATATAGTCGGATCCGATCTTTCCGGCCTGCTTGGGTGTCATGACACGTTTCTGATCATCTTTGGTCCCGTCCGCGAAGCGTACGCCCGGTGTCACGGTGATGAAGTCCTGTCCGCAGGTCTCATGGACTTTTCCTGCTTCCAGCGGGGAGCAGACGATCCCGTCCAGTCCGGCCTCTTTCGCGTTCTTCGCGTAATGCATGACCACTTCATCGATTGGCGCGTGGATCATCAGATCCTCTTCCAGCGCCTGCTGATCCGTGGACGTCAGCTGCGTGACAGCGATGAGCAGCGGTCTGGTCCCGTCCGGCCTGGTCAGGCCCTCGAGAGCGGCTTTCATCATCGCTTTCGTTCCGGCAGCGTGGACGTTTACGATATCGATATCCAGCGAGGACAGGACCGCCATGGCCTTTTTCACCTGATTCGGAATATCGTGCAGCTTCAGATCCAGAAAGATCTTATGTCCACGGGCTTTGATCGCCCGGACGATCCGGGGACCTTCCGCATAAAAGAGTTCCATACCGATCTTCACGAACGGCTTTTCATCTGTAAACAGGTCCAGAAACCGCATGGTTTCTTCCGCACCCGCGAAATCGCAGGCAATGATCACATCTTTTGCCATATTCTCCTCCTAGTATTGCTTGGGAACCGCGTAGCGGTTCAGACAGGGGCTCAGGATAGCAGCCGCTAAACGCCCCTGTTTATATCTTCCAGGCGCTCGATCCCATATTGCTGCATGACCCGCGGCAGATCCCTGATGATCTTCGGACAGGCCAGAGGATCCACCAGATTCGCGGCACCGACTTCCACCGCCGTCGCACCGGCCATCATCATCTCGATGACGTCCTCGGCCGAACTTACACCGCCCATCCCGATGACCGGGATCTTCACCGCTTTTGCCACCTGATACACCATCCTTAGCGCCACCGGGAAGATAGCCGGTCCGGAAAGGCCGCCGGTCGTATTGGCAAGGATCGGCTTACGGGTCTTCAGGTCGATCCGCATGCCAAGCAGCGTATTGATCAGGCTGATGCCGTCCGCGCCTTCATCCTCGCAGGCCTTCGCGATGGATACGATATCTGTCACGTTTGGCGAAAGCTTGATGATCAGCGGTTTTTCTGTCACCTTCCGCACCGCTGCCACCACAGAGGCTGCCGCTTTCGGATCGGTACCGAAGCTCATTCCCCCGCCGTGGACATTCGGGCAGCTGATATTGATCTCCAGCCAGCCGATCTGCTTCACCGCTTCCAGCCGCCGGACGACTTCCACATAACCGTCGATGGAGAAACCGCTGACGTTGGCCATGACCGGTTTATGGAAAACCTGAAACAGTTTCGGCAGTTCCTCGGTGATCACTTTCTCCACGCCCGGGTTCTGAAGGCCTACTGCGTTCAGCATGCCGGAAGACGTCTCCGCGATCCGCGGGAGTGGGTTGCCGTAGCGCTCTTCCAAGGTCGTTCCCTTGAAGGAGAAAGTGCCCAGACAGTTGATATCATAAAGTTCCGCAAACTCATAGCCAAAGCCGAAGGTTCCGGAAGCGGGGATCACCGGATTATCCAGCCGGATCCCGCAAAGATCGACACTTAGTTTTCCCACAGGATCTCCTCCTTCCGAAGTACCGGGCCCTCCTTGCAGATCCGTTTGTAACCGCCGGCCGTTTTCATAGTACATCCCATGCAGGCGCCGAAACCGCATCCCATCCGGCTTTCAAAGCTCAGCTGGCCAGGCACGGCAATCTTTTTGTGCACTGCTTTCAGCATCGGTTCCGGCCCGCACGCGTAATAAGAGGATATCTCCTCCGGAAGGACGTCCGTCACGAAACCCTTTTGTCCGTAACTTCCGTCGACGGTCGTGAGGTTCACTCTCGCGCCAAGACGACGGAACTCTTCTTCATAGAAGACCTCGTCTGCCCGGTTGAAGCCCAGGATCACCCGGATGCTCTTTCCTTCTTTGATCAGTTCTTTCGCAAGGAAGTACATGGGCGGCGTCCCGACGCCTCCTCCCAGCAGAAGCGGGTCATCCCCGCTGTCCGACAGATCATAGCCGTTGCCAAGTCCTGTGAGGACAGAGAGTTCGTCGTTCGGCTGATAACCGGTCATGTCCGCGGTCCCCTGTCCGACGACCTTATAGACGACCGTCAGAAGGAAGGTTCCAGGATTTTGCGGGTCTTCTTTCAGATCGCAGACCGAGATCGGCCGCCGGAGAAACCGGCCGGGCAGAGCGATCTGTACGAACTGACCGGGCCGCATGGGTTCCGTTACGCCGGAAAACACCATCTCCCAGACGGGAGCGGCACCTTCAGTCAGCGGCCGGTTCGAAACAATTTTCAATCGTTCGTCTTTCATCTTTATTCCTTATGCGTCGATCGTGGAGATCGTGAGGGTGGTCTCTTCCAGTACATCCAGGAGTACGCGCACGGTGTCGAGGGCCGTGAAGATCGTCACGTTATTCTCGGTCGCGAGCGAACGCATCTTCGCGCCGTCGCTGGCGCTGGACATGTTGCCCGGATCCCTCGTGTTGATGACATAAGCCAGGTGTCCCTGACGGATCGCTTCGGGGATCTCGTCGCTCCCCTCACTGATCTTGTGGAGGATATGCGTGCGGATGCCGTGTTCCTTGAGGAACTTCGCGGTGCCGGGCGTTGCCTGGATATTGAAGCCAAGGTTATAGAAGCGGCGGATCAGCGGCAGAGCTTCTTCGCGGTCGCCACGAGCGACGGTCACGAAAACCGTACCGTAGTTTCGAAGTCTAAGCCCGGCTGCCTGCAGTGCCTTGTACAGCGCGCGGTTCAGCTTGTCGTCATAGCCGATCGCTTCGCCGGTGGATTTCATTTCCGGAGAAAGGTATGCGTCGAGGCCTTTGATCTTATTGAAGGAAAAGACCGGAACCTTCACGTAGTAACGTTTCTTCTCATCAGGATACAGGCCGAAGATGCCCTGCTCCTTCAGGCTCTTTCCCAGGATGACCTCGGTCGCGATGTCCGCCAGCGAATAGCCGGTCGCCTTGGAAAGGAACGGCACAGTCCGGGAGGAACGCGGGTTGACCTCGATGATATATACATTTTCCTTCGGATCGACGATGAACTGAATGTTGTAAAGGCCGATGATCCCGATCCCCAAGCCCAGCTTTTTCGCGTAGGAAAGGATCATGCCTTTGACCTTGTCCGAAACGCTGAAAGTCGGATAAACGCTGATCGAGTCGCCGCTGTGCACGCCGGTCCGCTCGACGAGTTCCATGATGCCCGGGACGAATACGTCCACGCCGTCGCAGATCGCGTCAACTTCCAGCTCCTTGCCGCGGATATAGTGGTCGACCAGGACTGGCTTATCCTCACTGATCTCGACGGCGGTCTTCAGATATTCCCTCAGCTGCTGCTCGTTCGCGACGATCTGCATCGCGCGGCCGCCCAGCACGAAGGAAGGTCTGACCAGTACCGGATAACCGATCTTTTCCGCGACCTTCACGCCCTCTTCGATATCGGTGATGGCTTCGCCCTGAGGCTGCGGAATGCCGAGATCTATCAGGATCTTTTCGAAGCTGTCCCTGTTTTCCGCGCGTTCGATGGCCGCGCAGTCTGTGCCGATCAACCGGACGCCGCGCTCCATGAGCGGCTCGGCCAGGTTGATGGCGGTCTGTCCGCCCAGAGAACAGATGACGCCTTCCGGCTGTTCGAAATGAATGATCTCCATGACGTCTTCGACAGTCAGCGGTTCAAAGTACAGTTTGTCCGCGGTGGTATAGTCCGTGGAAACGGTCTCCGGATTATTATTGATGATGATGGCTTCATAGCCGCAGCGTTTGATCGTCTGGACCGCGTGGACGGAAGAATAGTCAAACTCCACGCCCTGGCCGATCCGGATAGGGCCGGCTCCGAGAACGATCACTTTCTTTTTATCCGTCAGACGGGATTCGTTCTTTCCCGTATAGGAAGAATAGAGATACGCGATATATTTACCGGTATGCAGGGTATCTACCATACGGAAGATCGGATGGATGTTTTCCTCCTGCCTTCTGGCATAGATATCCAGCTCGTTGGTGCCCCACAGATGGGCGATTGCCTTGTCGGAAAAGCCCATGATCTTGGCTTCCCGAAGGACGCTTGTTCCGGCAGGCGTCCGGTTGATCGGCGCCAGCTGTTTCAGCTTATTCTCCATTTCTACGATCTTCAGAAAGCTTTCCAGGAAGAGCGGCGTGATCTCGGTCAGCTCAAAGATCTTCTGAACGCTTTCGCCGCGTCGCAGCATTTCAAAGATCGCGAAGACGCCGTCCGCGTGGAATTCACCGACATAGTTTTCCAGTTCCTGCGTTTCGAAACTGTCAAATTTCGGCAGATGGAAGTGACAGACGCCGGTCTCCAGAGAACGAACGGATTTCAGGAAGCACTCCTCCAGGGTGGATCCGATGCCCATGACTTCACCGGTCGCCTTCATCTGGGTACCGAGAAGATTCGGCGCCAGCGGGAATTTGTCGAAGGCGAAGCGCGGGAACTTCGCGACAAGATAGTCCAGGGACGGCTCGATCGCGGCCGTTCCGCCGGCTACCGGGATCTCTTCCAGTGCCATGCCCATGGCGATCTTAGCGGTCACACGCGCGATCGGATAACCGCTGGCTTTCGATGCCAGAGCGGAGGAACGGGAAACGCGTGGGTTGACTTCGATCAGGAAATATTCGCTGGAATTCGGATTCAGGGCAAACTGGACATTGCAGCCGCCTTCGATCTTCAGTTCACGGATGATCTTGATGGCGGAATCATTCAGCATTTTCAGATCGTGCTCATTCAGGGAAAGGATCGGCGCGACGACGATCGAGTCACCGGTATGGACGCCTACCGGGTCGACATTCTCCATGCCGCAGATCGTAATGGCATGGTCATTCCCGTCACGCATGACTTCGAATTCGATCTCCTTGTATCCGCGGACGCTCTTTTCGATCAGTACCTGATGGACAGGGGAAAGCTTGAACGCGTTGATCCCGACCTCTTCCAGTTCCTGTTCGTTATAGGCGAATCCGCCGCCGGTACCGCCCAGGGTAAATGCCGGACGCAGCACGACCGGATAGCCGATCCTTTCTGCCGCCTGCTTCGCTTCTTCCAGCGAATAGGTGATCTCGGAAGGAATGACCGGCTCGCCGATGGATTGACACATTTCCTTGAAAAGCTCACGGTCTTCGGCACGCTCGATGCTCGAGCTGCTGGTTCCCAGAAGCTCGACGCCGCATTCTTTCAGAACGCCTTTCTTCTCCAGCTGCATGGCCAGGTTGAGACCTGTCTGTCCGCCGATCCCGGGGATGATCGCATCCGGACGCTCATAGCGAAGGATCTTCGCGATATATTCCAGGGTCAGAGGTTCCATGTAGACCTTATCCGCGATAGAAGTGTCGGTCATGATGGTCGCCGGATTCGAGTTGCACAGGATGACCTGGTAACCTTCTTCCTTCAGCGCGAGGCACGCCTGTGTGCCCGCGTAGTCAAATTCCGCCGCCTGTCCGATACCGATCGGGCCGGAGCCGATGATCAGTACTTTCTGAATATCTGTTCTTTTTGCCATTTTAATTGCCTTTCTTATTCTTCCCAGACAGTTTTTCCGCCGCAGACGGTCTTGACACAGCGGCCGAAGACTTTCCATCCTTCAAAGGGAGTCGCCTTGCCCATGGAAAGGAATTCTTCCGGTTTGATTTCATATTCCCGCGACAGGTCCCATGTACAGGATTCTCCGCCCTGAAGCGGGATCCCGAACCGTTCTCTCGGACGTTTGATCAGCCTGTCCAGGATGATCTCCATAGGGACGATACCCGGCTTCACCAAATAGGTATAAAGCAGCGGGAACGCTGTTTCGATCCCTACGATGCCAAACGCGCTTTTCTCGAGTCCTTTTGCCTTTTCTTCCGCGCTGTGCGGTGCGTGATCAGTCGCGATACAATCAATGGTTCCGTCCAGCAGTCCCTCGATCAGCGCTTCCCGGTCCTGCCTTGCGCGGATGGGCGGGTTCATCTTGAACCGGCCCGCCTCCTGCAGATCTTCGTCACAAAGAAGCAGATAATGCGGAGCCGTCTCACAGGTGACGTTGACGCCGTCCTTCTTCGCCTGGCGGATGATCTCCACGCTCTCTTTGCAGGAGATGTGACAGACATGGTAAGCACAGCCGGTCTCCTTCGCGAGCTTAACGTCCCTTGCGATGGGACCCCACTCGCTTTCGGAGCAGATCCCCCGATGAGCGTGAGTCTTCGCATAGATGCCGTCATGGATATAACCGCCTCTCAGCAGACTGTTGTCCTCACAGTGCGCGACGATCAGTTTTCCAAGCTTCGCGGCGCGCCGCATGGCTTCCCGCATCATCTCTTCTGACTGCACGCCCTTGCCGTCATCGGAAAATGCGATGACGTGCGGTGCGAGCTCTTCCATGGGAACCAGCTTTTCGCCGTTTTCCCCGACCGTGATCGCCGCGTAAGGATAAACCGCGATCTGCGCGTCTTTCCGGATGATCTCTTCCTCGACTGACAGATGCTCCACACTGTCCGGGACCGGACTTAAGTTAGGCATGGCACAGACGCCGGTATAACCGCCTCTGGCCGCCGCTTCCGTTCCGGAAAGGATCGTTTCCTTATACGAAAAACCCGGCTCCCGGAAGTGCACATGCACGTCCAGAAAGCCGGGAAATGTAACCAAAGGACCGTTCACGGTCATCATCTGCTGATATACAGAATCATCCCTCTGTCCCATGATTTCTCCTTTCGCTATTCCACTTTTTCAGTCTCTCAGGACTGTTTTAAAAGCCTTGAAAATTATCCCATATCGGGGCCTCTTTGTCAAGGAACAGAATGCCCAAAAAAGCCCGGCCATAACGGCCGGGCTTCGTCCTTCCTGTCTTTAGTACCATACCTTCGGAAGATAGTGCTCAAAGATGACCGTATCGCAGCCTTCTTCGTTTGCCTCGGACTTGCTCGTCCAGCAGACATGCTTGGCGCCAAGCTGGATCGCTGCTTTCACCGTGATCGGAAGATCCGTCACCTCATAAGCGATAAAGTGCGGACGGGACAAGAAGTTCATCAGACAGTTCCCCATCAGGAAACTGGTGTACGGATTCGCGTCCTTTCCGTAGTGCTCCGGCGGGCAGGCCAGCTGTCCGCGGACGATCTCCGGCGCGTTGATCCGGAACCACCGGACGATCCTCGGATCGAAGCTCTCGATACAGTACTCTCCCTCATATCCGGCCAGGATCTGGTAGGTTTTCTCACAGAGTTCCTCATTGTTCGGACCGGATTTCAGTTCCACGATCAGAGGCGTGCGGCTATCCACCGCTGCCAGTACTTCGGCAAACAGCGGAATGCCCTGTTCGGTGCCAAGAAGTCTCAGTTCTTCCAGTTCTTCCAGCGTTTTGGAATCTACTCTCGCGTCCACGCCACAGATCCTTTTCAGATCGTCATCATGGAATACAACGACCTGTCCGTCCTTTGTGAGCTGGACATCGAGTTCGGACCCGTAACCGGCTTCACAGGCCGCGTTAAACGCGGCGATGGAGTTTTCCGGTATCCCTTTTTCCATATCGTGCAGGCCGCGGTGTGCGATATTCCTTCTCTGGAACGGCGCGTAAAGATCTTCATCCACTCTCTCGGGCATGATCAGAAAAGCTCCGACGCCCGTGACCGCCGCCGCTGTACCCAATAATCTGCCAAATATATTCTTTCCCATTTCTGTCTCCTCGGTAAACATAGTTTTCGGAGCAAAGTTCCTACAGTATTTTACCATATCCGGTAGTTTTTTTCCACTGTCTGTGGTAGAATGAATCCATTCTGGAACACACAGAAAGGGGAAATATGAAAACCGTATCCTTTTTCGGTCATACCGCAAGTAAGCTGATCCTCGGAGATAATCCGATGAACGGCTATTCCTATATCGGTCACCGGATCCCGGGCAAGGAGATGGTGGAATACTATATTGCCGAGAAGTTTCTGGAAACACTTTTTCACGCGGAAGAGCTCGGTTACAAAACCATGCTGCCTCTGGCTGATCCCTTCGTGATCCGGATGCTGAAAGAGTACCGCCGGGAAGGCGGCAGGCTTCAGTTCATCTTTCAGCCTTTCCGCGGCGTCTATCCGGACTTTTCCATCCTCCAGATGATGGAAGTGGAGCCGATCGGTATCTATCATCAGGGTACCACGACCGATGACCTTTTTGAGGCCGGCCGCTGCGATGAGATCCTGGCAATGGTCGAAAAATTCCGTGTCATGGGCATCCCGGTAGGGCTTGGTTCCCACCGGCCGGATGTGATCGAAAAAAGCGAGAAAGAAGGCTGGCCGGTCGATTTTTATGTCGCCTGTCTGCAGAATCCCCGGATCGATCGAACGGGCGTTCCCGGCGGCTACCTGCCCGCGGACACGCTTCCAGGCTGGGTCTTCTATCCCGAAGACCGCAAGGTGATGCTGGACGTTCTGAAAAAGACAGACAAACCGGTCATCGCCTATAAGATCTTTGCCGGCGGACAGATGTTCGAAGGCCTGAATCCTCAGACAAAGCGCCGGAAACTCCTGGATACCTACCGGGAAGTCTTCTCCGTACTCAAGCCGGATGACATGGCGGCCATCGGCATTTTCCAGCGGGATATGGATCAGCTGAAGGAAGACGCCGAAGTATTTGAAGTATACTGTCAGTAAGACTCATATATCCTATGGAGGGCTAATCCATGAAACTCAATTATTTCCGTACGATCTGTGTCGGCTTTGCCTTTTTCCTCATCTGCGCGTTCTGGCAGGCCTATGACACCGTCATCCCCATGATTTTGACCAACAAGTTCGGTATGGGACAGACCTGGTCCGGCATCATCATGGCCCTGGACAATATCCTGGCCCTGTTCATGCTTCCGCTGTTTGGTGCTATCTCCGACAAATGCCGCAGCAAGCTCGGACGCCGGACGCCGTTCATCCTGGTCGGTACCATCGCCGCCGCGCTCGCTTTCGTCGCGCTGTCACTGGTGGACGGCATGCAGCTGAATCACATTTCCGCTGTAGCGAAGGTCGATGACCCGGCAGCGCTGGAGATCATCTACAACGAAGAAAAGGATGCCACGCTGATCACCCCAGACGGAGACAGCTTCGTTCTTTCCGAAGTGTATACGAAGGAAGAATTCACCGCGATCCGTTCACAGGTCACGAACGACAAAGGCAAACTGGTCACCAATCACGACTATACCAACTACGTGGTTCCCGCCCGTCAGGCTTATGCCGCCGGTGTGACAAGAGATCAGGTGCTGCCGCTGGTCCTGTTCATTATCTTCCTGCTTGTCACGCTGGTCGCCATGTCCACCTTCCGTTCACCGGCCGTCGCGCTCATGCCGGATGTGACGATGAAACCGCTGAGGTCGAAAGCGAACGCCATCATCAATCTGATGGGTTCCGCTGGTGGTATCCTGGTCCTTGGTCTGGGCATAGTCTTCGCGACCAGCGCGGTAAAGAACTCCATGATGGCCTACACTCCGTTCTTTACCGTCATCGCCGGAATCATGATCGCCGCGCTCATTATCTTTATGCTGACAGTCCGTGAGCCTCTGTTCGTAAAAGAAAGAGAAGAAAAAGAACGTGAATTCGGTATCGGCGACGAGGAAGAAGCCGTCGCTGAAAACGCCGGCAAACATAAGCTTGGCGCGGCTGAGAAGCGTTCGCTGATCTTCATCCTCGCTTCGATCATTCTCTGGTTCATGGGATACAACGCCGTTACTTCCAAGTATTCTGTTTACGCCACCAATATCCTCCACAGGATTACAACATGACCCTGATCATCGCGCAGGGCGCTGCGATCCTCGCTTATCTGCCGGTGGGTATCGTTGCCAGCAAGATCGGACGGAAGAAAACCATCATCGCCGGCGTCATTATGCTGACCATCGCCTTCGGCGCAGCCGCATTGATGAATTCCGATACGCCCACCATGCTGATGAACTGCATGTTCGCCCTGGCCGGTATCGCCTGGGCGACCATCAACGTCAACTCCTTCCCGATGGTCGTGGAAATGTGTTCCGGCGCGGATGTGGGCCGGTATACCGGTTTCTACTATACGGCCTCGATGGCGGCCCAGGTCGTCACGCCCATCTTCTCCGGCTTTTTGATGGATCAGTTCGGTATGCGAGTGCTGTTCCCGTATGCGGTCGTCTTCGTAGCGCTGGCTATCCTGACGATGGTCTTCGTCAAACACGGCGATTCCAAGCCCACCGCAAAGAAAGGTCTGGAAGCCCTGGACGAAGATATGGATTAAAGATAAAGGAAACAGGATTATAAAACAAGAGCAATCAGTCTCGTTGATGTTGAGATTGATTGCTCTTTCTTTTTGAGGGTAAAACAGATTTCAGAACAGCAGACCAAGCAGGATACCGGAGACGACGCTGCAGGCGTACAAAAGACCGGTGATCTTGAAATTGCCTTTCAGATGACGATGCTGACGGAAAAGGACCAGCAGACCTACGCCGGCGTTCGCGGAAAGACCGGCGATCAGCGCGCCTGCGTGGATCACACCGTTCAGGTACAGCTCTGTCAGGAGGACAGAAGCGCTACAGCTCGGGATCAACCCGACGAGACCGGCGATGATCTCCGAGACTACCGGGATGTCCGGCAGCAGATTCTTGAAGATATCCGATCCGCCCAATTCAAAGCAAAGATTCAGGATGAATGTGACCAGCAGGATCAGTCCCATGACTTTCAGACAGTGGATCGCCGCTGCGAGCCAGATGTTGGTGTTTTCACAGTCGCAGTGATCCTGTTCACAGATATCCTCGATATGCGCTTCCGTATGACCATGGAAAACGAGATCGACCAGATAACCGAAGAAAACTCCCGCACCGAACTTGCAGAGAAGGATCTTCAGGAGAATGCCGGCATTGACGCCTTCTGAGATCATCAGCGGGAGCATTTCGTCCGAAGTGGACATAAAGACAGCGATCAGCGTACCGAGCGTCGCGATACCGCCTGCGTAGAAACCGGCGATCGCGCCGGAGAAACCGCACTGCGGAACGATACCGAGAGCCGCTCCCAGGAGCGGTCCGGCCTTGCCGACCTTCGCGATCGACTGATTGATCTTTTCGCCTGCGTGCTGCTCCAGTACCTCCATCAAAAGATAAGCCAGATACAGGATCGGGAGCATTTTCGCGGCATCGAGCAGTGTTTCAAATATAACATCCAAGAGCATAGAGTTAACGTTCCTTTATTCGACTTCTGACAAACGGGGCATGGCCGGGATGGCGCCGTGACGGCTGGTCGTGATAGAGGCGGCTTTGTTCGCGAAAGTCGTGATAGCGCGCAGCGTCTCCTCATCCAGACCGTCCAGCGACGGCAGTCTGCAGATCTTTGAGAGAGCCGCGCCGAAGAAAGTATCACCGGCGCCGTTCGTATCGCCTACGACGATGGGAGGACAGGGGATCTGTCCGGTAATGTCCCCGTAACGGAACAGGGCGCCGTCTGCCCCGAGGGTCACAAAGATCAGTTTGATTCCGTACTGTTCGTGAAGGATCTTCGATCCTTCCAGCGGATCGCTCGAACCGCTCAGGAGCGGAAGCTCTTCGTTCGAGATCTTCAGGATATCCACCATGGGCAGCGGCTCTTTCATCTGGACGATCGCGTGCCCGCGTTCAGACCAGAGACGGTCGCGGTAGTTCGGATCATAGCTGATGATCGCGCCGGCTTCTTTCGCTTTTTTCGCGGCATAAAGTGTCGTGCTGCGGGAAGGTTCTGTGGTCAGACTGACAGAGCCGAAATGCAGGATCTTTGTCTGCTTCAGCATATCTTCATTAATATCGGAGATCTTGAGATTCACATCCGCGCTGGGATCTCGGTAAAAAGCGAAAGACCGCTCGCCCCGGATATCCAGGCTCACGACAGCCAGGGTCGTCATTTCCTTTTCATCCGTCACAAGGCCGGAATCATCCACGTTATCCGCTGCCAGAGTCGCGCGGAGCAGTTCACCGAAACTGTCGCGACCGACTTTTCCGATGAAAGCGGTCTTCACACCGAGTCGGGAAGCCGCGACGGACAGGTTGGCCGGCGCGCCGCCCGGATTGGCGGTATAGATCGGAATTCCGTATTCATTCTTGCCGGACTGGGTCAGATCGATCAGGATCTCTCCAACGGTAATAATATCGAACATGTTCATTCCCTCCTTCTTACGGATTGCACTGTGGACAGGGATAATAGCCGGCTTCGATCGCCTCTTCCCTGGTCCCGGTAAATCTCATTTTATTCTTATCGCTCATTTTCGCAACACCTGAACAGTCAGGATAATGGAAAACATTCGATCGTTTGTTCACGATGTACACATGGACTTCGCCATCACCTTTTTCGGAAGTATTTGCTTCCGTGATTCCGCCCGCTAGACCCTCGCTTACCGCGATCTCCAGATCCCCTTCGTAGGTCTCGCCGGTCTCGTAGTCGATCAGGGTATGCTCGGACGGGTCGAAGACATTGTAGATGAACACGCAGAAACAGATATCGTCGCCGCCGTCTTCCAGCGACCAGCCTTCCATCAGCGCGCCGCGACAGACAAGTTCGTCATCCGCGAAGATCGGTGTGACACGGTACAGGACCATCGCATTGTACTCACGAACATAGTCGCCGACCATCTCTTCGAAAGGCCGCATACCGTCGTTGTTGAAGAAATGGGTGCCGGTCACGAGATTGCGTTCGTTGTCGTTTTCTCCCGCCAGCTGGAACGCGATCAGATGGGAGCGCTCATATCCGCTGTTCTTCTGCCATCCGGATGGATGGATCCAGTAGATGTCGCCGCGGGATCCTGTTGGCATCAGTTCACGGCTGAGGCTGGCCATCGCACGTCCGCACCGGTCCAACTCATCCAGGTCGCTGTAATCTTCATAGGGACCTTCCAGCGCCTCTTCGATCTCCTCATCCGTAAAATACGGAATATTGTCATGAATGACCGCGTAGGTATAACCGGCGAAGGCCGGGATCGTGTCCGCACCAAAATCCTCATATTCGTCCGGGCTGACATAGTAGATATCCTCCAGCTGTGTTTCCACACTGCCGGGTTCATTTGTTTCCCCGTCCGACTCCTCTTCCGAAGTGTCGCTGGAAGATTCTTGTTTTTCCTCACTCTTCTGCTCAGAAGACTCTTCGACCAGACTAAATCCATAATCGGAAGATCCCTCTTCTTCCTCTTCCCTATGGCAGCCGCTGAGCATGGTCATCAGAAACGCGAGAGCGATCAGCCAGATGAAAAACCGCTTAATCATCCTCGTCACCTCCTTTCCGGGAGGTTCCTTCCGTTTGGTCGTTTTTTCGGATATAGCGTTCTTTCGTAATGATGTCATGGGAAAACCCGGCCAGTTCTGATTTCTCTGTCAGGCGGTACTGACTAAGATCGATGTCCAGCTTCCGGTCAAAGGGATAGGTCCTGTTCCAGCGATATAGCACCAGTTCCTGAATATCCTTTTCATATGGCGCCAGCGGCAGATCCTCGACAAAAACCGTGATGGTCTGTCCGCTCATGAACCGTTTATCGTGCGCTTCATCCTCCGAGGCTTCCTGCAACGGATCATCCACGATCACCAGATAATCGCCTTTCCCGCGGAAGAGCTTTTTAGAGAAAGGAGAGATCCATAATCTCTTTCCTTCAGCCATCACCGCTTCCGGGCTGAGGAGCCTTCCTTCCGGCAACAGGCTCCCGGCTTCTCGCAGCATATCGCGGCTGACATTCCGGTCGCTGGAAGTCCGGCGGCCGTTAAAGAGCGTTCCGCCGCGTTCTTCAACGCATATCAATACTTTCATGTGTCCTCCAGGAAATACGGCATCCGGATCAGAGGATCGGGATCCGCTTCTTAAACTCTTCAATGATCGCGGCGTTTTTACGGTCGCCGTCGTCGGTATTCGCGCTGGTATAGACCCTGGGCTGAACACCCATGGCCAGCAGCTTTTCACAGGTCGCGGTCATGGTCAGGTTCACCATCGTCGCGTCGATGACCGTGGACGTCGGACTGATCATAGCGCCTTCCTCCATTCCTTCCAGATGAACACAGGCATCGCCCAGAACACCGCCGTTATCCAGCACATAGTCGCACAGCTCGAAGAGCCGTTTACCGCTCGGATGGCGGCTGGTCACATTCTTTGAATGATTCAGGGAAGTGATGGCGACCGTAGTAACACCCATCTCGCGGGCTTTGATGGCCGCGTCGATGCATCCGGCGTTACGTCCGGAATTGCTGATCAGGAACAGGACGTCCCCGGGCCTTATCCCGCTGGTCGCGATCACCGTCGATCCGACGCCCGGCGCCCGTTCGTAGAGGGAGCTGGCTGACGCGCTTTCATGGAGCATCAGGAAACCTTTCAGAAGCGGCGCGATGTTTGCCAGACCGCCGGCCCGGTAGAACGGTTCCTCACAGATCATATGCGAGTGTCCGGTACCGAAGAAATACAGCATCCCGCCTTTCGCGATACTCTCAGCACAGACCTTCGAAACTTCGTCGATCACCGGCGCCACGTCCTTCTCTACATGATCCAATAATGCCCGGACCTTGTCCAGATATTCCATGTTCATTCGCGTTCTACCTCCGCCTCGATAATATCGATACAGGTTTTCAATCGATTCATTATACTTGATTTTACCACATATTCGTCGAAAGTGTGAGCATTTTCTCCTTCCGCGCCCATTCCGTCCAGGACCGGGATCCCTTCGTCTGAGACGAAGCTTCCGTCTGAGCCTCCGCCATGGATACGCCCTTCCAGTGAAAGCCCATGTTCGGCTGCTTTTTCCTTCGCCAGATCAAACAGACGCCTTCCTTCTTCCGACTGCACCATCGGCGGACGGATGCCACGGATCTTCAGTGCGATCTTCGTATTCAGGACGGGATTTTCTTCACAGATCGATTCGATCTTCTTAAGTGTCTCCTGCAGCAGCACCGGATCGAAGCAGCGTGCCTCACCGGTCGCCCAGGCCCACGGGCAGACGATATTCGCTTTTCCCTCTGCCCTGATCGCGCCGATATTGATGCTCAGGGACTTTTCATCATCTCTGAGCGCGTAGATCTCTGAGATCGCCCGGGAAAGCGCCTGGATCGCGCTGGCACCGGCCTGATAATTCGTCCCGCTGTGCGCAGCGATACCGGTAACAGTCAGTTCATATCCTGCCAGACCTTTCCGGCCGATCGTGCAGTGTCCGGGAATGGAAGGTTCCAGGCAGAGGCAGAAATCACTTTCCTTCGCGATCTGCCGGATCGTCTCCTCGCTCAGATGAGAGCCGGTCTCTTCATCTCCGTTGAATACACCGACGATCCCCCAGTCTTCCGGCATACGACCGGAAAAGTGCCGGAAGATCTCGACAGCGAACAGATCCCCTGTCTTCATATCCAGTACGCCCGGACCTCGAAGGACTTCCGCTTCTTCCCGATAGGGATTCTTCTCATAAGTCCCCATGGGAAACACCGTATCGCGATGGCCAAGCAGCAGTATCTGATGAGGCTTTTTCTCTGCCGGCATTCTCGCGATCAGGATGTCGCCGCCTGTCGTTCCTTCCCGGCTGATGGAAAGATCTCCGCCCGGGACGGCGTTTCTGAAATCTTCTTCCATCATACGGTTGATCCGGTCGATCTGCTTCGCATCCGCGCTGGGTGTTTCAAGAGAAACATACTCACCCAGTCGTTTCAGAAAGTCTTCTTCACTGGAGATTCTGTATTTCATCCTTTATCCTCTCTTCCAGGATCTCTTTCGCGTCCGCGCGGTAATGACTGGCCATATCCTCATAGCCGCTGTCCTGATCCAGCGGCCGTCCGGAAGGCAGATAGCCTTCGTATCCGCCGGCATAGCAGCGGATCAGCGCGATCCTGCCGGTCCTCATCTGAACTTCACCGGCAAAACGGACCGCGTCTTTCTGAGGATATTCAAATGGGAGACAGATATAGATATAGGAGTCTTTCCGAATGACTTTCTTGTATTTGGAACCGTTATCCTCAGGGACGAGAAGGTCGAGCCCGATCAGGGTGATCTTCGCGTTCAAAGGAAGATTTTTCCCATACCCCGGCCGCTGCAAAACGCTTCGGCATGAGATATACTCCCGCTTCTGTGCTTCGTCGCCGCAGGTACCGATCTTCTGTTCCAGATAGCTCAGGACCTTCTTTTTCTGATCCTCATCAAACGACTTTGCCGCCGGGATCGTTACTTCAAAACTATGATAAGAAAGCTCAGCCTCCTCTGCCCATTCCAGTTCTTCCGGAGCCGTATCTGTCTGTTCAGCCAGCAGACATCCCATTCGCAGGGCTTCACGGAAGCTGGCCTCCTTTCTTGTGTAACGGGTCGAGATATCCGCACAGGCACTGTTCATGAACAGGACCTGTGGAACCTGTCTTCCTTTCTGTGCCGCCAAAGCCCGGATGGCTTCATCCCAGCCCCAGACAAGATCACGGGAGATCTGGAGATTCTTTTCGTTCAGAACGGTCGGATGACAGGCGAAGAGGGTCAGCGCGATCGGACCCCGGCTTTCAGCCGTGGTGCTCTTTTCCGGCAGAGGATCCAGCCAGATCGTTCTGACCGGCATGGAAAACCAGGACTCATCCCGGCTCACATCGCGGTAAGAGCCGACTGCCTGTGCTCTTGCTTCCTGATATGCCGCTCTCACAGAATGGATGTCTTTCTGTGCCATGGTTACCGCTTCCAGTACTTTCCCGATCACCCACTCACTGTATCCCTGATCGTAGCAGACCATCGTCCGAAAGACAGACTGAGGCGCGGCATGTGTGTGGATCGCACCGACAGAGATCTCATCGATCTCCGGAAACTTCCCTTTGACTGCCGCTTCGATCTCCCGGCAGAAATAATCCGATGTCCCCAGAAGATCAAGTTCCAGAAACAGTACTGAATGATCGGTTCGCAGCCAAACTGCCCGTACATAAAGCGGATCATGGATCCCGGTCGCCGCGTCTTTTCGAAGGTCGAATCCTGCCATCGGGAAAGGTCTTTCCGGTGTAATGACCGCCTGCCCGAATCCGGCAAACAGCTTACTCATCACTTGCCTCCATCACGGCTTCCGCCGCTTCCCTCAGACCGGCTTCGAAGAGAGCGATCGATGCCGCGCTCTGCACAGCCGGGACACATGGAAGAGAAATACTGATGATCCGCGGCTCATCCTGCAGAAGCTTTTTCACTTCGATCGTCAGCGGGCTTCCTTCGCGGAAAAGACCGCCGGCAAGTACCAGAGAAAAACAAAGGCCACTGTCGTTATCATGCCAGTCATAAGGATCCGTATTCGCCGAGCGCCTGAGAACTGAACGGACGCATAATTCCACTTCTCTTGCCGCTTCCCGGAACATCTGAACGGCTGCCTGATTTCCACCGGACGCAAGAGAATCGATCACACGGGTGACAGATGCCACACGAGTCCGGTAATCTTCTTCTTTCCCGTTAACAGCTTTCCAAAGCCGGCGGCAGTTCTTTTCCGTCAGTCCGTAGTGAGACAGGACAGACTGATAGAATTCTTTGTCCATCGAGGCGCGTCCGTCGCTCATCTTCGTGGTCAGATGAAGTGATCTCAGGCCTATATCGAACCCGGCGCCTTCGTCGCCGATCTGGGGCCCCCAGCCGCTGGCTTTCACGAATACATGATCGTGCAGCAGATATGTCACTGCCCCGGTGCCCGCGATGGTACAGATGGCAGGAGCAAAACGCTCTTTCGACGTCCCATACCAGACGGGATAAATATCGCTGTCACAGGAAACGTTCTCACAGCCCGTAACTTCCCGAAAGAATTCCGCGTGTCCGCTGCCGCCGAAAACTTCGACTGCCGCAGAAGCGATGAACATACCGTCGATTTCTCGCTCAGAGACATCCGTCGCAAACCTTTTTACTTCCGCCTCTTTCCAAGCCAATCGGATGCTGTCCCGAATAGACGCTGTGGCCATTTCCTTGCCGCAATACAAATAATTCGCCGGGCCGGCCTTGCCTAAACCCAGAATCTTCCCTTCCTCGCTGACCAGCATACAGCGGGTACTCGTTCCGCCGCAGTCAAATCCCGCAAATACTCTCATACCGCTCTCCATATACGAAAAGCCCGAGGTATCGTCCCCAGGCTTTCATTTATCAATTTCTCTGTCCGATCATTCCAGATTCGTGTAGACGTTCTGGACATCATCGGAATCTTCCAGCGCATCGACCAGACGTTCCATCTGATCCAGCACGGTCTGATCATCCGTTGTCACATAGTTCTGCGGGATCATGGTGACTTCACCGCCGGTGATCGTAAGACCCGATTTCTCGATTGCCTCATAGACCTCGTTGAAGGACTCCGGTGCCGTAATGATTTCGCCCACACCGTCTTCCACGGAAAAATCGTCCGCACCCGCATCCAGGGCGGTCATCATCAGTTCTTCCTCATCCGCGCCTTCCGGTACTTCCACGAAGATCTGACCTTTCTTGTCGAACATAAAGGAAACACAGCCGGCAGTTCCCAGATTGCCGCCGTTCTTTGAGAACGCATGGCGCACATCGGAAGCGGAACGGTTCTTGTTGTCTGTCAGACATTCGACGATAACAGCGATCCCGTTCGGGCCGTATCCTTCATAGGTGACTGATTCATATTCGACATTCGAACCTTCGCCGCTGTATTTCTTGATGCTGCGCTGGATCGTATCGTTGGGCATGTTATTGGATTTACACTTGGCGATCGCGTCACGCAGCTTGGAGTTGCTGTTCGGATCCGGACCGCCTTCCTTGATGGCAACCATCAGCTCACGGCCGAGCTTGGTAAAGATCTTACCTCTCTGCGCGTCGGATTTTTCTTTTTTGTGTTTGATATTCGCAAATTTGGAATGGCCTGACATAGGAATAACCTCTCGAAAACATTAAGATTGAGCTATTAACTGAATCATTCTACCACAGAAGAAGGAAGTGTGCAACCCCTGAAAGGCGTTCCCTTCAGGCTTTCTTTCCGACCTTGCGGCCAATGATATAAATGATCGAAGCAACGACCATGCCGTTGATCGAAGCGATGCCCCACTTCAGAAGATTCGCCACCACAGCGCCGCAGATAACGCCGGCTACAGCAAACCAGTCGACGGTTTTGGTAACCTTAGAGTCTTCGGTATACTCTTCCTTATTGAAGAAGTATCCGAGGATCAGGATGATACCGACCGGAGGAAGTGTCGCGTTCAGGACGTTCAGCCAGCTGACGAAGTTCCAGTACAGCCAGTCCGCGGCGACCGTACCGATGAGTCCGGCAACGAGTACCATGGGTTTCTTTTTCTGATGGAAGATATTCGCCAGACCCAGACCGGAACTGTACAGTGCGTTGTCGTTCGTAGTCCAGATATTCAGTCCCAGAACCAGGACCGCGAAATAGAACATGTTCAGCTTGACCATGACTTCAAAAATGTCATTGCCGCCGACAAAGATCGAAGAAACCGCGCCAAACATGAACATCAGTGTATTGCCGATAAAGAACGCCACGACGGTGGAAATGACGCCGGAGCGGGTCGTTTTCGCGAAACGGGTAAAGTTCGGGGTCGCCGTACCACCGGATACGAAGGAACCGATGACCATGCCCGCGCCGGCGAAGACGGTGAGCGAATTGCCGGATGCCGCGAACTGATCTATGATCGTTCCGTTCCCCTGCCGAATGGCCATGACCATAGCCGCTGTACCAAGCACCGCTACCAGCGGGACCGCCACATAGCTGACGATCGTCAGAGATTTAATACCAAAGTAAGCACTTCCGGTCATCAGGATTCCGCCCAGAATAATGATGATCCATTTTGCAGTCGTGCTGTCACCGAAGAACTGCGTGGCGATCGGGATCGCCAGCATAGCCAGACCTACGCCGAACCAGCCGATCTGCGTGAAACTGATCATCGCACTCGGAAGATAGGAACCTTTCGTACCGAACGACCGCCGGGCCAGAAGGTCCAGGGAAAAACCGGTCTTGGTACCGACATAGCCAAGCAGTCCCGTATAGGCCGCCAGGATCGCGCCGCCCAGAAGGATCGAACTGACGAATCCGCCGAAATCAAGGCCCTGCGCCATGGACTGGCCGACCCACATACTCGCTGAGAAAAACGTAAATCCCAGCATGACCATGAACATCGTGACGACATTCCTGCGTGAACTTTGCGGGACAGCCTGCTCCGAAAAGTCTACATCCACTCTTTTCTTTTCTTCTGACATTTCTTTCCCCTCCTAAAGGATATGTATGAGTATTTATAAAATATATCTTGCCAGTGCCGTGGTAAACTCATCGATCCGGGTCTTCGCGATCTCCCGGAGCGGTACGTTCAGGATCATCCGGACGTAGTCCTTTTCCTGATCATACAGTTTCCGGCAGACAGCCTGATCGATCTGTTCATAGTGATTATAACGTATCCAGTCCTCAAAACTGACCGGTGTGGGATACCCCAGTTTTTCATCCACCAGCGCTTTCATATCGATCCTGTCCGCGCGTTCAAGGATCCCCTCCCAGTATTCCAGCACTTCTTCGATATGATCCGAGATCTCATACCGTCTCGCGCCGCCATCGTAGATGATGCACTTCTCGAAGAGCGTATCGCGGTGCCGGAGTGTCTCCTCACGGTATTCCGGCGCGACTACTCCGTTCTTCCAGTAGAAATCGACATTCGGCAGATTGATGCCGGAAACACCTTTATCCTGATAGCAGCTGAACACGCCTTCATAGTATACCGTGATGAATCCTTCGAACTCCGGCCAGAAGGAACGGATCTCCTTTGTCAGCTCTTCCATGACCGTGATGCCTGTGTCACCGCCGATGGTGAACAGAATGATATTCCGAAGCTTCGCGCCATGACGGCGGTAATGATCGGTCACATACCGAAGGCAGTGGATCAGCGTTTCTCCTGTCGCGACGATATCCCCGATCATCAGGGTAGAATCCGGTACCATCGCCAGTTTGGAATACTTAATCTCCAGTCCGGCGATCTCCTCATGATGGAAGACCCGCTCACTGGAAAGGAAGCTGATATCATGTACACGTACGCCTTCGTTGAAGCAGCTCTCCTCCAGCGGATAATTGAGTGCGCCGCGCAGGATCGAAAGGATGTTGGCGGAGGTCATCATTTCCTTGTGCGCGAAATGGCGGACCATCCGGCCGGTGGATTTCAAAAGACACCGGTAAACGTCAAAGCTGACGACTTCCGGGCTGTTCAGAAGCCGGCGTGTTCCTTCTTCCGTCACGACATAATACCGGTTCAGGAAGTCCCCTCCTTCAAGACGGTACGCGGATACGCCATCATCCGTAAATGCCGGTACCAGCCGGACTCCATCGAGAATGCTCATTGCTGTTTCCCCCTGTGATATTCAGACATAAAAAGAGGGTGACTGACCTTCCGGCCCGGAAGGTGGTCATCCCTTGGTGTTTGGACTATAAAAAACGGTGGCTTTTCCACCGAACAAGGCTGTCATTGGCAGGTTCAACTTTCTCATCTCTAAGCTCTCCTGAGTTTTTTCTATCATACCACTGAATAGCCTGAAGAGCAATAAAAAAAACATATGAATTTTCGTTTGGAAGGACGGTAATTTTCTCTGTTTTTCCAAACATATACCGTTAGATGCATTCATAAAGAAACCCTGGCGGAAAACCGCCAGGGTCCTTATGGATCTTTTCAAGCCAGGAATTAATAGTCGTCGGTCAGTTCGACCGTAGACAGATCCCATTCCTCATGGATCTTCGGAACGTCGCTGATCAGTCTCTTGGTGTACGGAGCCTGCGGATTCAGAATAACTTCATCTGCTTTACCGTATTCAACAAACTTACCATGCTCCATGATGTAGACTGTATCGGAAATATAGTAAGCAAGACCGATATCATGGGTAATGAAGATGATCGTCATACCGATCTCATCACGAAGGTTCAGCAACATATCCAGGATCGTAGCACGAGAGCAGGCGTCAACCATGGAGGTCGGCTCGTCAGCAAGCAGGATCTTGGGTTTCAGCAGGAAGATACGAGCGATCATAAGACGCTGCATCTGGCCGCCGGAAAGCTCGAAAGGATATTTGTTCGTCAGCTCGGCAAACTTCAGGTTAACGAAGGAGCAGGCCTCGGTCATCATCTCAACTTTCTTCTCGTAAGGAAGATTCTTTCCGCCGCGCATGTTGATGCAGTCAAGCAGAACGGAGTCGATCTTATGGAAGATGTTGTAGGATGCGAAAGGATCCTGGAAGATCGCCTGAATACCTTTCCAGTATTCGGCTTTCTTGGCTCTGGTGGAAATGTCTCTGGGTTTGCCCTGGAACAGGATCTCGCCTTCAGAGATCGGCAGCAGGCCGAGAAGCATCTTGGAAAGGGTGGTCTTACCGGAACCGGACTCACCAACGATGGAAACGAATTCGCCTTCATGGAAATCGAAGTCGACATGGTCGACAGCGACATTCGCTTTTTCACCGTGTCCGAAAATACGGGTTACACCGCGGCCGGAGAGGCAAAGCGGGCCGTTTGTGTAATCTTTGCGTTCTCTAACTTCACTCATTGCTCGCGCCTCCTTGTTCTTCTTCATAGGTCTTTCTGAGCCACGGCTCATCCTTCAGGCAGCGGTACATACGAGTTTCGTTCTCACCGAATTTCTTTTCGATAGGCGCTACATAGGAGCATTCGACAGTCGCGTATTTGCAGCGTTCCGCGAAACGGCAGCCCTTCGGAGGTCTCTTCAGGTTGGGAGGCGTACCGGGGATAGCCGTCAGGTTCATACCACGGGTACCTTCCTCAGGAACGAGGATGGATCCCATCAGACCGTGGCTGTAAGGATGCAGCGGATCGAAGACCATTTCTTTCGCTGATCCGTATTCGACGAACTGGCCGGCATACATAACAGCGATATCATCGGTAACATTGTACAGAAGCGGCAGCTCATGAGTGATGAACATCATGGAACCGATATAGCCTTTTTCCATCATTTCTCTCATCATCTTGATGACCAGCTTCTGAGAGGTAACGTCAAGGGCTGATGAAGGCTCATCAGCGATCAGTACCTTCGGAGAAAGAATCGTAGAAACGGCGATAACGGTACGCTGTTTCATACCACCGGAAAGCTCGACCGCGTGACGGTCAAGAACTTCCTTGCCAAGACCGACGCTGATAAAACGCTCTTCCGCTCTTTCACGGATCTCGGCTTTCGTAGCCTTTGGCTCATGTACATGAATAACATCCTCAAGGAAGCGGATGATCTTCATGGTGGGGTTCAGGGCATTCATAGCCGCCTGCGGAATGTAGGCGATCTCTTTACCCAGAACGGAAGTACGGACTTTATCCGGATCCATACCGGAAATATTCTGTCCGTCGATGATGATATCACCGGAAATATAGTGCAGCGGCGGGAAGTAGTAACCCATCATGGACAGAGCCAGCGTGGATTTACCGCATCCGGACTCACCGGCAACACCGAGGGATTTTCCCTCTTCGATCTTCAGAGAGACACCATCGACAGAATATACGTCCTCGCCAAGACGAGTAACATATTTTGTTCTGAGGTTTCTGACCTCAAGCATAGCTTTTCCCATAGTATCCTCCTTAGTCACGCAGCTGCGGGTTGAAGACCTGGTCGAGACCGGTGTTCATCAGGTTCATCGAATAAGAAATCAATGTGATGGCAAGAACGACCGGAACGAATGCCCACCACTGACCGTTTTGGGCGGCAGAGAAAGTGTTGGCCCAGTTCATCATCAGACCGAGGGTAGCAGTCGTCGTGGTAGACGGACCAAGACCCAGCATGGAAAGCTGTGCTTCACCGAGAATACCGGAACCGATCTGCAGGATCAGAGCCATGATAACGTAGGAAAGGATATATGGCAGAACGTCCTGAATGATGATCCTGGCAGTGCTGTGTCCGGACAGCTTGGACAGGTTAACGTGGTCACGGTTACGCAGGGAGATAACCTGTGAACGAACCGAACGTGCTGTCCACGGCCAGGCGGTAATACCGATGATCAAAGACACCATCGCGGGGCTGCGGCCAGCCTGGCTGATCGAGTTGGCGATCAGAACCAAAATAACGAAGCTGGGGATAACCGTGAAAAGGTTCGTGAAGAATGTCAGAATATTGTCTACCCATCCTCCGAGGAAACCAGCCAGAAGACCGATCGTCAGACCGATCGCGGTAGCGATCGCACCGGCCATAACACCCATTTTAAGGGAAACACCAATAGCGGAAGTCAGCTTAGTCAGAACATCAGCACCGAAGTTATCCGTTCCAAGGGGAAGAGTAACTTTGTTGGAAATGTTTTTGACGTTGACGAACTGATTGGATTTGACCGTGATCGTACTGTCGCCTTCACCGATCTCCAGCGTATCCGTCGCAGTGATTCTCAGGATCTGCTTGTTGTATTTCTGGATCTCACGCTTATAAGCCTGAGTCGCTTTATACTGAACGTCATCCGAATAGGTCGACGTCCACAGTTCGAGAAAAGCATTGTCATTCTCAGCCGCTTCATCGACGACAGTCTGATCGACTCCGCCGTATTTGACCAGCCATTCCTGCATCTTGCCAAGTTCTTCAGCGGTAAACTGATTGGCAAGGCCGGCTGCGCCTACATATTTCAGTTCTTCAGATCTGGACTGGATCGTAGACTTGATGTTGACATAAGTACCCGGCGCATGGAAACCGGAACCAACGATCTCCATCGGAGTAAAGATAGAAATCATCGGGTAGAAGCTTAAAAGAAGAACGATACAGAAAATAACAAAGCCGACAACGAATCTAGGTGAATGAAAGATATTTCTTAATATTTGTTTCATATTCTACACACTTCCTTTCGCCTATTAACCGTCTTGCTGAGCCGCTTTGATACGAGGATCGATCACCGCATACAGGAATTCGACCACAACGTTAGCGATCAGAACCATGATCGTGATCATCAGGGTACAAGCGGACAATGTCGGATAGTCACGAGCAGAAATCGCTTTCAGCATCTGAGAACCGATACCCGGATAACTGTAGATGGACTCAGCCACCAGGTTACCACCGACCGATGAACCAAGAGCCATGGCCAGACCGGTGATCTGAGGAAGCATTGCGTTACGGAACACGTACATAACGATCTTTCTATCCTTAATGCCAAGGAAGCGGCTGTATTTTACATAGTCCGTATTAAGCTCGTAAATAGACATGGAACGCATACCGATCGCCTGTCCGCCGATGGAGATAAGAACCATCGTCCAGAAGGGGAGCTGATAATGCTTGAGAACGGAAGCGACAAACTCCCAACTGGCGACAGGAGCGGCAAACTGCGATCCATAGCCACGTCCGACGGGGAACCATCCGGCTTTCACAGCCAGGTAGGTCACGAATACCAATGCCAAACCAAAGGCAGGCGTATTACTGATAAACAGGAAGAACGGAAGGACAGCTTTATCCCATCCTTTACGGATGTAGGCGGCAACGGCACCAAGAACGTTACCGAGGATCCAGCCGACGATCATGGCAGGGATCTGAAGAGCAAGAGTCCAGCCGATACTTTCTTTAATAATTGTCGAAACTGTCTTGGGATACTGAGCAAAGGACACACCCAGATTCCCTTTGAAAAGATTCCCTACATAAATGAAGAACTGCTGGATAAGAGGCTTATCCATACCGAATTCTTTGGTGTACTGATCAACGATCTTCTGATACGCGTTCATATCGGTAACGCCGGCAGCTGCGCTGGAAACGAGCTGTGAAATAGGATCGCCGGGCATCAGCCTGGGAAGCATGAAATTCAGGAAGACAGCGATGACCAAGGTGACCAGATACCAAACAAGTCTTTTACCATAATATTTGGCAAAGCCTTTCATAACAACCACCTCTCTGATACGAAAAGGCGGCGGCTGCAAGAACCTTGATCTTGTACAACCGCCGCATTTTCAATTAATCACATTTGTTAGTATGCAGTACTAGTAAAGTGAATTTCTAATGCGTTAGTTTCGTAAATGAATTACTCACCAACAAGTTCCAGCTGATACAGAGCAGCAACACCCTGAGCGAAGATACAGCACATCGGGGAGATGCCGTCGCCTTCTGCCGGGAAGTTGGTCCATACGGACTCATTCACTTCGTGGAACAGCTGAGGACGATACATCAGAGCGAAGGAAGGAACCTCGGACAGATAGATCTCGTTCAGTTCCTGATAGTAATCCTGAAGAGTTGCGATGTCAGTCGTCTTAGCGGCAAGATCAAGCAGCTCATTCGCGCGCTGAGTGTACTCGCCCTGGTAACGGCTGTAGCCAAGTGTGATCTCAGGCAGGTAAGCGGGATCGTAGTTGTCAGCTGAATGATAGTTGTAGAATACAGCGTAGAAGGAGTTCCACGGATCGGAGGGGCCACCGCCATAGGAGTTCATGGTGATGGTGAAGTTACCGGTACGAAGGTTCTCGGACCACTGAGCACTCTCCGGGAAGTAGGTCTCGATCTGGATACCGATCTTGGCGCCAGCTTCGGAAACCTGAGTCATGGAAGCCTGCCAGTCAGACCATCCGGTCGGGCAGGAAGCCTGGAAGCTGAGGTTGTTGCCAGCCGGCCATTCACGCCATCCATCTCCATCGGTATCAACGACGCCAGCTTCGTCAAGAAGAGCCATAGCGCCTTCGGGATCATTGCCCGGCCAGTCAAGAGCAGCAAGAGCAGCCGCGTCTTTCACGTAGGTCGCACGGATCTGATCGTTGGGCTGGAACAGCATACGAGGATACTGAGAGAAAGGAGGAGCCTGGTTGGTCATAGCAGCAGACAGGATCTGATCGTAGTCAACAGCCATGGCGATAGCTTTACGAACCGCAACCTGGTCAAGGCCTTCAACGGTGGTGTTGAAGATACAGGTGGGCTGAGAAACGGCTACGTGATAAGGAGCCTCCGGATAGTAGGTGGAAATCGGCAGGCCGTCATCCAGCCACATGGTCTGAACGTTCGCGATGTAGGTCTGGCCCATATCGGACTCACCAACACGAAGAGCGTTCGCCTGAGCGTTGTTGTCAGCATAGATGTTGTGTACGATGTACTTCGGAGCGGGAAGCTTGCCCCACATGGAAGCATCCTGGCCCCAATAAGTGTCACGGCGGGTAACACCGACAGCCTGAGCATTGTTGATGGTCAGATCGTAGGGACCGCTGTGAGGAGCATCATACATAAGGTCATTCTTGAAACCTTCGTAATCGGTGCCATACTCGGCAAGTTTGGCATCCAGATAAGCTTTCTGGAAAACATACATGCCATTGATGTAGTTCATCATCTGAGGAACGTTAACGTTGTCAGTCGGATGGAAAACGACGGTATGCTCGTCGACGACATCACAGGAAGCCATGTAGGGAGCATATGCGACACCAGCATTGGAGTTGACCAGAATGTGGGTGTCGAACGTCGCCTTAACGTCTTCGGCAGTCAGAGGAGTGCCATCAGACCAAGCAGCCGCGGGTTTCAGATGAATGGTCATGTTGTTGTCCGCGTCGAACTCGGGGTCGCCATCAGCAAGCAGCGGGTCGCCGGAACCCTTCAGCAGGTTGAACATGTACAGCGTCTCGAACTGCAGTTCGCAGGCGGTGAAGCTGTTGTTGCCGCAGAAGGTGTTGTTGGAGCTGGAGGAGAAACCGTTGTTGTTGATAATGGTTCCCCACTGTCCAGTGGTCAGGTAGAAGGTCTCGTTACGAGGAGTGACAGAAGTGTCAGCCGGAGCTTCTTCTTTTGATTCCTCTTCTTTGGACTCTTCAGCTTTGGATTCCTCAGCCTTGGATTCCTCAGCCTTGGATTCCTCTTTCGTCTCCTCCTGGGAAGCTTCCTGGGTGGGTTCAGCAGCGGGCTCTTCCGTCTTGGTGCAAGCGGAGAGCAGGCCCATGACCATCATGGCAGCCAGAAGGAGAGCAAGCACTTTTTTAAGATTTTTCATGTGCTTCTTCCTTTCCTTAATGTTTTCTATGCCCGAATAGGAAATTTTCGGACACGCATTGATAGATATATGATACCATAAATCCGTAAAAAAGCAATCGTTTTTTTTAGAAGATTATAACGATTCTCTCTCAAACTATAACAATCTTCCGTTTTTCAGAAAACCGTATGGAGTGGCAATGTCCTTTTTTCCTTAATGCAATCAGTGATCGTGCACATGATGTCTATAACATGGCGCGCGATTTTCGGATCCAGCACAGGCGCCGTATCCGTTTCGATCGCATGGATCAGATCATGGATCGCCTCTGCCTGTTTCCACTCACCGGGATACGGCAGTTCCTGCGGCTGCGGTTCGATCCATCCGCGGATATTCAGATCTTCGTCGTCGATATAGGCCATAAGTCCGTCTCCGGCGCCGATCTTCAAATGACCTTTGACCGTGATCGTTCCTTTGGAACCATAGATCTCCATCTGGTTGATCGTCGCCGCTTTCTCGCAGAAACCGGCGTCGATGACCGCCAGCGTACCATTCCCCCAGTCGAGCGTGATGATATAATTATCCGGCAGATAATCTGTTTTGATCTTCTTTCCGTCGAAGGCACCGCTCCGGATGGTCCGCTCCGGTTCGGAAATACAGGCCACACAGGTCACTTCCTTCGCCGGTCCGAGCACGGAGACCGCTTCCGTGATCCCGTGAACGCCCATGTCATACAATGCGCCGGCGCCGGGCTGGAAGAACCAGGAGCAGTCCGCCTCTCTGAACTGGAAATAGTTCGGGCCGCCGTGCGCTGCGCGTGCCCGGATCAGATTGACGTGCCCGATCGTACCCTTCTCGATCATTTTGCGGATCTCGATAATGTCCGGACGCAGCGGATGGATCGCGGCTGAAGCGATCTTTACATGCATTTTCTCCGCCAGTTCGATCTGCGCTGTTGCGTTCTCGACCGTCATCGCCATGGGTTTCTGCGTATACAGATGCTTGCCGGCTGCCAGCGCTTTCATATTCAATTCGTGATGGGCCGGGATCGAAGCCGTATCCATCATGATCTCAAAATCGCACTTCTCCAGCAGTTCATCGATATTCGGATACCAGGCCGGGATCCCGAATTTTTCAGCGTAAGCTTTCGCTCTTTCCGGCAGGATATCGCATACCGCGACGACTTCCACATCGGAAAATGTCGCAAGCTGCGGCAGATAGATCTCTCCTGCGATGCTTCCGCATCCGACCAGCGCTACTTTCCATTTCTTCTGGTTCATAATCAACCTCCTATAACTGCGGGATCTTTCCCGCTGATCATTATGTTCAGTCCCATACGCTGTCCGATCGCCGCGTAGGGAATGAGTTCTTTCTTATCCAGGCCTTTTTCGCCTTCCTGCGCGTACTCCCGTCCGAGCTGCGCATATTTGCTTTTGCCGAGGACATGATACGGCAACAGATCGACCTGACGTCCCCCGGACGCGAGAGTCAGTCGGAAGATCCCGGTCAGGCTTTTCTCATCGAAATTGAATCCCGGGATGACCGGTACCCGGACGATGACCTGGCTATCCTTTTCCCTCAGCGCCTGCTTCAGGTTTTCCACGATCAGGGACAGGTTCCCGCCCGTCACTTCTTTCAGAATTTCCGGATCCGCGTGTTTCAGGTCAAAAAGCCATGTATCGACCAGTCCCAGCCCCTTTCGAAAACTTTCCGCGGATACATTGCCGGTGGTTTCGACCGCGGTCGTGATCCCTTCTTCCCTGGCGGCTTTCAAAAGCGCCGCGAGTCCTTCCGACTGAAGGAAAGGTTCCCCGCCGGAGACCGTTATCCCGCCACTGCTTTTTTCATAATAATGCCTGTCCCGCCGGACTGTTGCCATCACCTCTTCCACGGTGACTTCTTTGCCTGTCATCCGCATGGCGTCCGACAAACAAACCCTGGCACAGCTCCCGCACCTTCGGCATTTTGACCGATCGATCACAGGTCCCGTCTCGGGAGAAAAGCTGATCGCACCGTTCGGACAGGCCTGAAAGCACCGTCCGCAGTGGGTACACTTGCGGTCAAAGTGCATCAGCTCCGTTCTTCCCTTCTGGGATTCCGGATTGGAGCACCAGGGACAGTGCAGTGGACATCCGTTAAAGAAAACGGTCGTTCGGATCCCCGGGCCGTCATGGATCGAGAACCGCTGGATATCGAAGATCTTCAGTACCGGCTCAGTCATATAACACCCGGCTCATCAGTTCCTGCTGAATGTCCGCCTCCAGGTTTACGAATACCGCGGAGAATCCGCTGACCCGCACGATCAGATCCTTATAGTTTTCCGGATGCTTCACCGCGTCTTCCAGTACGCCCCGGCCGACCACCGTGACCATGACATGGCTGCCGCCCTGTTCGAAGTAGGTCTTAAACAGCAGTTTGATCGCTTCCCGGTTCTCCGCGAAGAACTCCGGCGAGAATTTGATATTCTGTACCGATCCGGCATGATACCGGGCGTCGATCTTCGCCAGTGAATTAAGCATCGCCGTAGGCCCACTGGTATTGGCGCCGCCCTGCGGGTTGTTCGCCGGGTTCATATACTGACCCATATAACGGCCGTCCGGCGAAGCGCCGGTCTTCCGTCCCCATTCAGTATTCAGCTGGTTATTGCTGATGACCACCAAAAAATACTGCATACCCGCGTCGATACCACGCTGCCGGACGCCTTTCGCCACATATTCATACAGATCCGTTGCCATGCCATCCGCGGTGTCCAGATCATTGCCGTATTTGTCACAGGCCCAGAGGTCCGCTCTCAGTTCTTCATAGCCCCGAAAGTTCGCGAGCATGGCCTTTTCGATCTGGTCCAGCGTGTATTTCTTCCTGATAAATACCAGGTCTTTGATAGCCCAGAGGGCGTCTGACGCATTGATCAGTCCGTAGATCTCATTCGTTCCGCCCAGGTACCTGACGCCGCCGTCCAGAAGCGCCTTGCCCCGTTCGATACAGTCATCGGTCAGCAGACTGGTAAAGAGGAACGAAACATCCCGGTTCATCACTTCATAGGAATAGTACTGCGCCTGGATCGACAGATCCATGTAATAATCCAGCAGGCGTTTGTACGCTGCGTAGAACTCTTCAAAAGATTTGTACTCGGAAAGCGGCGGGCAGGGGATCTCCCTGTTTTTCCGCATCCCATCCACCGGATCGATGCCGCCGTTCATAAAGATCGTCATCATCTTCAGCAGATTCATGCAGATATTCGGTGTACCCGTACTCTGGCCCTGGATGACGAATTCCGTACAGCCGAAGGGAACATACATCTCGGCCGTCTTCTCGTCCACCCGCATGCCGTAAGCCACGGCTGGAACATTTACTTCGTCATTGTACAGGGTGGGATAGGTCGCGCCTGCCCCTAAGGCATCCATCGCTTCGTCCCAGATCTCTTCAGAAGTATCCTTTGTCACCCGCAGGGTAAACTGCGGTTCGACATACCGGCAGTCCTTCGCTACTTTCAGGGCGGTGTGCAGGAACACATCCGCTTCTTTCGGATGCTTTCTTCCCTTTCCGCCTACGATGACACGTCCGTTCACGGTCGTACGGCGATTCTCGATCATCGTCCAGAGACACTTGACATACCGGTAAGCATCCTGCTGATCCATCCTGCCTTCCTCGATATCCTTCGCGAGGAACGGACCAAGACAGTCATCGAGTCTGGCATAGTTGATCACGCCGGCCAGCATGGCGTACAGCCAGAAAAGCTGCAGTGCCTGCGGGAAGGTTTCCGGCTTGTCGGTCCTGATTTTCCGAAGGTCAGAAACTATCTTCAGGAGTTCGGTTTTTCTTGCTTCCGATGCTTCCGCGCTTTGGATGCTTGCCTTTTCCGCCAGTGCTTCGGCACAGTCTTCAAAAAGGGTCAGACACTCCAGTCCCGCCAGGTAGAAGGGATTCTCCGGCTCGTTTTCCAGTTTTCCCTTCAGCAGGTCTCGGAGTCCGCCGATGCCCAGATCCAGCAGTTTCGGATAATCCAGCATCATACCCGAAAGCCGGGCGGTCGCGATCAGCGGATAGTTCACATCGATGAACCGCCCGATCGTATCTTCTGTCAGGACTTCCCTGCAGTACTTGGTCTTCAGGTCATGATCCAGCCAGTAATCATACAATACATCTACACGGGCCTTCTGCTCCTCTGTCTCCAGCTGATCCTTGAAGGCCAGCAGCTTGTTGAAAACACAGTAATGCCCGACGCCGCCTACCGAAGTCACGCATCCGAAACCGATCGGCAGAAAGTCCAGCCGGCCCGCGACGAGATCCTGATCTTCGATCTTTCGGAACAGCCTAGGATATAGAACCTTCAGACAGGCGATCTCCCTCAGCTCCTTGGGACCATTGGAAGCTTCCCGGTGTACCCGGGTGTATTCCTCCATGATCTCGAGCTGTTCGGCGAGCGGTTTTTCGCAGGGCAGCTTCTTGCTGACCTCGACATTCTGCGCGCCGTTGACATCAAATTTGACAGCCATTTTTCCCTTCCTTAATGCGCATTTGTTAATGCGCGCGGCGCTCTTCCGCGCGCCAGTCGTTCTGATATCCGGAGATCAGATCCGTAAACCGTTTGGTTATATAATGCGGTCTGGTGATAGCGCTTCCGACGACGACCGCATGCGCGCCGAGATATAGGCACTTGATCGCGTCTTCCGGCGTATAGATATGTCCTTCCATAATCACATACGCTTCATCTTTCAGGTCGCGGCACATCTGCGCGAAAGCCCGCATATCCGGATTCTCGATGTGTTTCGTCTTCGCCGTATAGCCATACAGCGTCGGACCCACGATATCGGCGCCGAGCTTGACGGCATTCAGGGCTTCTTCATAATTTGAGACATCCGCGAAGATGATGGCTTCCGGGATCGCTTCCTTTACCTCCGGCAGCAGTTCACAGGCACGGCGGCCATTCACCATCTGGAACGTGGAATCCAGCGCGATGATCTCCGCGCCGGCTTCCCATACTTCCTTTGCGGCTTCCAGAGTCGGGGTGATGAATACATCACTGTCCGGTACCCACTGCTTGTAAAGACCGATGACCGGCAGATCGACCGCGGCCTTGATACTGCGGATCTGATCCGGCATGTTCGCCCGGATGCCTACCGCACCGCCCCATTGGGCCGCTTTTGCCATCAGCGCGACGATGTCCGGATGATAGATCGGATCATCATGCTGCACCTGACAGGATACGATCAGACCGTTTTTAAAAGATTCCAGGATGGCTTTCTTCTTTGGATCATTTGTCTTCATTTTCTTTTATCTCCTTTTCCTCTTCCGGATAGCTGTCATCCACCGCGATCAGATTCTCCGGCCTTTTTTCCTCCGGACCGGGGAAGCTGTCGCAGATCAGTTCCTCAAAGGCTGAAGTCTCGCACAGCCGCATGAACCCGCGCGCCGAGAACTTGCTCGAATCCAGCAGCAGGAAGCACCGCTGGGCCTGCTGCATGGCCAGCCGCTTCATTTCCAGGCTCTTCATTTCCGTCGAGCATACCATGCCCCGATCCAGATCCAGTCCGGAACAGCCAAGAAAAGCCTTGTCGAAATAAAACTGTTTCATCTGATCCTGCGCGATCAGGCCGACATTCATTTCGTAGTAAGGAAGATATTCCCCGCCGATCAGGATGATTCGCGCCGTCGGATTCACCATCTGCCCGATGAACATCGTGCTGTAGGTGACGATCGTCACGTTGCGGTTCATGAGCTCCATCGCCAGCGGGATCATCGTCGTGCCGGCATCCAGAAAGACTGTTTCACCGCTTTGTACCCGGGAGGCCGCGAACGCGGCGATCCGGTTCTTCGCGTCGAGCCGGATCGGGAGCTTTTGCTTCATCGTCAGCTCGGCTTCTTCCGCCTCTTCCAGTGAAGCGGCGCCGCCCTGTACCCTTCGGAGCTTGCCTTCGGCCTCCAGCTTTTCGATGTCGCGCCGGATCGTGACCTCCGAAGTATCCAGCTTCGCGGAAAGTTCCTTCAGGCTCACGACGCCTTTGCTGCTCAGTGTCTGCAGAATGACCTTCCTGCGTTCATAAGCGATCATCGTTTATTCCTCTTCGGAAAGCTCAAGCATGGCCGCGCCGATGATTCCGGCGTCATTGCCGAGCTCCGCGCGGATGGCTTTCGGTCCGCCGATCTCCCGGTAGGAGAAGATATAGCCTTTCAGCTTTTCGTTCAGCGGATCCAGCAGATAATCCCCCTGCCAGCTGATGCCTCCGCCGATGATCAGAACATCCGGCCGGAAGATCGAAACAAAGGAAGAAAGGCCCGCCGCCAGGTAATCGATATACTGATCCACGACGGCCAGCGCTGTCTCGTCGTTCTGATGCGCGGCGTCGAAGACCGTCTTTGCCTCTACCCGGGAAAGATCTCCGTCCACCAGCTGATGAAGCAGGCTCTCCGGATGCTCCGCCATGGCCTCTTTTGTCTCCCGGATCAGCGCTGTCGCGGATGTGTAGCTTTCCAGACAGCCGTACTGACCGCAGGTACACCGGACACCGTGATAGATCAGTTTCGTATGGCCGAGTTCTCCGCCCATGTGATCACAGCCGCTGAAGATCCTGCGGTTCAGAATAACACCGCCGCCTACTCCTGTTCCGAGCGTGATCATTATGGCATTTTCATAGTTTCTCGCCGCGCCGGCGATGACTTCGCCAAGCGCCGCGCAGTCCGCGTCATTGCGGACATACACCGGCACGTCAAAGTGGCTTTGAAGCACTGCCGGCAGCGGTACATTGCTCCATCCCAGATTATTCGCGAAAACCAGCAGATTGTTCTTCGGGTTGATGCAGCTGGGGGATCCCATACCGACAGAAGTAATGTCCTCCATCGTCATACCTGCCTGACGGACGACTTCCTTGCCGGTTTCGGCGATATCTCTGACCAGATCCTCAAAAGGCTGATGAATGTTGGTCTTCCGGCTGTATTTACAGATGATCTTTCCGGTCTCGTCCACGACGCCGGCAGCGATGTTGGTGCCGCCCAGATCGATTCCTACGTAATATTTCATTTGCCTTTTCCCTTCTATATTAAATATAGATGTGTTTGAACTGTTTCAGGTATTCGATCGTCTTTGCGAGAGAATCATACAGGTTCTCACCGCAGTCATCCTGTTCCCAGACAGCGGCTTCCACGCCCAGTTCATCCGCGGTCTTCAAAATATCAGCCAGGGGCATCATGCCTTCGCCCGCGCTGACGAAATCACCGGGCGTCATCTTATCGCCTTCCTGATGATTGGCGCCGAAGTTGCCCCAATTGACCATTTCCGTACGGCCGATCAGCAAGTTCGCCGGACGAGTTTTGTAATCCTTGATGTGGATCAGGCGCAGACGATTGCCGATCTTCTTCATTTCCGTGACCGGATCCTCACCGGCACGTACATCCCAGCCGCAGTCCATCTCGAAATGAACATATTCCGGCGCTGTGTTCTCGATCAGCCAGTACAGGATGGGCTTGCCGTTCACGACCTGGTATTCATGGTAATGGTTGTGGTAGACCAGCGCATTGAAACCGTTTTCGATGAGCACCTTGCCCACATGGTTGTAATGTTCGCACATCTGCATAATATGATCGTAGCCGGTATAGAAATAGATCGGAACGACCAGGTTGCGGTTGCCCAGGATACGGTTGTATTCCATGACCGCCGGCAGGGTCTCGTCATTCAGATTACCGATGTGGTGACTTCCGATCCTGGCGCCGTACGGTTCCATCATAGCCCGAAGCTCTTCCGCGGGGATATGATAGCCGGTTCCGGGATCGATCTCCGCATGTCCGTTGGCCGGTTCCAGGTGGCGGAAGCCCAGATCCAGGACCTTTTTGATGACCTGTCTCGGATTTTCATCCAGTTCTTTCTGCACGCAGTGCAGGGAATACAGTTCCAAACCTAATTTAACAGCCATAGTAAAAACCTCCTGTTGATAATTGGATTAAACACCGTTCCGGCGAAGCACGCCGTCGACGAATGCCTTGGCTCTCGGAATATCTTCTACGCTGTCCAGGTGCTCGATGATCAGCGGGATGTTCGGATGTTCTTTCGCCAGAAGAGAAACATAAAGATCGTAGTTCAGGATCCCCAGACCGGCCGCGGGCAGTTCCACGCCGCCGGCGCCACGGAACACATGGGATTCATCCGCGTCGATACTTGCCTGTTTGATGGTCGTGTCTTCCGTCAGCAGGATATCCTTGGCATGAGCGATCACCATCTTGTCGGAAAGCGCGTCAAAGATCCGTCGGAGCTGATGATCCACGTCATGAATGTTGGACGGCGTGAAATAGTTCGTCGGGTCACAGATCAGCTTAAGATTCGGCATGTTGATCTCCCGGAAAAGCCTCTCCACCTGCTCGATACTGCCGATGACGTTGTTCACATAGTTTTCGACAATGAAAGTCGCGCCGACTTCCTTGCCGAATTTGACCAGATCGTAAATGATCTCTGCCGCTTCTTCATAGGCTTCTTCTGTCGCGTTGTGATCGTCCCAGAGCCAGTCGCTCTCTTTACTGTACGTTCCGGTCTCACTCGCAACGTAGGGACATCCCAGATCCAGCGCTCTTTCCATCATCATCCGGATATAATCCAGATTCTTTTTCCGGATCACCGGGTCGTGATGAACGATATTCGTATAGGAAGAAACCGTGATGACCGGCAGATCGGCATCACGGAACTTTCCACTGATCTCCCGCGCCTTTTCCTTTGTCAGATATTCCTTTGCCGAGTCGATATCCTTAAAAGATACATCGAGCTGGACACAGGAAAAACCATCCTTTTTGACAGCCGCGATCACATTATCCACAGTATCCGGATAATATCCTGTAAAAATACCGGTTGCAATCATGATATCATCTTCTCCTTCTGATCGAAAATGAAAAATCTGTTCGATCAGCTTCCATTATAGCATAGCGTTCTGAATTGTAAAGATAGCAAATGATAATATTTGATAATTTTTGAAAGATTTTGTTTCTTTGATTTCGGTCTTCGTAAATCACTTATCCATCCGTCATTCAATTGACATTGACCGGTACTTATGGTATATTTAAACAGATAGAAAAGCTGTCCGCGCTTCACGCGGCGCCCGCGTTTTGCGCGGAAAACGATACATCAATTCTGTAGAAAGAGGTTTTCGCACATGGCAAACATCGATTTAACCAAGTACGGCATTACCGGAACTACTGAGATCATCTACAACCCGTCCTTCGAAGCACTGTTCGAGGATGAAATGAATCCGGAGCTGACCGGCTTTGACAAAGGACAGCTGACCGAACTCGGCGCTGTCAACGTTATGACCGGTATCTACACCGGCCGTTCGCCCAAAGACAAATATATCGTCATGGACGATTATTCACAGGACAAAGTCTGGTGGACCACAGACGGTTATAAGAATGACAACCACCCCATGAGCGAAGAAGTCTGGGGCATCGTCAAAGAACTTGCCAAGAAGCAGCTTTCCGGAAAGAAACTGTATGTCATGGACGCCTTCTGCGGTGCGAACAAGGATACCCGCATGGCGATCCGTTTCATCATGGAAGTTGCCTGGCAGGCACATTTCGTCAAAAATATGTTCATCGCTCCGACACCGGAAGAAGAGGAAGCTTTTGAGCCTGATTTCGTCGTCTATACCGCTTCCAAGGCGAAAGTCGAAAACTATAAGGAACTGGGCCTGAACTCCGAGACCTGTGTCGCCTTCAACGTTAAGTCCCGTGAGCAGGTCATCCTGAACACCTGGTACGGCGGCGAGATGAAAAAAGGTATGTTCTCCATGATGAACTTCTACCTGCCGCTGCAGGGGATCGCTTCCATGCACTGCTCCGCCAACACCGATATGAACGGCGAGAATACCGCAATCTTCTTCGGTCTTTCCGGCACCGGCAAGACCACGCTGTCGGCAGACCCGAACCGGATGCTGATCGGTGACGACGAACACGGCTGGTCCGATACCGGCATCTTCAACTTCGAAGGCGGCTGCTACGCGAAGGTCATCAACCTGGATAAAGAATCCGAGCCCGATATCTACGCCGCGATCCGCCGCAACGCGCTGCTTGAGAACGTTACCGTAGACGCGGAAGGCAAGCTGGATTTCGCTGACAAATCCGTCACCGAGAATACCCGTGTTTCCTATCCGATCGAGCACATCGAGAAGATCGTTAAGAATGTCCGCCCGATCTCTGCCGGCCCTGCCGCTGAGAATGTCATCTTCCTGTCCGCGGAAGCTTTCGGTGTTCTTCCTCCTGTTTCCGTACTGGATTCCGAGCAGGCGAAATACTACTTCCTGTCCGGTTTCACCGCCAAACTGGCCGGTACCGAGCGCGGTATCACCGAGCCCACCCCGACCTTCTCCGCCTGCTTCGGCCAGGCCTTCCTGGAGCTGCATCCCACCAAATACGCGGAAGAGCTCGTCAAGAGAATGGATAAGAGCGGAGCCAAAGCCTATCTGGTCAACACCGGCTGGAACGGCAC
>JAFZQZ010000105.1 GCA_017620135.1 Bacillota bacterium
ACTCTTGCTGTTGAAACAGGCACTGTCACATCAAAGTAACAATTCTTTTTAACCAAAGACTGGTGCAATGGCTATAATAAAATGTCTATAATTGGTTAAATTCGCTTGTCTTTAAGTGGTTCAAATTTCCCGGCTCTAACAAAGGGACAACAAACCGCACTTTCTGCAAATCGTAGTCCATCGTACCATCAGACTCCTTGAGAGTCATTTGATGAGCTTCTGAAGCAGAGATGAGGATTCATGTTTACATCTTGACATAAGTAAATTTATGGAGTATATTGGTATCAGTTGATACCATATGGAGGTGTGGTTTTTTGGTTGAAACAAGAACGAGAATAGAAAGTGAAATCGAGGTTCGATCCTATCTGCAAAATCTCCGATATGTTCTTGATCATGGTGCTCAAATTGCTTTTCAGATAGAAAGACAGGTTGATAGAAGGAGAAAACTGAGATTTACTAATCAGTAGACGGTTGCAGACCTGTTTCCCAATGAAGATCCTGTTTCTGCTATAAAGCATGAATTACAAGGGTTGGCAGTAGAAGAATACATACAAACAGTCAAGGATGTACGATTTCCCAAAAGAGCTGAGATGAGAGAATTTGGAAAGGTGTATGAAGGAAAAGGTGAAGTGTATATTAAGATTCGGGTAGAATTACTTTCTGAATTTGGAAAACATACAACTTTTGTAATGTCCTTTCATTATGCTGAGACACCTTTTTCTCCTGACATGTTCCCATACAAGAAATAAGTGAGGCCAACACATGAAAACAATCTCAACAGAAAAAAGACAATGCCCATGCTGCATGGAAGTACATAACGTACAGACAGTGATAGAAAAAGAAACCAATATATACAAAGATGTGGCGCTTGAATATGATGCGGAGTACTACTATTGTGATCAAGCAGACGAGCTATATGCCGATGAAAAACAAATGTCACAAAATGATATCGCCATGAAAAATGCGTACCGTGAAAAAATGGGATTATTGACATCTCATCAGATAGCGGCTATTCGAGCGCGGTATGGGATAAGCCAGAGTGATTTGTGTCTTCTCTTGGGATGGGGCGGGAAAACGATCACACGATATGAAAGCCACCAGGTGCAGGACATCGCGCATGATACGATTCTTCGAAAACTGTCATCTGATCCTGAATGGTTCCTCCAGTTACTGGATTCAGAAAAAGATTCTCTGTCTCCTGCGTCATATAACAAGTATTCGGAAGCTGGAACGATACTATTTGAACAGGATCATGACCGCTATCTTATCAGTGCTATCATGTCTAAATATGTGCGTTTTTATAATAATCCGGAAGCTAACGGCGGGAAAAAGCTTTCTCTGGATGTAGTTATCGATATGATCCATTACTTTTCAAATTCAGAAAAGGTAACGAGTCTTTATCTTGTTAAGTTGATGAAGATGCTATGGTATGCGGACGCACTTTCATATAAACGTACAGGACATGCAATTTCCGGCTTGGTATATCATGCCTTACCTATGGGAGCAGTCCCTGTTTCATATGAATCAATCATAGATTTAAGCTCTATTCATTTCGAAGAAACGGATATAGGTGAGGGTACAGCATATCATTTTCTTCCCACTGAAATAAAGGAGTATCCTCACCTTTCATCGGAAGATACAGGAATTCTTGACACAGTCATTGACAGATTCGGCCAAGCATCGAAAAGCAGGATCGTCCAGGCAATGCATCGGGAAGAAGCGTATAGAGAAACAGCACCACGCGATATTATCCAATTCAAATATACAAAAAACTTAAGCCTCTCTTAGCCTGCCAATAGAAACTCATGATACGGCTTCTACTTAAAGGGATTAAGATTTTTGAAATATGCAAAAGTTGACCCTTTTCAAGCCATCCGCTGACTTGAAAAGGGTTAACTTTTTTCATATATGCATCTATTAAAGCGAAGGATTGGAATTGGACGGCGCGCCGAGCTCGATATCACCCAGAGAATCTCTTCTGACGCGATCCTGGTTCATATGCTGTTCCAGCTTGTCCTCGCCATAGTTTCCAAGGCTGACAGACTGGTGCTTATGGAAGATGCGGTCACGAACTTCGTTGGTCCTGTCGACGATAACATTTGCGGCAACTTTAGCGAAGTCATTCGCTTTAGCAAGGGTGGCCAGCACATCCATCGACTGGTCAAACTGATTCTGTTCTTCCTGGGTGCTCCGGACGGACTTGCGGCCTTTCATATAAGCGGCGGTCGCGTCGTAGGCAGCCTGCAGCTGTTTTTCCTGTTCAGCGTCATCCACGTAGGGATCGATATTCTTCAGGGTCTTGATCAGGGCTTTCCATTCCTTGGACTGGTTTTTGGGATCATCCATCTTTTCAGGCATTTTCTTCAGCGCCTGCAGGATCTCGATCCCCTTGTTTTTATCTGTCAGGTGGAAGGGACGGAAGAGGCCGCCGCATGCCTGGAAGAGCTTATCGCC
Source organism: Bacillota bacterium (assembly GCA_017620135.1). GTDB lineage: Bacteria > Bacillota > Clostridia > Lachnospirales > Bianqueaceae > RUG760. The sequence continues at coordinate 2,455 of JAFZQZ010000105.1, forward strand.
GTTGAGGTATTTGCGCACCAGGCTGGGATATTGACAAAAAGTCTTGAAGGTCGGAAGATTCATCAGCTGCTGTGCCTGCGAACGGGCAAGCTTGACGGAGAAGGCATTCTGCTGATTCTGGGGACGGGTCATCTGGAAGGTCGCAACGATCGACTTGGCGAGGTTCTCCTGGAAGTTTTCCTGGCTCGGATCAACGCCGCGAAGATGGAGAATGCGATAGTTCTTCCAGCTCTTTTCCTCCGTCGGGATATCGAGCGGGGAGGGCTGATACTCTCTTTTGGAGTCTTGCGTCTCCTTTTTGGTCCAGGCGACAGGCTCGATCGGTCTTTGGGCATATAAAACGTACTGCTCAGCCCGTTCGTGAAGCGCATATAATTCCTTTTCTTCGGAATTGTTTTTGTACTTCTCGTCTTCGGCTATTTTTTGTGCCTTCTTTTCATTGAACTTGATGCGGTAGTTGAGGGTTTCTTTTGTGTCCTCATCCAGGTTTTCTTTGATCTCTTCGATATCTTCGCTTTTCAGATCTTCCGCAGAGACGCCGGCCGCCTGAAGGATCGGCAGTCCCTGGTCATATTTCGCGGTTTCAAAAAGCTTTACGTCCTTATGATTGTTTGAAAAGTGCGGATCGGTAACACCGTCTTTTTTGAAGGTAGACAGGCACTTGTCGAAATTCTCGCAGGCAGCCGCCGTGACATCCAGCTGTTTTTTGGTTTTTTCTTCATCTCCTGCCTGGGAGGCTTCGGCCAGAGCCTGGGCTTCTTTCAAAATCCGGGTGATCGCGTACGCCAGGTTGTCTGCCGCGCCATATACCTTCGTGTTTCTTGTGTCAAACATTAACAGTTTTCTGTTCAGCTTCTCGTAGAAATCGCGAAGAGCGATATAAGTGTTGTTTTCTTTCGGAGCGTTCGCGCCGGCCAGTGCCGCGAAGTGAGCAGCCATTTGCTGATAGGATGGTTTAGCCATGATTTGTACCTCTTTCTATATGATGTGGAATGATTGTTTTCTTTACAGCTAGCACTTTACTATATTCTCATCGCATTTTCAAGCGTTTGGGTATAGGCGTCATAATTCTGGCATAATCTGAAGCTTTGTCCCTCGAACTCGTGTGTCAATGTCCCCCCACAACCTTTGAATATAGGAGAACAAAGCCTTTTGCGTCTGGTTTTGGCGTTTTCCCACTTTTGTCCGCAGGTTTTTTCTATGATGCGTCTGAAAAGAATGTTTTTTCACTTTCAGACGGAGCTGTTTTATAAAACAAAAATCGTTGTCTTTGACACAAACACATCTGTTGGCGCACTAGAGAATATGGCCCCGCTAAACATATTTCGGAAAGAAAAACTGGATAAATCCACTATCTGTGTGCGTCAAAAAGTGACTAAATAAGAATTTCAGACGTATCATTCCAAGAAGATCCGTCAAAAAGTGACATCACAAGAATTCCAGACGCAACACGTAGTTAGACATGTGAATGATCAGCACTCCGTTCACCCAGTCGATCGATCCTTCGGCCGGGTAGGCCGGCATCGCGAGCACGGTCGGATGCGTCTTGAATGCCCGGTAGTCCTGATCCGAACAGAACGCGACCTTCTCGTTCAGATAATACTGCGCATAGACCCTGTAGGGATGGTAGAAAAACTCATAATTATCAGAGGCAATCGCCGAGCCGCTCCAGGTCCCGGTGAAATTATAATAGCGCTCGAACCCCGGCATCTGCCGGTCCAGATCCAGCGCGCCAATAAAGCAGATCGGCGTTTCTCCGGCCTCATAACCGGGCGTACGGTCGAGATCATAGAACACACGGGTCATCAGGGACAGGGTCGCATGTTGTTCGAGATTTTTCTTCAGATAGATCGAATTCGCGGAAACAACAAAGTCGGCTAAGATTACAAATAGCATCAAGTAGACGATGGCTGGGATCAGTTTTCTGCGGCGGAGGGATTTGGGCGAGACGGTGACGTTGGCATCCTCGTCACCTGCATTGGCTTCGTCAGCGTCGAAAGTCTCGTCACTTCCATTTGTTCCATCAGCAGCATTGATGTTGCCATCGCTTGCTCCGCCACCGCCAGCAGGAACACCATCCACACGGCATATTTCATCAAGTCATGTACATCGCCGTTGTTGAGGACATAGGCAAGATTGGAAGCCGCCGGGAGCAGTAATAACAACGCAGCCGCCAAGAGCAGAGCCCAACACTTTTCATTCCGCGAGGCTTTCTTTCGAACTGCAAGCCACATCAATTGCGCCACCGATGCGAGCAAAGAAAGCAGCACAGCACACATGACCAGCACCGAAGGATAAGTTGTCGGCCAGTAGAAAACGGTCTTCCGATAATCCCGGTACATTCCGACCAGCAGCGAGAAGATCCCTCTCGTCTTCGGCGCAAGGGCATTGGTAATGCTGTTATAATACCCGGACACCGGCTCGATCCCGAATACCCACGAAATCAGCTTCAAAATCACCAAATAGATCAGAGCCGCGATCACAAACATGGCAAGTGACAGAAGACCCTTTCGGAATGCTTCCTTCGCGTTCAGTTCTCCGCGAACAAGCGCCAGGACCAGAACAAAGATCACCAGCACTGCTGCCACAGAGATATTGCACTGATAGATCCCCAGCGTCCCGACCAGCGGGAGCGCACCCCAGAGAAAACCGAATCGGCCCGAAGACTTCCATATATAGACTGACAGTACCGCAAGGAACACGGACAGCATATCGATATCCAGCTCATAGAGATAGGTGGCGCCAAGACAGAACATCGTTCGATTCACTGCCAGGATGCCCGCGGCGAAGAAGATCGGCGCGAACGTCTGCAGCCCAAAAACTTTCGCGAGCACATAAACCGCTAGCGTCACCCAAACGATCGTCAGCAGGCCAATGATCCAAGGCGTCGCTAATGCTCCGCGAAAGATGGTCCGATAGACAGGAAACACGAAGCGTCCCAGCTCCACTTTCCAACGTTCCTCGACACCCGAAGCGTAGAGTGCGTTCAACGCGTCATGCGAAAACAGATCATTGAAAAACGCATAGGCATGACAAACCAGCACCCACACAGCGCTCGAAATCAGCCCATACCGAAAAACCGGATCTTTCCAAAGTTTTTTAAGCATTTAAGACTCCAAAGAACTATCTAGTATTTGTCTTAATACAGGCACATCCTTTGTACAGGTATCCCACAATATATCCTCGCTGACTTTCTGGTAGGCGTGCGCGATGATGTTTCTTGTGGCGATGATCTGAGCCCAAGGGATATCTGAAAGCTTTCTTTTTGCGTCATCCGAAACCCTATTTGCTAATTCGCCTATTTGAAACAGATTCATCTTTATTGCATCCTGAAGCAAATAGTCTCTATCGTATTCATCTTTTGAATAGCGCAACCTGACAAGTGCTTCTTCGATCCGATCACAATGATCCAGTATACCGGCAAACTGATCGAGGTCCCTTTCACTATAACTATTCATATAAAATGATCTTATCCCTTTCAATATGTTCTTTAAAACGCTTTGAAGCTCGAGAGTCTCTATCTAAGGCGTTTCCATCTACCACATCTACTTTCTTCCCGATAGCCGACTCGAATGCATTCTGTAGTTTCAGAAAATCAGCCATGGAAGAAATTGATCCGCCCTCTATAAGGAGATCCACATCACTCTCTTCGGTCGCTTCATTTCTCGCATAAGAGCCAAATAAAACGACTTTTTTCAAATCGAAAGCCTTGATGACGGGTTGGATAGAGTATCGCAATGACTCAGGCGATGGTTGTTTCCTCTCGCCGCGAATATCTCTCCGGATCAAAGACTTGATATAACCTTGCTTGTTGGACGAGTCTTCCAGTTTCATTAATATGTCAGCATCTGTCTTTGTATTCAGTTTCAGCAAAATCATCTTGGTGTGAGTTTTATCATACCTTGTTGACGCTGCTTTTTGAACATCACTCACCACAGAAAATCACCTCCTCTTTGCATATAGGTATATACTGATATCTAAATAATAGTATATACCTATATGAGGTCTTTGTCAAAGAAGATTTATTTTTCTCCACCGATCATTTCAAGGATTGCGTTCAGCAGGCTCAGATCCTCATCCACCGCATCCTGCGTGATCTGCCAGATCATGATCCCGCCCGCGTTCTCCATCGCGAAAGCTGCCTTCGCCTTCATGGTCTCGATCCCGTTATAATACACCGTCTTCCCCTGAAACTCCGTCTCATCCCTGTGCGCGTTCCCGGGATCCGCCGCCACCAGCGAACTGTACGCACTCCAAGTCGGGCGCTCATAGAAAGGAACACCGAGCGTCACCTTCGATGGATCAACCTGACGATCTTTCGTCCAGTACAGAATATAATCCTCGGCCAGACTCATCGGCGAATGATCCGCTCCCTGTCCGCCGTCATAGCACATCACGTTGATCCAGTCAAAGGCCGCGGCGGCCTTATCGGTGATCCCTGTGGTCATTCCATCCCCACCAACGACGGCCGCCGTCAGATAAAGTCCGGCTTTTGTGCATTCTTCCCGCAAAGCCAGGACCAGCGCCTCAAATTGCTCGGCGGTCGATTCTTTGGGATGCTCCCAGTCGAGATCCACCCCGTCAAAACCATACTTTACCGCTATCTCCACTATATTTCTGGCAAGCAAAGCACACTTTTCAGGCGTCTCCGTAGCCGATACAAACGTCGGTTCCAGCTCGATCCCGTTGTAGCTCCAACCGCCCAGCGAGATCAGGACTTTCACCCCGTGTACATGCGCGATCTCGATCAGCCGGCTCGCGAAACCAGGGCTAGGCAGTTCCATAACTTCCCCGTCTTTTGTGGGAATCGCGAACGCGTAATTGATATGCGTATACTTCTCGATAGGCATACTTTCCAGCACTTGTATACCGTACCAGTTGGGCATATACCCGATCACCTTAAATTCTTTCACGGAATCCTCCCGAGCGCACCCGCCCAATAACACGGACACAAGCATCAGCACAGCGCCGAGCCTGAGATACTTTGAAATGTTCATATTTCACCTTTCCAAACTTGTCATGAATAAAAACCGGGCAAGGGATATATGCTCCACAGGGCTGGTAGAATAGTCTACTTCGTCGTTTGTGATAATAATCTTTTTTCTGGACTGGTCAAGTGCGTTAAAAAGCGCAAACTCTCTCTCATATGTGCTTTCTTCAGTGATAGAGTATGCGACCTGGACCAGATACTCCTTTGTACCTTTGATCGCCAAAAAGTCGATTTCCTGATTACCTTTGGTGAAAACGGAAACTTCATAGCCCATATAGACCAGTTCGTTAAAGACGATATTCTCCAGATTGTGCGTGAGATCAAATCTCCCCTTATGTTGACGGATCGTATTAAACGAAACGTCTTCATCATATATTTTGGCGAAAAAAGATAATTCTCTTTTTGCTTTTGTCGAATACTGCGGGACTTTCCTGATCACATAGGCTTCTTCCAGATAGGACAGGTATTTCATGACGGTATTGATCGAACAGCCGATCTTTTCAGAAGTAAGATAGTGCTGAACAGAATTCGCACTGAAGATTCTGGCATTTGAAATAAGGACATAATTGACAAGACGCTTGAAAAGTTCCGTCTTTCTGATCCGGTACCGGTTCATGATATCATTGATAATGATCGTTTGATTAAGATCATTCAGATACTGTGTCACGGATTCCTTGTCTGGGAGTTCGATAATCTTGGGGAATCCCCCATAAACCAGGTAATCAGCAATGGAGTAGTTTTTTCCAATCTGTGACGCATATTCGACGATTTCCTTATAAACGAAAGGTCTGACACCAAAGGAGATATATCTTCCACTGAGTTCTTTGGTGAATTCACCAGAAAGAAGTTTGGAATTACTGCCAGTGATAAACAACGATAGGTTTTCCAGCCTGAGTGAGCGACAGGCAATGTTCCAGTCCTTGACAAGCTGCACCTCATCCAGGAAAACATATAGCTTCTCAGTGTCAGAAAGTTTTTCTTTCACATGGGACACCAATGCCGCAGCATCCGGGATAGCGGCAGAATACTCAAGCGATTCAAAGTTTATGAATAAAACAGGTTTACCCGCAGCACGATATTCTTCGGCGATTTGTGATAAGATAACTGACTTACCGCAGCGCCGTATACCTGTGATTACTTTGATGAGATCGCTATCAAAAAAAGGACGTATCTGATCGATATAGTGGTTTCGAATGATCATGGACAAAAACTCCTTTCTGAACAACCTCATTATACTGAAAAGTTTTGCGAAAGTAAACAAAAGTTTTCAGTAATATTGAAAACAAAGAGCAAATCCGTTTATAATTTTCAGTAGGATTGGACGTAGTTGGCTTGTTGAAAAGGAAAGATCGTATCACAGGCGGTTACAGCCAGTGAGATCTCCTCCGCCCATTGTGCCCCGCCCGGAATATCCCGCGGTGCGATCCAGCACTTCAGGTCATATGATTCCAGCCGCTCCACCAGCGCGTCGGCAAGACTCGAATCCTTTGTACTAACTAATTATAGCATGCAAAAAACGATAATTAAAGTGTTCTCGCCTCACAAATGTGAAAAAAAGTGGATTCTGCGAGTAAGCGAAAAAGAACCTTATAAAACCAATACGAATAAATAAACATAGGCAATCCGGGACATTGGGACGCATAAATATATATGCCTTGACTAGAGAATAAATGTGTTGTAAAATCATACGATCAGGCACAAATCATATGGATCGAGGGCCGACTCCTTCGAATGATTGATGAGATCCTTATGAGATCCCCGCCCTTTTGCGAAGACGTATCTTCCGGAAGAAATGTGAAAGCGAAAGGAGATAAAACACTATATGATTTGAGGAACATACGAACAATGACAACTGAAGAAAACAAGGTCGAGTTCAGAGGCACATCGCTGGATCTGATATCTGTCGATGATACCTTTTATTTTCGCTGCACAAAATGCGGGAAATGCTGTAAAGAACGGGACGATATCATCCTCAGTCCGTACGATCTGTACCGCATGGCGAAGTATTTGGGAAAAGAGATCGAGGACATCATCAATTCCTATACCAGATGGCACATTGGTGAAAGCAGCAAACTCCCTATCGTGATGATGCGCATGCGAGGCGAAAAGCGGACCTGCCCATTCCTGGACAAGCACAAATGCCGCATTCACGAGGCAAAACCGGCAGTCTGCGCGCTCTTTCCCCTAGGCAGGATCGCCCAGGAAAACGGCGACATCCGCTATCTGATCCAACCAATCTTTTGTGGCGGCCACGATAAACGCCAGACTGTTCGGGAATGGATCGCAGAATTTGGACTGGAAGAGAGCGAAGCATGGTTCCGGACATGGCAGGAGACCATTGTACCCCTGGTACGGCGGGTGAACGAGATCTACGTGAAAGTTTCCGAAATGGTCATGCATCAACTGGAGGAAGTCCTTTTTATCACTATCTATTTGGCTTATTCCATGGACGAACCGATTATTCCGCAGTTTCAAAGGAATATAGCAAAAATGGACGAAATGCTGACGTGTCTCGAAGAACTGCTGGAAGAAAACGATACCCGGGAAGAGAAAGACTGACGGATATTTTCTACAACATGTCGACAAACAACGACCTCTGAAGTTACAATCTAAGCCTTCTTGATTTTATTTCGGTATGCCGATATAATATAAATGAAAAGGAGGCAAGTCGAGACAAGATCTACTCGACGATAAATATTATGGTTATAGAAGATCTACTCGTTAAGCGGAATATGACAAAATATCGGCTTGCAATAGAGGCGGGTATTCCGCATGCAACACTTAACGATATCTGCAGCGGGAAAACCAAACTGGAAAAGAGCTCCGCTGAGACGGTGTATAAGCTTGCAAAAACTCTTGGTGTTTCTATGGAACTTCTAACCGAAGGTGGAATCCATCAAGCTGAACGCGAGCGCGCTTATGAGTTTGGTCTTCCAGACTATCTCCAGCATGATCTGGATGCCTATAAGGACGGTCTAAAATCTCATAGCAGCCTTATGGATTGCTTGTGGGGTGAACTGTATGGCAGCATCAACATGGCTGAAATCAGCGATGGCATCATTACCCACGAACATGCGGAGTATCTTCGAAAGAAATATTTGTATGGAGCGAAAATATGATTGATCTTACGAATTGCAAGGTGATTCCCGGCATTTCAGATCTGCAAAAGGAATTCTATAAAGTGTATATAAACGCACGGAATAACTTAATTATCCGACCTTCGCTGAAAATGATAATATCTTAAGATAGCTTTTCTTGCGCCGGCGCCACATAGGCGCCGGCGATCCTTTTTGCCGCTTCGAGGGCGATCAGCCCGACACTGTCCTTGTCCTCGAGACGCACGATTTGGGAAAGACTGCGTTCATCCCAGGTAGGAGCGTCCAGATTGTCGCCGGCATAGAAGAACTGAAGGACATTCTTCCCCCGCAGGGCGGCGAGAGCCGCCATAGCGGAAGCTTCCATATCCACACAGATGCAGCCTTCTGCCTTGCGCTGCTGCACTTTCCAGGCTGTCTCACGATAAAAAGCGTCGGTCGTCCAGCATTTGCCCTTATGGTAAGGGATCCCGAGCTTCTGAAGCATCTGCTCAAACAGAGCCCCGTAACGGACGTTCACCGGGATCTCGCGGGAAGGCGGAGCATAGTGGAAGCTGGTCCCTTCGTCGCGGACAGCGGAAGTAGGCAGGATGATCGAAAGGTCATTGATCGAACCGTCCAGTACACCGCAGTTACCATAAAGGATCACTGTCTCAGCGCCCAGGGCAAATACCTCCTCGAACATTCCGACACAGGCGGAAGCCCCGACTTCGGCGCACACGAGCCCTATCTCCATTCCCTGCCAGGTAGCTTTATAATAGGGCGTCCAGTGGTTCGCGCATTTGAAAACACCCAGTTCCTGCGAGTCGCCCAGGTATTCCCGCAGACGTTCAAAAGAATGAGAAGCAAAACAACTGATAAAGAGCTTCGGGACCCTCGGCTCCTCCGCAAGAAGGGTGGCAGGATCGATCAGCCCCTTCGGATCGGGATCGAATTCCGTGAGCGGAACTCCAGACTGATACCCGTGCTGCTCAGACTCAAACCCTGGCTGATCGGCCCCAAGCTTGCGCCAGATCGCCGCCTGAGCAAGGATACTTTCGATCAGCGTCTCCTTTCCTGCGGTATAGGCAGCGCGGTCATTCGGATACTGGGCGGCGAGCTTTTCTTTAAGCGCAGAGTACTGTTGCGCGATCTCCGGCCGCTGGTTCAGATAGTCACGGAAATTCAGATAGTTGTTCCATGCGCTGTCCCCGTAAATCACCATATGGATATGATGCGTCCGGATCTCTCCCCCGCCGATCACATATAGCTGCTGATCCGGCACATCCTGCTTTCTGTAATAGATCCCGGCCTCAAGGAGAGCATCATCATGACGATGCACATCGTCAAAAGACCTGACAGCCACCGCCAGGTCAATGATCGGCTTGGATTTTATCCCCCGGATGGAGGTACTGCCCACATGCTGGATATCGACCGCGTCGGGGCCGAATATGTTCCGGAGGACTTCGATCGTCTGACGAGCCAGGACGGAGTAGATCTCCGTGTATTCTTCGAGGGTAACAGTCCCCCGCAAAAGTCCGATTTCCATGTTAATCATCTCCCATGAATAGATTACAAAAGAATAGCATAATTAACGCCTGGCCGCAAGACAAGATTGACAAGAGACCTCTAGAAAGTTCGGATCATTCTCTGAATGGACAGTAAACTCTTTTCAGAAGCTGCTGGCTCCTCGCAAAACAAGCTTGATCTCCACCCGCGGGAGAAGCTCCTCTCAAAGCAGGCCACATATCCACGCGTGCCCGTATCATCAGGACGACCCTCCTCCCAAAAGGAGCCTCTTCTCCACTGATGGGAGGATTTTTCGTGAATTATTCGGGCACCAGTGAGAACAGTCCTGTTTTTGAGAGGAATCGCTTGGACCCACTACGGTCACGTGCAGCATTTTAAAGCTCTGCGTGAGGAGCTTCTCCCACAAAAAGTGGAATGTCCGAATATGCGAGGAACCAGCGACTCAGATCAATCGATGAATGGTGAGATTCTTCTGTAAATACGTTCTACGCAGATTGCCTTGTTCTATTCGAGCATGTTTCAGAGGACTTCAACTATTAGATTGACAAGATCGGTCTGTCAGGCAATAATATGATAAGTGTCCATAGAACCATGTAGGTGATAATTTCATGAATTATAGAAAAGAATATGAACGTTGGCTGGAAAATACGTCCGGGGAAGTGCTGGATGAACTGAAAACCATGGATGAGGCCGCTATCGAAGATGCCTTTTATCAGGAGCTGGCTTTTGGAACAGGCGGCATGCGCGGTACCATGGGTGCCGGCACGAACCGGCTGAATCCATATGTCGTGGCGAAGGCCTCTCAGGGCGTGGCGAACTATCTGGGCGCTGGTGCCAGTGTGGTGATCGGCTATGACAGCCGGATCCATTCCGAAGAGTTCGCAAAAGTATCAGCCGGTGTATTCGCGGCAAACAGGATCTGTGTATATATCTGGCCGGCGCTGTCCCCGGTGCCGACAGTCAGCTATGCGACAAGAGTGCTCCATGCGTCAGCCGGTGTGATGATCACGGCATCCCATAATCCTTCCAGCGATAACGGGTACAAAGTGTACGGATCAGACGGCTGCCAGATCACGACAGAAACCGCGGCTAAGATCCTGTCCAGGATCGACAAGCTGGATATATTCGCGGACGTGCGCACCTCCGATTACGAAGCAGGCATACGCTCGGGCATGATCCGCTATATCGAGCCTGCGGTCCTGACATCCTTTATCGAAGAAGTGAAGAACCAGTCGGTCCTGTTCGGTGATGAGATCGATAAAGACGTAGCCATTGTCTACAGTCCACTGAATGGAACCGGCCTGATCCCGGTCACAAGGGCATTATCCGAGTCAGGGTTTACTCATATCACGGTCGTGGAAGAGCAGCGTCAGCCTGATGGCCATTTTCCGACCTGCCCCTATCCGAATCCCGAGATCCGGGAGGCGATGGAACTGGGACTGGAGTACTGCCGCAGGACAGGCGCGGACCTGCTGCTCGCGACGGATCCGGATTGCGACCGGTGCGGAATCGCGGTGAGAAATGGCGAAGATTATGAGCTCCTTTCCGGCAACGAAGTCGGGCTCCTGCTTCTGGACTATATCTGTTCCCGGCGCGTTAAGCATGGCCGTATGCCGGATCATCCGGTGTTTGTCAAAACGATCGTTACGATGGATCTGGCTGAAAAGATCGCAGCGTATTACGGCGTGGAAACGATCAACGTTCTGACCGGTTTCAAGTTTATCGGTGAGGTGATCGGCCGGCTGGAAGCGGAAGGACGAGAGAAAGATTTCATCCTTGGATTTGAGGAGTCCTATGGGTATCTGACCGGCACCTATGTCCGGGACAAGGACGGAGTGAACGCCGCCTACATGATCTGTGAGATGTTCGCCTACTATAAAACGCGAGGGATCAGTCTGCCGGACAAGCTAAGCGAGATCTATGCGCGGTTTGGCTATTGCATGAATACGCTGCATTCCTACAAGTTCCCGGGCAGCACAGGCATGACCAAAATGCAGGAGATCATGGCCGGTTTTCATCAGGACCTGGAAACGATCGGCGGCCGGAAAATCACCGGGACGGAAGACTATCTGCCCGGTCTGAACGGCCTTCCGAAATCAGATGTGCTGAAGTTTTATACGGACTGCGGATCTGTCGTCGTACGGCCGAGCGGAACAGAACCGAAGCTGAAAGCATATATCAGTGTGACGGCCGCAGACAAAGCCGAAGCTAAAAAGCGTGAAGCGGCGATTGCGGCAGAGCTGGAGAGAAGAATGAGATAAAAGCGGAATCAAACCTCCCTGTATACGAAAACACCGTCTGCCCCAGAAGGACAGGCGGTGTTTTTGTGAGATACGGCAATTGTATGATCCGCGGAACTGCGATAAAATAGATAAGTGACGCATAGGGGGAGAATACATGAGTATTTTTGATATTATTTCGCTTTTCGGAGGACTGGCCCTGTTTTTATACGGCATGCGGCTGATGGGCGATTCACTGAAAGAAAACTCTTCAGGCGCGCTGAAGACCGTCATGGAGAAAGTCACAGACAGTTCGCTTAAAGCGTTCCTGCTTGGAATCGCCGTTACCGCGCTGATCCAGTCATCCACCGCTACGATCGTGATCACGTCCGGTTTGGTCGCCGCGGGGATCTTATCCCTGCACCAGTCGCTTGGTATTATCATAGGCGCGAACGTCGGCACCACGGTCACAGGCCAGATCATCCGACTGCTTGACCTGAACGAATCCGGTTTTCTCCGGTTCTTCCAGCCGTCTACCCTGGCACCGATCGCGCTGGTGATCGGCATCATCCTGATCATGACCCACACAAGAGCGGCTGGAAACATCCTGATCGGCTTCGGCATCCTCTTTTCCGGCCTTTTGAATATGACCAGCGCGGTCAAGGCATTGCAGCAATCCGGCCTGATCGAAGGGCTCATGATGGGCTTGGGAGACAATCCTTTTGTCGGCTACCTGACAGGTGCGGGCGTCGCCTTCGCACTGCAGAGCTCCTCAGCCACGATTGGTATCCTGCAGGCATTTTCGGCCACCGGCCTGTTATCCTTCAAGGCGATCTACTCAGTGATCGTCGGTATCTACCTGGGCGACTGTGTTACGACCGCCATCGTCTGTTCCATAGGCGCGAACCGCGAAGCGAGACGGGTCGGTATCGTCAATATATTATTCAACCTCAGCGAAACCGTCCTGGTCCTGACTGTGGTGACGCTGCTTCACAAGCTCGGCCTGCTGGACGCGCTGTGGGACAAGACCGTCAATTCCGGTATGATCGCGAACACGAATACGATCTTCAATCTGGCCTGCGCGATCACGCTCCTGCCAGCGGTCGGGATCTATGAGAAGCTGAGCGGCAAGATCGTAAAAGAAGCGAAGAAGCCGGAAGGCAAATACGATAAGGTGATCGAAGGCCTCAGCACCGTATTTTTCTCTTCACCGGCCCTGGCGCTTCGAAGCTGCTACGACACCCTGGTAACCATGCTGAACATCTCCCGTGAGAACCTGAAGAAGGCCCAGGCACAGCTGAATCACTATCAGCTGGACGCGCATGAGGAGATCCTTTCGGAGGAACTGCAGGTAGACCGCCTGACAGATAATCTCAGCCGCTATATGGTCGAGCTGTTTCCACATCTGCAAAGTGAAGCTCATGTAGCGATCCTGAATCAGTATTACAGAATATCAGTGGAGTTTGAACGCCTCGGAGATCACGCGGTGAACATTTCGGATATCGCTAAGAAGCTTGCGGAAGGAGATACGGTCTTTTCGGAAGCCTGTATGAAGGAGCTGGCAGTCCTGGTATTATTGCTCGAGAACATATTGGATGACTGTGAACAATCCTTCAAATACAAAAATCCGGAAGTGGCTTCCCTGATCGAGCCGAAGGTCCGTGTCGTGACGGAACTGGTGAGCAAGCTGGTCAACAATCATTTCAACCGGATGAGCGCGGGAGAGTGTTCGCTCCTGGCGGACTCAGCCTTTACCAACCTGATGGGAGAATATAAGAGGATCGGCGCAATCTGTTCCAACGTAGGCATCGCTACCATGGTAAGGACCCGACCGGAACTGGCCGCGCAGGAGCATCTTTTCTTCGAGACGCTGGATCAAAAAGGCGACTCTCAGTACAATAAAGTCTTTGAGGAAACACACAAACAGTATTTTGATCTGCTGGCGGGATAACGCCGGCAGTATTTTTTTGCTGAAACTTGAACCAGCAGTTCAGGTTTTATAAATACCGGAAGCACTGGTTTATGGACAAAGCTCGAAATGTCTGATAAAATAAGGTTGAGCCGGGATTTCTGGAACTGTTTTTGACAAAGCTGCAATGGCGAAGTTAAAACAGAAATCCAGAAAGGAGGTTCACCAGATGAACCAACAACAATTCAGCATCACGGAAGATTATACATTCTGCAAAGTGATGGAAGACAACCCGGATATATGTCAAAGCAAAGGATATGATCTGCAATATCGAGATGCAGACCACCAATAAAAGGGATCACGGAAAACGGGTACGGTTTTATCAGAGTGCGATCGATTCGGATTTGCTGGATAAAGGGAAGTCCGTCAAAGAACTGTGTCGCTCGTATGTGATCTTTCTTTGTCCCTTCGATCCTTTTGGAAAAGGTAGAAGAGTCTATCGATTTGAAACCTTGTGCAGGGAACACCCGGAGATCGATCTGAAAACAGAAGCGGAAGTCCTGTTCGTCAGTGCAACTGAAGAAACGATTCAGGAAGATAATCCATTGGGGCACTTTCTTCGATACATGTTAAAAAAGGTTCCGACAGATAACTTTACTGAGAAAGTACATGAGGCAGTGAAGAATGCTTCAAGAGACGCAGAATGGAGGAAACAGATGTATACCTGGCAGATGAAGATTCAGGAAGAACGTGAACTCGCGGCTGAAGAAGCCGAACGTAATATTCAGCGCAAAACAATTCTTAGAATGAAAGAGCGTGGACTATCGGACGAAGAGATCGCGGATTTGATCGATATTCCCCTCGAACTCGTCATCGAACTAAAGAACAGCCAGTAAACAGGGAACCCATATACAACAGCACCTTGATCCCCGAAAAGACCAAGGTGCTATTCATTTGGAAAAGAGTATTACTTTTTTATTGCCTTTCCATCTTTTTTACATCTTCTATGCTGAGATATTCTATATTCCCGACTTTCGTCTTATTCATCAGCCCTTTGGCATATCCGCTGAGAAACTCCGCACTGTAAGGCGTATAGGCATTGTCACCGTTTTTCTGAAATTCAGTGTATTTCTTGCGTTTCGATAAGGCAAAAGGCAAAGTACAGACCAGAATAAAGCCGATCAAAGCCGCCAAGAACCCTACCGCAGGCATCGCGCCGTAACCCCCAAATATGACCAGAAGGAGCACTCCCGCGGCCAGCAGAACGCCGCCAATGATCGGAAGCAGCAGTGTCGGCTTGGGCTTGCCGGCAAACTGTCTTTGTTTCTCCTCATAGGCTTTCCGGTCGCACACTTCGCACCAACCGGCGTAACAGGGCTGGATATCATGGTATTGCACAGATGTGACCTTGACCTTATGGAAACTATCGGGATATTCCCGGCGAACAGTAGTATTCCCCCTGTAAGCACTGTAATACAGGACCGGGATCAGGCCATTGCCGCACCGCGGACATACACCTGTTTCATCATACATAGCATTAGCAATAGCTTTCATAACAATTCCCTCCTTGTCTTTCATTGTAGCATAAACGGCAGATACCAACCAGCCCTACAGTCCATATTCAGCCTTCATTTCGGTGGGCATTTCGTTCCCGCCAATGAAGGCTTTTCCTTTTTCTATCAGCTCTTCGGCCGTGTATTCGGGGAAAGCGACAAAGTGCAGATCGGCGTCGCTGGCAAAGTAGACGACGAAGTAGGCGGGGACTGCCTGCGCATAGCCGTAGCAGTCTTTTACCGAAGAGAGCAGTGTCAGGTCGGCCAGATCGACAGCGTTCATATCCGTACCGACCAACACATGCAGGGTCGTGTCATTGAAGTAAAAAACAACATCTTCTTCATAGGAAGATGGATCGATCCGTATCTGGCAGGCAGCGTTTTCACTTCCGTCGGTGATATCGTAGCGGAACAACTGACCGCTGGTATAAACCACATAGAGCATGCCCTCGTGGATGATTGCGCTCATCATCTGCCGCCCGTGTGTCGGGATCTGACACAGGGTGTTCCCGTTCAGATCCGATACTTCTATCTGGGAATTGGTGCCATGGATATAAAGCTGAGAGTCCGTGGACCATCCGGAATAGTTGGAAAAGCGCATGTCACTGTTGACAGTATAGACAGCGCCGGTCTCCAGATCAGCATAGAAGAGTGCCTCCTTTCCGATCGCGATGGAAGCCCTGAGGCCGTCCGGAGCAAAAACGATGTGCGTATTCTCATCGATCTGATACCCGTCGGGACCGAGCAGCTTGATCTCGGTCCTGGTCCCTGCGGCCGGATCATACTGCAGGAGCGAGCCAAAGGCCCCGTCCTTGCCCGGGACGATCTCATAAAGCAGTCCGTGCTTGTACAGCGTCGGGTCACCGTCGATCAGGTATTCCTGAACCTTTCCCTCGGGGAAGGTGACAGAACAGTAATAGATGTTCTGATCCAGATCCTGAAGGAGAAAATGGATCGTGTCCGGATCAAGGGTCTGATCAGACAGACGAAATTCCTTCAGGACGGTGCGGTTTTCGATCTGGAAGGAACCGGTCTTTTCACCTGTTTGCATGTCATATACCTGGAAGCTCAGATCCTGATAAACAAGAACGAGCGAAGTCCCCGTCACGTTAATGGACAGGAGATTCTCACGAACATCGCTGTAAAGCGCGATCTCGACTTCGTCGTGATCGTAGTGCTCGGAGAAATGGAGCACATCGCAGCTGTCTTTCAGCGCGCAAAGGTAAGAGGTACGGCCTTCGTACGGGCAGACGTCTACAGCGGAGACCTCCAGGGGGAAGCCGGAGTCGTTCAGGATGGGATATTCCTTGCTCGTGTCGTCACTCGCATCGGGGTAGACCCGGCCGAGAGTACCGTTTTCAAGGAAGAACGAAATATAACCGTCGAAGATGGCATTGGATGCAAGGATAGAGGAAGAGAATTCGTTGCTGCCCACGAGTTCGCCCGTCTCGGCATTCAGGATATAGCCGCTGTGTGAGACAGCGCAGGCGAAGATATCTGTTGTTTTCCCGTCCAGGACCATCTGCCCATCTCGTAAGAGGCCAGTGCGCTCCCAGGGCATGTGCCAGGGAAGCGGTGTCTCCCACAGGAGAGAATCCGTATTCAGATCGAAGCACGTGACATAAGCGAAATTATCCTGGTAGGTTTTCGCGGTCGTACCTGCCGTATGATTTGCGTAGCTGGCATTCCACAGGCCGCCTGTCGAGAGCAGCGCCAGCCGGGAGTCACCGGAAAAGCGCAGGGCTTCCCATCCGGTCCGGTCGGTTTTGAAGAGATGCCAGGTTTCTCTTTCCAGATCATAACAGAAAACGGTGATGGGTATATTGCCTTCCGCCCGGAGATAAACTCCCGCTAGATACCGCCCGCTGTCCGAGAAGCGCAGGAACTGGATCGAGTTTATGTTGTTGGTATTGTCATCGAGCCCGATATCCAGGACTTCACGATCCTGTCCTGTCGCCGGATCGATCAGCCGGATGTGATCGTCGGATCCGTCCACGGCCAGAAGATTTCTGGTTTTACAGTAAGCCATGGCGACAGGCGGATAGGGATCTCGGCCGTCTTCGATATAGCTGGATGCGGAAGCGTCTTTGGAATCCGGGACCGGCATGATGGTCTCCCCGCGGCTTCCCGGCCAAAGATCACAGGTCCAGAGCTCCTGGCCGTTCTTCCAGTCATACCGGTGGAGTTTGAATCCGTCAGAAAGCAGGATCGTATCATCCGGAAGGATGCTCATGGATGCCCGCTCGACAAACGCTTCTTCAACAGAAAGAGAATAGAGTTTTTCCTGCGTTTCGATATCAAAAGCTGCCAGAGAGCAGGTCTCATCCAGCACAAAAAGGACCGTATAGTCCTGATTGACTCCGATCTGCTTGACCGTGGACCCCATCGTATATTTCCCGTTGGGGACCATGGTATTAAAGCGAGGGAATTTCGGCTGATAGGCATAGATCGCGTCTGCCAGAGAGCAGATCGCCTCAGGAACGAGCGGCCGGTCATCTCCCTCTGAAGGAAGAGCGGCGAGCGCGAGCTGCGCTGCGCCGATACTGTCGTGTCCTTCCGTCAGAAGCTTGGCGGAAGCGCCTGACAGGTAGATCGACTGGTTGATCCTCGCCTGGCGCAGGTTTTCCTGAGAGATCTCGTAGTTTTTCTGGATCTGAGCCCGGCTCCAGAGGAGGTAGGCGATAAATCCCGCCGCGAGGATCCCTGCGATGGTGCCGATGATCGCAAGGCGGCGCATCCGATACTGTCTGGCCCGCATGACCAGCTCATCGTAAGAACAGCCGAGGATCGCGGCAAGCAGCCGGGGTAGTTCGACCTTTCGTGCCCTGGAGAAGCTCATGCGATAATCACAGGAGAGAGGCTCCAGATCCTTCTGAAGGATCTCAGGGATGACCTCGGACGGCTCGCCTTCCGCGAGCACCGTCAGCACATGGCTGATCGGATGGAACTGGAGAAAGTACTCGATCTCCCTAGGAACCCAGGTCGATAGCCTGGTGGACTTCGAACAGATGACGACCAGAAAATCGGAGTGTTCGAGGGCATAGGAAATGTCATCACTCAGGTTGCTCGTGATGGGCAGTTCTGCTTTGTCCCGGAAGATCCGCTCGATCTTCTTTTTCCCGGTGGCTTTCCGGATGCGGGCAGGCACGTGAAAATGCTCCAGCGATCGCTGCACTTCCGCGGCGACGCGGTTGTCGAGAGGTGCGTGTTTATAGGAAATGAAAGCGTCAAATCTTTCGATCACGGCGATTCTCCTTGCAAGGGGGTGTTTCAGATAAAGATAGCAGAAAAGAAGGGAAAACGCAAGGCAGTAGGCCATGCAGAAACACAGGATTACAAAGATAATACTTCTAAGATTTGAATTCACATTGAAAGAATATGAAGGACGTGATAACGGAAAAAGTGTTTCTTGATTATTATTGACAAAATGAACAAACATGTTATACTATTATTACATCCGATATTTGGAAGTAATAATTTGGTAGAGGAGGTATAGTAGATGGTTGTAATGTACGTCCGCATGGATAATTTCTTATTATTCCAAGGATTTGAGTTATCAATGTCATACCCTAAAAAAATAGTTAGATCATCAATTTCAACTGAACATCTTTCTCAGAGGCAAAACTTTAGATATAAAAAATTGATTGTTTTAATGGGCGCAAATGCGACAGGTAAAACAGCTTTAGGAAAAGTTTTAATGGGTATTTTTAATTTCATAAACAAGAAGAATTCAGATCATATTACAAAATTAATCAATAATCCAAATAAAGAAGCTAGTTTTATTATTGACTTTGCTTATTCGAATAACCGTCTAGTTAGAGTAGAAACTATTATCAATTCAAAGAAAGATATAACAAAAGAATATTCGATAAATGATATCAAAGTGGTTGTAAAAGAAGAACAGATTTTACAGCATGATAATTATGAAAAATGCATATCAAGATTAATAAATAACAAAGCGCTACAAGCAGACAGCTATATCGAGGCACTTGAAAAAGTTCCGCCATTATCATGGAAATTTGAATATCCTTTTGCTTCAAGTGGGAGACAACAAGCTATTAGAACTTTAAATACCGAATTATTTGGACAAGTATTAGAAAAAACTTTAAAAGCACTAGACCCAAGAATTCAAAAAGTAACGAGTCTTCCCAATATAGATAATGCATTTGGAATATTTCGAGATAATGATGTTATTTTGATAGAAGATGGGAAGGTCATAAATCCAGAAAAACTATCTAGTGGAACAGTTGAAGGAATTGGAATTGCTGATATTGTTTCAGCTATGATATTGAGGGCACACGATTTCTATTATTGTGATGAAAAGTTCTCTCATATTCATTCAGATCCAGAAAAAGCATTTCTTTCCCTGTTTATTGAATTATTAGGACCGGATGAACAAATGATATTTACGAGTCATAATTCTGATGTTCTTGAGATGGATTTGCCAAAGCATTCGTTTGCATTTATGCGAAGAGATCCTGTAGATAATACAGTATCGTGTGTTTATGCTTCTGATTATCTTAAGAAAAATACAATTTCTTTGAAAAATGCTGTAGAAAATGATCTATTCGGAAGTTCTCCTGATTTAAGCAAAATCTATGAAATCGAAGAATCACGGGTGGAACAATGAAAAACAATCGATATCAGTATTTTGTGGAAGGAGAATGTGAGCGAAAACTAATCACTACCTTAAAAGAACAGAAAACATGGGTTGTTTCTGGGAAAATCGAGGTGTTTAACGTCAAGCTAGAAAGAATTACAGAATTAAGACTTAGACAAATATCAGATAATACAACGGTTATTCTCATTTTTGATACGGATACTATAGATACTGAAAATCTAAGATACTAAAACTTCCCACACCAAAAAGGTGTGTCGAACCTTGAAAACTCAATAATGTAGGCAATATAAAAGGCATAGCCGCCTTTCTTATGGTATAATGTAAGTACCACCAAACATGAACCATGGAGGGTTGCTATGCCGACT
>JAFZQZ010000106.1 GCA_017620135.1 Bacillota bacterium
AGTCGGCATAGCAACCCTCCATGGTTCATGTTTGGTGGTACTTACATTATACCATAAGAAAGGCGGCTATGCCTTTTATATTGCCTACATTATTGAGTTTTCAAGGTTCGACACACCTTTTTGGTGTGGGAAGTTTTAGTAAGAGAAAAGCTATCCATCTTCCGCTGAATAATAATGAAAAGCCTACCATATTTTGGAAAAGATAGAAAATGATCACGATTACCCAGAACCCGGTCTTTGTGGCGATCTTCAATCCGCCCTTCATCAAACCTCTTCCCATGTTCCCAAGAAAAATAAAAATAGCCTGAACAACAATTGAGAGTAATACGAAAAAGAAGCCATTCCATTTTTCAATCAAAAAGCTAAGTTTCATTTCCGACACCTCTATGAATGGATTTGGAATATTAGTTTAAGTATAACAAAATCGACTTCGTTTTTCAATCTATCCAAATTAAAAAGGATGTAGCAAAACACTGAATGTCTTGCTACATCCTTTTCACCTGTTGAAATACAATTCTGACAAAATCGAAAGATTACAGCTCGATCTTTCCGGTGACGTCGCCGACTACATAGTAGCAGGCATTGTCTTCCGGCTTTACATACAGCTTCAGGCCGCGGATGACACCTTTGTGCTCTTCCTTGTAGGCAGCCTTAGCCTTCTCGACGAGCTCAGTAACAGGAACTTCCTTGCCCTGGAACTGAACGAAAACTTCCGGAACCACAGCCTTGACAGCCTTCTCGGCAGTCGCGGTGGCTTTCTTGGCGGTAGTGGTGGCCTTCTTGGCAGTCGCTTTAGCAGCGGTGGTCGCCTTCTTGGCGGTCGTCTCAGCAGCCTTCTCTACCTTCTTCGCGGTAGCTTCTGCAGTCTTTTCTACTTTCTCTATCGTCTCTTTGATTTCTTCTTTAACAACTTTCTTGGTAGCCATTATTATCTATCCTCCTTGAATGAATCAGGCTTACATTATTTTACTGCGATCAAAGGGAGGATGATATCAGAATACTGCGTAAAAATATCACAAAACTTGGCAAAAAGCGCTTAATTCGGACTTTTTACGACTTTCCGTAGCCAGTGAAATAAACTTCCACGTGATCATATCCCGAGGACGGTCCCCAGATCTCTTTGGTTTCAGTCGCGCCGGGTTTGATCTCACCGTCCGAATCGGAAACATAACCGGATTCAATGTCGAGCACTGTGCCGTTCGCGTCAAAGAAGACCACATATGCCTCCACGTATTTCGCGGCAAGCGTTCCGCTGTTCGTCACGGAAACAGAGATCTTGCTCCCGTCAGCCGGAGCCGTGGAAGCGCTCAGTCCGGCGATGACCGGCGCGTAGTACGTGGATTCATAAGGTTTCAGCATATACTCTTTGGTGGCGACTTCCGGACCGCCTTCCACCGGGGTCGTACCGGTATGGATGATCGTGGTCTCTCCCGGACCCAGTACGTCGATCGTTTCATAGCCGCAGCCGATCGCGGTTCCACCTGCGTCACGAATGATCATAGTCGCCGGAATGGTCAGGTTTTTATCCGAGGTATTCTCAACAACAATCGCTTTATACAGACAGCCGTATTCGATATATTCATACTCCGCCTTGACAACCAGCACGGACGGATCCACGATCTCGTTGGTCGTTCTTGTCTTGGCATAGGCGTAGGTGTAGAGCATCAGAGAATCGTATTCTTCACCCCAGGTATAGATGACTTCCACATCATGCTCGCCGGGAGCCAGACCGTCGATCCCGAAATAACAGTATCTGTAATCCTGGAATTCATCCTTATCATTATAGAACAGAAGATTGGCCATCACGGTTTCCGCTACCTTGTCACCATGGTTGATGGCTTCCATTACGACCTGATCACTCAGGAAGGAAACGACGATCTCGATCTGATCCGCGTAGGCTGTATATGTGTCGCCGTAGTCGTAGTAGTAAGCCGCATATGCCACGTGATCCGGCTCCTGCTCATTGTACCAGGAACAGGAAATCGCGATATCATCACCGGGCGCTGCTGCATTCTGATAGCCATAAACCTTGTCGATCAGATTATTGTCTTTATCGTAGCCGAAAACAAAGAAGTAGATCTCATAGGTCTTGTCCAGGTTGCTCGACATCACACCGATATATTCGAGCGAATAATCCGTTTTCAGCGTATAGAATCCAGTGATCGGAAGCTGCGCGTCAGTCGCGCGGGTTCCGTAATAACTATCGATCTCCGGAATATTGTCATTATCTACCGTTGTGGTGGTCGTCGAAGATTCCTCCGGCTGAGAAGACTCCTCCGGCTGGGAAGAGTTATCTTCTGCGTAGGCGGCCGCACGGGCTTCGAAGTCCTTCTTCATGTTAGCGGCTTCGTCACCGGTCAGCTGACGGAAGACATATCTCATACCATCCATCGTACTGACCATGGTCAGCACACCGTTTTCGAGCGTCATGTCCAGGAGATCTGTTTCCATATCCACCTGTCCGGTCGTAAGGTCGATCTTGCTTTCATTCGTCGAACCCTGATAGCTGATCATCTTGAGGACAGTACCGGCGATCTCGGCATAGATCATCGGCTCCTGAGATTCAGCATAGGAATAGACCTGAGATTCCACTCCGTCCGTGTTGTCAAAAACCAGGTCGAGCAGATACTGCCCATCAAACGCGCCGGCTTCTGTCGTCGGAGCGGATGATTCGGTCACTTCTGAACTTTCTTCTGTCGGCGTGGAGCTTTCTTCAACCGGCTTGGAACTCTCTTCAGCTGGTTTGGAACTTTCTTCAGGCGTCTTAGCCTGCTCGAACTTATCATTTTCCGCCGGGACCGCCGTTTCGGGCTTGGACTGGGACGTACATCCGGTCAGCACCAGCAGAAGTGAAAGAAAAATCACTAAAAATTTCTTCATGTTATCCTCCTGATATCCATAAGAATTCAAAGTAATATTACTCGAAAAGATCCTTTCCGTCAACCCTTCTAAAGTATCATATCACGTTCTCGGGTCTTCTCCTTCTCTGTACGGTACTACCGCCGAGGGGACGACCTCCGAGGCCGGATCGGCATGTGCCGCCTGATCATCAAAGAAGATATGGGCACCGAAAGCGGCAAGGACCTCCTTTTTACTGACGCCGCCCAGGAAGAACGCTTCATCGATATGGA
The DNA here is from genome assembly GCA_017620135.1 of Bacillota bacterium. Taxonomy (GTDB): domain Bacteria; phylum Bacillota; class Clostridia; order Lachnospirales; family Bianqueaceae; genus RUG760. Next base: position 3,132 of record JAFZQZ010000106.1, read on the forward strand.
CATTCCAGTCACGCAGTGTCTTGACTGCCCGTTCGTGCGCCGGCGCGTTCCGGGATGTGACCAGCGCCGTTCGGATCGGCGGGACATCCAGGTCCCCGAATGCTGCCTGTACGTGGGCCAGGGCTGTGAGAAAATTCGCGAAAGGTCCTTTGCGAAGCGGTTCATCCGCGTGTTCATGCTCATGCGCCATAAACGCTTCCAGCCCGTCATGTTGATAGACCCGTTCCGCGTCCGCCGCGAAAAGCACGGCGTCCCCGTCAAAGGCGATCCGGATCTGATCGATCGTTGTCTGAGAGTTCATATACGAGTTGCCGGTCAGGATGATACCGGAAGCGATATCACTGTTGATCGCCTCCTGGACGTCTTCCGGGTTGGCCGAAAGGAACAGATCCGTATGAAAAGCTTTCAGATACGGAGCGATCGGGCCTCCGCCGGTCAGCGCCGCTCGGGAAATATCCAGCCCGTGTTCCTCGATCGAATGGAAGATCCGCAGACTGGTATTGGGGCTGTTTCTGGACATGACGATCACTTCCACGAGCCGTTTATCCTGCAGCTCATTGAGCCTCAGAAACGACCGGACCAGCTGGAACGCCGGTCCCATCGGCAGAATGTCCTTCTCGTGTTCCAGCTGATATGCTTCATAAGCCTCTACGCCCTGTTCCTCAAAGATCCGGTTTTCAATCTCCAGATCGAACAGAGCCCGGGAACTGATCCCGATCACCAGCGGCTCATTTAAATCATATGCCATGCCGCGACCTCCATCACGAAATATCGATGATCACCTTCATTGCCTTGTCTTTCTCCCGGTCGATGAGGTGATAGGCTTCTTCATAATCATCAAAAGCGACATGATGCGTGATCAGATGATCCAGCCGGATCTTCCCGCTTGATACCAGTTCGATCGCCTTCAGCCAGTCCTCTTTTCGATACATGGCTGTTCCGATAAGTGACAGCTCGTGATCCTGCACCAGACCCATATCGATCGGATAAGGATCCGCCACGACGCCCATCACGATGACGGTACTTCCTTTCCTGGCAAGTGTCACTGCTTCATTCAGCGTTTTTCCGTTACCGATACACTCAAAGATCCCGTCGGCACCATCCGGTCCGAATACTTCGGGGATCGCTTCAGCGAGCGGCTTTTCAAAAGGATTCACCGTCAGAAGGCCCGCTTGTCTGGCTTTTCCCAGCCGGCATTCACTGACTTCCGAGAGCAGTACCTTTTCCGCTCCCATGGCCTTCAGCGTCTGTCCTACCAGATGCCCGATCGTTCCTCCGCCCATCACGACAAACTTCTTCCCGGCCGGATCACCGAACCGGTTCACCGCGTGCACCCCGCAGCTGAGAGGCTCCAGCAGTGTCGCCTCCGACAGATCCATATCATCCGGCAGTTTCAAGGTCCAGTCAGCGTCTACCGCGAAATATTCGCTCGCCATCCCGGTCGTCTGAAATCCCATGACCTTCAGTTCGTTGCAGTCGTTATACATACCATGCGTACAGGGATAACAGTGTCCGCAAACCACCTGCGGCATAACGGTCACCAGATCTCCCGGCGCAAACCCGCTGACACCTTCACCTACTCTTTCTACCCGTGCAGACACCTCGTGCCCCTGCGTCACCGGATAGGAAGTATAAGGATGCTTTCCATGCCACACATGAATATCCGACCCGCATACACCGATCTTTTCCATTTTCAGAAGCAGTTTTCCCGGCTTAAGCTCCGGCACCGGGACATCCTGAAAAACGATCTTGCCCGGCTCTATCATCACCTGTTGTTTCATCTGTCACGACCTCCTTGCGAAGTATGAAATCAGTATAAAAGAAATCTCCTGTAAACGCAAGCACATGCTCTTGACAGAGTCCGTGAGTTTATTCTAAAATGAATCGTTCAACAAGAAACTAACCACCTGTAATTATAAAGGTTAAAATATGCTTCAGAAATTCTTCTTTATCCTTATCGCTGCGTTTGCCGTTTTTGTCCAGTCTGTCGCTGGGTTCGGCGGTACGTTGATCTCCATGCCTCTCGGGATCATACTGGTCGGCATCGGTACAGCCAAGCCGGTCCTGACGATCCTCGCATGGCTCACCGGCCTTTTGATGGCGCTTTCGGGTCTGAAGCACATCGACTGGAAAGAATTCGGAAAGATGACCGGAATCATGATGATTGGTGTCCTTCTGGGCATCCTGGTATTCGGCTCTGTGAAGATGAACTATCTGCTCGTCCTCTACGGCGCGATCATCGTCATCATAGGCTGCTGGAAACTATTCGTAAAAAATCAAAAAGACCCGAAGCCGCTCTGGCAATGGGTCTCTCTGTCTCTCGCCGGTCTTATGCAGGGCATGTTCGTCTCCGGTGGCAGCTTTCTCGTCATCTATGCAACCAGTCGGATCAAAGACAAGCAGGTCTTCCGCGCCACAGTCAACGCTGTCTGGGCTGTGCTGAATACGGTCCTGATCATTTCCTACGCACTGGACGGTATGCTTGGTCGAGATGTTCTCAGCCTTTCCGCTATCTGTGTTATCCCCACGCTCCTTGCTATCTGGGGCGCCAACGCCGCGGCCAAACATATCAACCAATCGCTCTTTCTCAAGATCACCTATCTGGTCCTGATCGCTTCCGGCGCCGTCCTGCTGATCACGAATCTTTGACGACCCTGCCTTCCACTGCTTGTGAACTTGTCCTCAGGATTTCTGCTCTTCCAGGGGATTGACATGGATCATCACATGCTTCACATTCGGGAAAGCCTGTTCTACCGCGCTGTGCACTTTCTCAGCGATCCCGTGCGCCTCTCGCAGGGAAATCTCCGGCTCTACCGCGATCTCCAGATCCACATAGATTTTGTTTCCGAACTGTCTTGTCCGCAGCAGATCGATCCGCTCGACACCTTCCTGTGAACCGATAAACGTTCTGAGTTTCTGCTCAAGCGCTTTCCCGCCGGAAGTGTCGAGCATTTTGTTTAGTGCGTCGCGGATGATATCATAGGCCACCTTCAGGATCAGCACACAGATCAGCAGGCTCGTGATGGGATCCATGATGGGAAGTCCCAGCTTCGCCATGCCGATACCGATAAACGATCCGATCGATGAAAACGCGTCTGAACGGTGGTGCCAGGCATCCGCCTTGAATGCCGCCGAGCCGAGTTTTTTCGCGTAGTATATGGTGTACTGATACATGCCTTCCTTCACGACGATCGACACGATGGCCGCGATGAGCGGCAGCATGGTAGGGATCTCAATGCTGCCGCGGTCCCCGAATAGCTTCTGGATCCCGCTCCAGCCGATCGCCAGGCCGGTTCCGGCCAGGATCAGTCCCAGCGTCAGCGAGGCGACACACTCCAGCCGCTCATGCCCGTAGGGATGATTCGTATCTTCCTTCTTCATAGCGAGCCGCACGCCGATCCACGCGATAAACGTCGCAAACACATCGGAAAGCGAATGGACCGCATCGGAGACCATCGCTCCGGACCGGCCGAAAATACCGGCAAAAAGCTTGAACGCCGCCAGTAATATATTCCCCAGGATCCCCACGCGGGAAAGCCGGTTAAAAATCTTTTTTTCTTCCATTAACTAACTCCCATAGACAAAAACAGCGCATCCCGGAACAATACCTGTCCCGCAGATGCGCTTTTCGCTTTTCTACTGCCTCATATGGCCCAGCCACATACTCCCTCACGGGAATACTGCCTGATCAGTTTGTCTATTATATCACTGAGCGATAGATAGTGTCAACTTCTATTGACTGCTGTTTTGCTCTTCCTGTGCAATCTGTATCGCGCATTTCTCTGCACTGGCAAAAGAAAAATATCTTACCTGTTTCCTCAGACGCCTTGCTTCGTCTATGATTCGGTAGTACTGCGAATGAGAGAGTGCGTTCGCCTGAATCCATACGATCGAAGCACGACTGATAATACCATTATCAAAGTTCTCATCCTTTCCGATAAACCGTACATCGCCTTTCAGCAAAGGCCGGATTGCTTTGCTCCAGGAATCATGCCCTCCAAAGATCACGATGGTTTTTCTGACTGTATATGGCAGTTCTGTCTCCGCAAGAAAACTTGAATCCTCGATCTCTTCTTCTCTGCCAAGATCCGCACGGAACAAAAGCTCCCGCAGCGAAACCAGTTCCTGATGCTCTATAGCTGCTTCCGTCTCCTCTCTCCTTTTCACGTTTCAGCTTGCGATAATTCTGTTCCATCAGTCGGAGCGATCGGTCATAGGTTCGGGTGTTTTTTCTGCCTTCCAGGACCAATGCTTCCAGCCTTTCTCTGGATAAAGAGTGAAGATCCTCTTCTGTAGTTTTTGTTTCATTTTTCGCTTCACTTGGATTTTCTGACGTTTCAGGAGAATCTTCCAGATACTTTATAAAATCCAGATCCAGGTTCAGAGCTTTATGCCGTCGTCTGACCGTAGAAAGAAGATTCATACAAGCCAGCACATACATGGCATCTTTTCCAGCAATGCCCCATCGAGCCAGCTCTTTTCTGTGCCGGTCATACCGATCCATATCTCGCGGAAGCAGACAGCCTGTATCCTCATAAATAATCTGGGTCAGGCTTCTTTTGTTATCATCATATGGATCATCGGAATGATCCGCATAGATACGGTCAGTCCAGTGAATTTCCGGTTTTCTTCCGCGAAGAGGCGGTGCTTTTCCATCTTCTTCCTCCATCCAAACCGGATCTTCCAGCTCGTCATATTCGAAAAAAGCCCAAGGAAACGCATTCCCCACCGCAGCCATAAACCCACTCACTGCTCCACTCAACCAAGGAAGGTCGTCCTGCTGATCAATCAGCCAGACGAGCGCAAAACAAAGTTCAAAAGGATCAAAGCCTGATAAAACCTGCCTCTTGGCCATGAAGGAATCACCAAAATACTCTAGACCAAATTCCGTTGAGATCTGTCCAAAATCAGACATCTCGGAGCTGTACCAGCCTCTGTTCCGAAGACAGTTTTCCACTTTCTCCAGCGACTGGTCAAATGCCTGATCGATCTTATCCAGTGCTTCCATTCGTTCATTTACCAGGGTCGCCGGATGGACCGCGAAGTTGGATGCCGCAAAATCCATACGAAATGGACCTGCCGGAAAACTCTTCTTATTCTCGGCTTGCTTCTTCGCATCTTCCACTGCCTGCTCCAACTCTGCGGCAGCCTGATTATGTCTGCGCGCATTTCGATTGGCCCGGTCTAGCGCGGTACACAGTTCAAGATCGAATTCCCTTAATCCTGCATAATACTCTTTCACCCACTCCCAAAACTTAGCCTTGAAACGGAGACAAGCCTCCTGGATTTTCTTTTCCGGGATGAGCTCAATCATCTTCTCAAAGGTCTCCCGACTCCGGACTGCCTGCCTGTTTTCTTGTTTGGCCGTCACTGAGTCGGTCAGCACATATGGATTATGGTATTTATCTGTCTCCACAGCCTGAATATCTTCGTTGCGATAATGCAGTACATATTCTACACTAAGTACCAGATCGTCATCATAGTCCGGGCTCCAGGCATCCACCCAGGTCAATTTATCCAGCAACATCTCCTCCTTTGGAAGCAGCTGGAACAATTTATTTCTTTTTTCATAATCATCGCATACCTGATCCAATATCCAGAAAGATGCAGCGAACAGAATATGCTCTGATTTCTCCAGAAGGGCAAGCGAGTTTGAATTATAGTTCAGACGTATCCAGTGTTGGCCAATCAGATTTGGAATACCCTGCTCTTTTCCGGGGTAGTCTCCACCATATTGACTAATCACTCTTGGAAGAAAAGACAGTACCGCTTTTCTTCGTCGGTCAGCCAT
>JAFZQZ010000107.1 GCA_017620135.1 Bacillota bacterium
GCCGCCATCCCGGCTGCGGCGATGATCACACCAAAACCGGCGCCTGCCGCGCCTTTCGCGAAAGCCGACGCTTCCGCGGGCGTCCGGTGAGCGCTCATTACATGAACTTCAAAGGGGATCTCATAATCCTTCAGGACTTTGATCGCTTTCTGAACGACCGGGAAATCACTGTCCGATCCCATGATCACAGCAACTTTTTTCATATTTTCTCCTTATTCGAAGTCGGAAAGATCCGGCGTGATCGGTACCAGTACCTCTCCCATACGGCGTTTCGGTACTCGTATTTTTCCGTTCTCATCCAGATAATACTTGATCGAATCCGAGTCTTTCTCTTCCCAGACCGGATATTGATCCGGCGCTGGATGCCCAACGGCGACCACGGAATGGATCGTCAGTCCTTCCGGGATGCCAAGCATTTTGCGGATCTTATCACGATCAACGGCTCCAAGCCAGCAGGTCCCCAGGCCTTTGTCCGTCGCCAGCAGCAGCATGTTTTCCACCGCGGCGCCGACATCGGCATCGGAGAATCTTCCCTTGAGTGAATCATCCAGCAGCACAACGATGTACCCGGTCGGTCTGTATCCAACCGGGGGCGTGTAATCTTTCAGATACCCAGCCCATTTCGTGCAGGAGAACATGGGTTCCAGGAATCTCTGCTGATGGACGATCGTGTACCGGACAGGCTGAACGTTGGCTGCCTGCGGCGCCAGTCTGGCCGCCTGTACCATGACATAAAGGTCATTCTTATCGACCGGTTCCGGCGTAAATCTACGGCAGGAACGGCGTTTCGCGATCACTTCAAATATACTCATGACTATCCCTTTCTCTTACACGGTGCAAGGTTCATAAAGACAGTTGGAGACTAAGAATTAACACCTATATTCTAAACGACTGACCTGGCCTCGTCAATTCACAACCTCTCCGAGGATCGACCGATCCATCCGAGTGTTTTGGTCATTTTGCCACCAGCCAAAAACATGATCCGTCAGCCGCTTCACCTGTAAAAAGCTCTCCAGGCGGCTTTTGGGGTGTTTAGTTCTATTATTCGTTCCGCCGCCCAAAAAAGCCTGTGATTTTTGGATGAGATATCAACAGGACGAGCTATCTTATCCACGGATTGGAAGGGATTGCTCGTCAAAAGAATTTCTCACCCAAACGAAGCTTTTATGTGTAGTTTTTTCTGGATAAGATATCAATCAGATGGCTCTTCTCGCCCAGGGATTGGAGAAGATAGGTCAGGTAAATGGATGTGCCGCCCAATAATGCAAAAATGTACTGGGCGGCGAATCCTATAAATGCACTATCCGCCCCAAATGGTTGGGGCGGATAGAAAAAACTCTGATATTAAGCCCAAATCTGCAATTTACGGATGAGGACCGCCAAGACCCGGCGCCTGCGGCTGAGGCTGTCTGTTGTTTACGATCTGCCTTGGCTGCAGAGAATTACGGCGCTGGTTGACCTGCGGATTTTCTGCGGCCAGGTTGTAGTTCAGGCGCTGATTATTCGGCTGCACGTTCTGGTTGTTCACCGGCTGTGGCTGCACGTTCTGGTTGTTCACCGGCTGTGGCTGCACGTTCTGGTTGTTCACCTGCGGGTTCTGGTTCTCAAGATTAAGCTGAACCTGATTCTGAGCGACCAGCTCCGGTTCCTGACCCAGCGGCGCACGGTCCGGCGCTTTGTTGAAGTCAGCAAAGATCTTGGTCACGCCCTTGGATGCTTTTTGTGCCGCGTTTTTCAGACCCATCGTATTGATCATGTTCTTAAATTTATTGGACCGCATCAGTTTGTTGACACTTTTCTCCAACTCCGCATGATCCATCTGATTCTTCTTGCCTGTCTCCGTCGAGTTCTCGATGTTGATCCGCTTCATACACATGGCAGTCGCGATCTTTCTGGTGACATGATCTTTCTGCGCTTCCAGATTCTGATCCGTCATTTTTGCGGCGTCGCCCAGTTCTTTCTTCAAGCGGTCATTCAGATCATTCGGCAGAGGTTTATGGCGGTTATCGATGCCCTTCGGGATGATTCCGTCGGCTTCGACGGTCTTATCCACGACATGCTTCATATAATCTTTTTCGAGATTTCCGCCGTGATCCAGCCACTTGTCTGTCACGGCCTTCAGCCCCTGCATACCTTTGGCTTCCTGATAGGACTTGAAGGTTTCGTTCTTTTCCAGATTGTCGTACGCTTCTTTCAGTTTATCAGGTTGGATCTGCCCCTTCAGCGAATCTTTATTGCCCATGGTAGAATTAACGGCCATACGGGTAGCGATCAATTCCTGGGTCATGACCTTAACTCTGGTGGGATCGTTGCAGTTTGCGATCTTGGCTTTCAGGATTTCCGTTCTCTCCAGAGCTGTCGGCATATATTTATCCGGAATTCCCTCCGGAATATGATCCAGATTTTTGACATATTCCTTGAATCTGTCTTCTACCGCGCCGCCATGACCGGAAAGGGCGTCACTCTTTGCCAGAGCGCTGTTTAAACGGACAAAATTTTTGAACGCGGGAAGCTTGGTCAGATTTGAATAGGTCTTATTCATCTCCTTCGCGTTGAAAGTTTTCTTCAGCGTATCCGGTTTCTTTCTTTCCGCGCCGACGGCCGTACGGGTAGCGATGATCTCCGCGAAGAGTTCTGTTTTTTTCTCATCGCTCATCATCTCGTAGTCGTTGGATTTGATCTTCTTGTTGATCGCTTCGATATGATCATAAGCCGTAGGCATAAACTTCTCGTTAGTAGTTTCCGGGATATGATCCATATTCTTGATATGGTCTTTGTACGCGTCCTCGATGGCGCCGCCATGACCTTTCGTCGCAGCATTCTTGACGATATCCGGATTGGTCCTGACGAACTCCATGAAGGTCGTGTCTTTCTCAAGGGCTTCACGCTCTTCCTTCAGCTTCTTGGGATCGACCTGGACTTCCAGCGTTTTCCCTTTGCCGCGTTCCACGTTCACAGCGTTCCGGGTCGCCATCAGCTCGATAAACAGATTCGTTCTCTCTTCCGGTTCCAACATCTGATAGGCCGGAGATTTGATCTTATCCTGCAGGGCTTCGATCCGTTTGTTCGCGTTCGGCATGAACTTTTCCGGGGTCTTCTCCGGAATGGAATCCATCTTCAGGATATGCTCCTTGAACATATCTTCCAGCTCGCCGGCATGGCCGCGGTTCGTACCGCACACCTGTCTTAATTTATTCCGGTCGGCCGAAGCGAGAAAACTCTGAAAGGCGGGATTGTCCATCAGGTTCTCATGCGCCGCCTTAAACTTGGCGGAATCCAAGCCGACCTGCAGGGATTTCCCATTGCCCCGAACTGCGTCGACAGCCAAACGGGTCGCGAAGATCTCGGTATAGATCGCATTCTGCTGATCCGGCTCCAGCGCGCTGAAATTCGCTCCCTTGACTTTTTCCTTCAGCGCTTCGATACGTTCTCCTGCCTGCGGCATGTAAAAGTTCGGAACGTCTTCCGCAATATGGTCCAGACCTTTTACATAGTCTTTGTACATATTCTCCGCTTCGCCGCCATGCGTATGCCTGGCTGTCATGGAAGCGTGAAGTTCACGACCTTTCTCATTGACAAAGCCCCGGAAGGTATTGCTCGTCGACAGATCCGGGTGATTATTGTAGGCTGGCGCAAAGTATCCGCCAATGACCAGCGGCAAAGTCGTTTTGACATTCTTGCCATGGACCGCTCCGACCGAACGACGTGCCCGGAAGATTTCCGCGTAGGAAACGATCGCTTCCTCCGAGGTGGGCTGCTGGGAAAGAAGTTTACCTTTCACATTTTCGATTCGTTCTCTTGCCGATGGCATATACCGGGGCGGCGCGTCCACGGAAAGTTTGGGCTGTCCCACAATATAATTACGATACTCCCGTTCAGCGAGTCCCCCATGTCCATTCGTCATGATCTGCGTCATCCGCGTACCCTGCTGCTGAATGAACCGGTCAAATGAAGGTGCATTCATCGTTTGCTGCAGATAGGAATTGAACAGGTTCTCCGGAACAGGAACGTTCAGTGTTTTCGGTTTATTGGGCAGCACGTTCGACGCGTTGCGAACCGCATAGATCGACGCGTAGACTTTCTTTCTCTCCTGCGGCGGATACTTCTGGTCGTCCAGGAAATCGGGACTCTTGATGATCTGCTGCATGTATTCGATGTTGTCTCGCGCGGTTTTGTTCTTATCAAAATAATCAGCCATGTTACCTGCCTCTTTCTTTTTTCTTTTGCTGTATTGTACCAAATATCCGTCCCCGGTACAATACTTTGGCTATGCCGTTTCTATGCCGTTTGTTTTTCCTTCAGCAGCTTCACTTTTTTCCACTTGCCGGACAGGAAGAAATACGCGCCCATGACAGCGCCGACGCCCCAGCCGAGGGTGATCGACCAATACAAAGACGCGCTGCCAAGCACGCCGGTCAGAAGATAGGCGCTTCCCACACGCACGATCAGATCGACGAGCGTGGTGGAAGTAAAACTGATGGCATAGCCGGCGGCACGGCAGACCGCGCAGCAGTTATTCAGAACGATAAATAAAAGACTGCTCGCCACGACGACTTTCAGATAGCCCACACCGGCCGCATAGACCTCTTCACTGGCTGCTTCGTTCACGAAAAGTCCCACCAGCTGCCGCCCGAAGAGGAACATACAGATCGCGGCGATCGAAACATAGATAAAGTTGATCGTCATCCCGGCTCTCAGGCCCTTGGCCGGCCTGTCATACTGTCCGGCACCGATATTCTGTCCGGAGAATGTCGCTACCGCGTTCCCTATCATAACGATCACGATCGTAAAGAATCCGTTGATCTTCAGTGCCGCGGAATATCCGGCAATAAAATCCGAACCATAACTGTTTACCAGAGCGGAGACGAACAGATTGCCTATACTCACGATGGCATTCTGGATCATCGTCGGAACACCGACCTTCATCATGCCGCCAAGCAGAGAAAAGTCGAACAGCGGTACTTTTTTCTCGAGTTTCTTCGTTCTGCGCAGCAGTACGAAAAGAGCCAGACAGGCCGCCATGCCCTGCGCGATAAATGTCGCCCAGGCAACACCTGCCACGCCCCAGCGGAACTTCGCGACGAACAGAAGATCCAGAAAAATATTGAAGATCGTCGAGAAGATCAGAAAATACAAAGGCTTTTTCGAATCTCCCAGCGCATTGAAAATGGAGTTCGAGATATTATACATAAACAGGAAAGGCAGACCGAACATGTAGATGGAAAGATACAGCTTCGCGTCTTCGAAGATATTGTCCGGCGTATTCATCCACTTAAGCAGTGTCGGCGTCATCAGTGTACCGATCGTCAGAAGCAGCGCGCTGAAAGCCAGCAGGGTCAGGATCGCGGTATAGATCGACGTCTTCAGATCCTTCATCCGTTTCGCCCCGAAAAGCTGCGCGATGACGACTCCGACACCCATGCCGATGCCGGTTCCGAGCCCGACAAAAAGCTGTGTGATGGGTGTCGATACTCCCACCGCCGCCAGCGCTTCGACTCCGGCAAAACGTCCGGCGATCAGGCTGTCGGCCAGATTGTAACACTGTTGCAGGATCCCTGAAAGGATCATCGGGATCGCAAAGGTCACGATCAGTTTTAACGGGCTTCCTTTCGTCATATCTTTCATGATTTTTCTTCCAATTCCCTTATGATCACAGCGATCGCATGCTCATCGCAGCTGACTGTGATCCGGTCCGCCGCAGCCAGACATTCTTTTGTCGCGTTCGCGGTCGCATATCCGATATTCGCTTCCCGGAGCATCGAAGCGTCATTTTCATAGTCGCCGGCACAAATGACCTTTTTCACCGGCCGTCCTTCCCGGGCGAGGATCTCACGAAGCCTCTGTACCGCTCCGCCTTTTCCGGATCCGGGCGGCAGGAGTTCCAGCCCGCAGGGCCAGCTTCGTTCGAATGTCCTGTCCGGAAACTGCTTCCTGGCACGTTCTTTCGCCCGCAGCGTCATCTCTTCCGTCTCAAACACAAAAATGACTTTATGCGGAAGATCCATTTTATCCACATCATCCGGACGAGTCTTCCATTCCTGATACCGCTTGTCGATGCGGCTCATCCAGCGGTCAAGATCGTGTTCCGTTTCCTGAAATACGTTATTCCAGAAGGCGTCTCCTTCGGCCGTCATCCAGCTTTCCGACCGGTTTCTGAGATCGGTAAACATCAGACTGCATCCACAGGTCCCGGTCATAAAAAGGATCTCTTCCCGGGGCAGGCAGGAAAACACGATCTCCTCGATCAGTACCGGATCTTCATAGCTCGGCGAAACGATCCCTTTCACCTTCTCCCTGTCTTTTTCAGGGATGACCGGCGCCAACAGGGTACTGCCGTTGCCCATAATGAGATAGGTATTGGGGTAGAACTGTCCCTCGAACCGGTTCACATATTTGGGATATCGGCCGGTCGCCAGGGTAAAGAGTCCGCCCTCTTCCTGAAAATGCCGGATCGCGGCGATATTCTCATCTGAGAGCTTGCTTTCCATATCTGTCAGCGTTCCGTCACAGTCGGTACACAGTAAATATCCGTCAAAGATTCCCATCAGAAGATCCGCAGCATCCTTTCCAGTCCCCATTCCCAGAACGCCCATTCATGCGCACCGGGATGCGTCTCAAACGTATGCGGGATATGCGCCTTGTCCCATAACGTATGCAGTTCTTTCGACAGTTCCAGGAGAGGATCCTGCTCTCCACAGGCCAGATACAGCTTCGGAAGAAGCGTCCCGTCCGGCAGATCCTCTCTTTTTTCCCGTGCCCTGGCTTTCAAGGACAAACGAAAGACATCATTTTCCGCCCGATGATCATCAAATCCGCCGAAGACCAGATCCAGAAACTCCGGCGCACGGAAGAACTGTCCTTCTACGAAATTATCCTCCAGGCTTCGCTGTGTCAGAAGCGCGCTGGAAAGACCACCCGCGAACCCGAACGTCTCTCCATATTTGATGCCCAGATACAGCGCGCCGTAACCGCCCATGGAAAGTCCTGCGATCCCCATGTCTTCCCGTTCTTTCGATACCGGCAGCATTTTCCTTGTCCATGCGGGCAGTTCCTCGGCGAGGAACGCTTCATAGTCATGCTGATGTCCCATGTTTTCCTGTCGTTCTTCGCGGGAAGGGATCGGATGATAAAATCCGTTTCCGCCCGAAGGCATGATAAGCGCCAGTCTCTTTCTGGCCTTGCCCGGTCCGACGTCCGCCTGTAAGTTGCGCTGTCCGAGAAGCCTCATGGCGTTCGTCAGGCTGATCCAGTTGATATAGCCTCCCTGAACGCCGTGCAGGAGATACAGTACGGCGATCTCTTCGCCATCAGCCAGTGCCTCTGCCGGGATGATCGCTTCAAAGGTCACCTGGCGTCCCATCGTTTCGGAGGGAATGTCAAATTTCAGAATAGCCAACGTTTTCCCTCCTTTCACACTTCGGGTTGATTCAAAAATTCGAACAGTTCAGGCAGCCGTTCATTCCAGAAATCCCAGTCATGCGCACCGGGATATTCCTTATAGATGTGGGGAAGCGAGGCCATCTCCAGCATCTCATGGAATTGCCGGTTCTCGGAAAGCAGCGCGTCGTCAGTCCCGATCGTCAGATACATTTTCGGAAGTTCGACCAGGCCTCCCATACTGAAGGAAAAGATCGATGCCTGACGGGCCATGAGCACATCATCCAGCGCTTTCAGCGCGTTCGTGCCGTGTCCGACAGGATCAAAGTCCTCATACGATACCAGATAGGGGGAAAGACCGGCCACCTTTCCGAAGACGTCCGAATACATTAGCCCTAAGCGGACCGCCCCACCTCCGCCCATGCTGATCCCGGCGACATACGTATCCTCTCGCCTTGCGGATAACGGGAAAAGCCGTCTGGTCATGGGCACGAGTTCCCTCGCCACATACTCCTGATAAAATTCAGCCCGCTCGGGGAAATCCGCCCAGTAAGCGTTGTCCCCGTCGGGCATGAAGATGGCGATATCGTTCGCCTCAGCATATTTCAAAAGATTGAGTCGCCGCAGCATATCCGTATGATTCCCGTGATATCCGTGCAGCAGATAAAGACTGCGAAAACCTTCTTCCGGTACTGCGGTATCCGGCAGGAAAACTTCCATCGTCGTATACCGGTTCAGACAGCCGGAGGCAAAATCCATCTGTACGAGCGACATGTACTACCCTTCTTTCTTTTTTCCGTAACGTACACTTTCATAATCGTGAACGATCCCGCTGACAGCCGCATATTTCATACCGGCTTCCTGCGGTGTATCGCTTCGAAGTACTGTCTTGTCGATCACGGTCCTTATTTTCTTCCAGTATTCCCGCCGGATCAGGTTTTCCGGGCTTCGGTCAAAGATCGAAAGCCGCTCCGTCCGGACCTTATCTTTGCCGGCACGCGCGAGATTGACTCGGGTCTCCTCGTAACCGGTACCGACATACTGATAGCTGCTCATGAACCGCCGGATAAATCGGTAGATCAAATAGACTACCCCGACGATCAGACCGATCACCGTTATGACTTCCAGGATCTTTTGCAGAATGACCCAGATAAAAGCCGTTTCGATGCCCTGGCCGATCACCATGCCGATATCCTGCTGGATCTGCTGCGCCTCTTCAGCTTCTTCCTCTATGGTTTCCGGCGTAGGCTCCACCTTCACCAGTGCACGTACGATCTTTCGGATCATCAGCAGAAGCCAGCGGCCTAATATGCTGAGCAGTTCACCGAATCCGGCGATATACAGTCCGACCAGCAGCAAAACACCGAGACCCATATACCCGAAGTACATCCGGGTATTGAATCCGATGACATGCTTTGTGGAGAAATTACTTCCCTTATCGATGGCCCCCAGTGTCGCCAGAAGGCTCATCCGATGCTGGTAGAAAAGGAATAGAACGATGTAGACAAGACCCTGTCCCATGAGCAGCATCTCGTATTCGCCGTGTCCGCGGTAAATGGAGATCCCATAGATTACCAGCATGGCAAAGATCGCGGCGAACAGCACGATCATGGACATCTCCTTCTCGCTCTGGCGGGACATCTGCCGAACCAGTCCGTAGACTGTCAGAAGAATGACATACAGCATCCCCAGCGCGGTCAGGATGATATCCGGCGACAGCATCAGCACATAAGCGCCGAAGGCGATATGCGGCAGAAGGAAAAGAAACAGATTCCTCGAGAGCCGGCGGACGATAGTGGATAAAATGGGCATCAGAAGAAAACCGACAGCAAAAAGAATATACATCTGTCGGCCTTCAGCCAAATCATAAGCCGCGTAAAGGATCACCATCCCTCCGATGCAAAACATCAGAAAGACCTTCAGCGCTTCGATCCAGACAGGATATTTGGGCTTCCGGTAAAAATCGATATCCGGCATGCGTTCTTCTTCTGAATATCCGCCCATGAAATGTTCCTTTCCTCAGATTTTATGATAGTAATAATTCTCGATCTTTTCTTCCCGTTCTTTCTCTTCGTCCGGCAGCGCGAAGAAATCCATCGCCCTCACCGGCACGATCATCTGGCAGGCATCGGTATAATCCCGAAGAGAAAGATACGCGTCCAGCATCTGTCTGCTCCGGTCCGGGGAAATAATGACATAAAACTCGTCCGCCTGGCGGTTTTCCTGGATGTTTTCCAGTACTTTCGTCCCCGGCGTGCCGGTCTCGGAAAGATCCAGCCTTGCGAGCAGTTCCAGGATCGCGTCCGTGTGATTCTGACTGGTACCGGCATCAAGGAAGGGTTCTTTATGATCGAGGCTGTCCATTCCATTCGAATAGAAGCTGACCGGAATACCTTCTGTTTCCAGCCGGCTTACCAGCGCGGCGGCAAAGCGCAGTCCTTCCTCATAGGCCGTTTCATCGTAATAGTTGGTGCTTTTGTCGGTCAGAAGGACGATCCGAACCTTCTGATCCAGGGTATATTCATGTGTGTTGACCAGCCACTCGCCCGCCCGGGCAGAGGCGTTGAAATTGATGTCACGAAAGCTGTCTTCCGGCTGATACGGGCGAATGCCCTTGAAGAGGAACGGATCCTCCTGCGTATAGCGTTTCGTCGCGATCTGGCCCATCAGTTTCTCGAAAGGAACAGCGATCTCTGTATCGGTAAGGGAAAGCGGAAAAACCGTGATCGTCGCCTGGTTATCGGTCTTTTTCACAAACTTGCTCGTGATAAAAAGGTCATAGCTTAACAGATCCAGCGAAGGGATCTGATAGACACCGCGCTTATCCAGCTTGATCTCGCTTTTTCGAGTGATCTGCTGATTAAACAGAATGTTGAAAATATCGCTGCGGAACAGGTTGTCGCTCTTTCCGTTGCGGAAGATCTGAAATTTCAGGTGGACCCACGGGAGCGGAAGCAGCTTGGCGTTCGACATGACCTCGGTCAGGGTCGTCGTCGACCCTTCGAACAGATAATAGTCCGAAAACCTGACCGACGCTTCCAGAGAGCGGTCCCAGAAACGGCGGTAGATCACGCGCTGCAGCCAGAGCACCAGCCCCACAACGATCAGAATGATCAGTATCGGCATTGTTATCTCTTGAAGTTTTCAGTAGGGACTTCGACGGTTTCCAGAATTCCGCTGATGAGATTCTCGATCTGCGTCGAACGGTTGCGGGACGATCCTCTGAGCAGAATACGATGCCCCAGTACCGGCAGCGCCAGATCCTTGATGTCATCCGGCGTCACGAATTCGCGGCCGCGGATCGCGGCGAGCGCCTGCGCGGCCTTTAAGAGCGCCAGATTGCCACGAGGGGAAACGCCCAGCTGTACCGCTTCTTCCTGTCTCGTTTTTTCGACGATATCGACGCTGTAGCCGGCCACATCCGGATGGATATATACGTCCTTGATGGCTTCCTGCATCTCCAGCAGCTGCTCTTTCGTGATGACCGGCTGAAGATCCGCCGCCGGGACTTCGTTGACAAAGCGTTCCAGGATCCTGACTGTCTCCGCCTTTTCCGTGTAGCCCATGGAAAGCTGGATAAGAAAACGGTCGAGCTGGGCTTCCGGAAGCGGGAAAGTTCCCTGCGTTTCCACCGGGTTCTCCGTCGCGATGACGAAGAATGGCTGATCCAGCACGTAGGTCACACCGTCCACGGTGATCTGCTTTTCTTCCATGCTCTCCAGCAGGGAAGACTGCGTACGCGGCGTCGCCCGGTTGATTTCATCCGCCAGCAGGATGTTCGTGAAAAGCGCTCCCTGACGGAACACGAATTCCTGTTCTTTCTGGTTGAAGTAGTTGATACCGATCAGATCCGACGGAAGAAGATCCGGCGTGAACTGGATCCGCTTGAATTTCGTATCGATGGATTTCGCGAGCGACTTGGCCAGCACAGTCTTGCCGGTGCCGGGCACGTCCTCCAGAAGCACATGGCCCTTTGCCAGAAGCGCGGCCAGGATCAGATCGATCTTATCTGATTTGCCCACGATGACCTTTTCCATGTTTTCCTTTATCTTTGCGCTTAAGAGCTGAACTTCAGAGATCTGCATAGTATTTCCTCTTTATTTATCTCATGGGAGTTTTGATGTCGACCAGCAGGCCGCCATAGGTGTCGCTGAAGGCATACCACTGTCCATCCGCGGGATCCTGGTAAACAGAAAGCGAACGCTCCGTGTCGGCTCCCGGGAACTCGATGACGACTTTTTCGACGGAAAGGGTCCTTCCATAAATCGTGGACGTCTGCGGCGCGTAGACATATTCACGGACGGTGATCGCGAATGGCTGATTCGGCCGGTATCCGTTCTGCGGCGTCGCGCCTTCCAGGTACGCGTTCGCGATATACTGCCACTTGTTGTTCTGCATCATACGGGCCCGGACGAAATCCTTGGTAAAGTTGTTGAACGGCGCCATACTGCCTGCGGTCGGCGAGTTCATGAGCACTTTCATCATCTCATAACAGGTTTCCGGATTCTGCGGTGTCCAGGTACGGAAGGCCGCGATCATCAGCGGCAGCACCAGGTATTTTCCTTCTGCTCCGCCGCGGTTGACCTGTCTGAGTTCATTCGCGTTTTCCGGGAAACGCTGGAAAACATATCGCTTCTGACCGAGGGTCACATTGCGGATGCCTTCGTTCGCCTGGCCGTCGGATGATTTTTTGACGACATTATTCATGAATTGCTGAAACATGAGTGGTTACCTCCCATTGATTTCTTTTCTCAGTATATCATATTCCCGGCAAGAAAAAAAGTTTTTCAGCTGTCGATGTGCTTCATCGAGAAAAAGCTGGAACCGTGGCCGTAGACGCCGTTCACGGTGATGATCGTGAAAAAGGCCTTCGGATCGACACGTTTGATGATCGATTTCAGTACGCCCAGCTGATGCTTGTTGATGACGATATACATCAGCCAGTGCTCCTGACCTGTGTAGGCGCCCTGCGCGTCGATGATGGTCACACCGCGGTTCAGCCGTTCCATCAGGGCTTTTGACAGCTCTTCTTTTTTGTCCGTGATGATCAGGATCGCTCTGCGATGGTCGATACCGTCGATCACGAAGGAATTCACTTTAGCGGAGATGAACATCGCGCAGATCGTCAAAACCGCCTGATCGAGGCCGAAGATAAAGGCCGAGGCGAAAACGATGACCGCGTTGATCGCCAGACCGGCGGTCGCCATGTTGACAGAAAAATACTTGTTCAGGATCTTGGCGATGATATCTGTCCCGCCTACCGAAGCCCCGCTCCGATAGATCAATCCGACGCCGAGACCCAGCAGGACGCCGCCGACGACCACGGAGGTCAGCGGACTGGAAAACGGCAGCGAGAGCCCGGAAAACAACTGGATGAACAGCGTATAGATCCCCATTCCGATCGCGGAATACAGGATAAACTTTTTACTGATCAGCCAGAGACCCACCAGAAACATGGGGATGTTGATCAGGATCACCATCAGCGCGATCGGCCAGCCGAACTGATAGTGCAGGATCTGCGCGAAACCGGTCACGCCGCCGGCCAGCAGTTTAGCCGGCGTATAGAAAAGATTCATACCCAGGGAATAGATCGCGCTTCCCAGGGCGAGTTCTCCAAGCGTTTTTCCGTTATCCCTGAAGAACTCTTTTGTCGTATCACGCATTCTTTGCGCCTCCCTTATATTCGATACACATCATCGTCAGATCGTCGAACTGCTCCGCCTCCTGAACGAATTCGTCCACCGCCCGCCGCACATTCTTCAGAACGGCAACGCAGTCAGCCTTTTTGTCTTCATTCAGCGCCGCAAGCATTCTTTCCATTCCGAACATCTGCCGGTTTTCCCGGGATGCTTCCGGAACACCGTCCGTATAGAGGAAGATCTGATCACCGGGACGAAGTTCCAGTGTGTATTCATGATAATATTCATCGTCAAAGCCGCCTACCACAAATCCATGCGGATCTTTGAAGATCTCAAAGGATCCGTCCGCGCGTTTGATCGCGGGATATTCATGGCCGGCATTGGCTGCGGTCAGTTTCCCGGTGGAAATCTCCAGAATACCCACCCAGACCGTCACGAACATACCTTCCGGATTGTTCGAGCATATCGCCTCATTTGTCTTTCCGAGGATCTGGCCCGATGTTTTGCCCAGCATAGCGACGCTCTGCATGATGGTTTTCGTGATCATCATGAGCATGGCTGCCGGGATCCCTTTGCCGCTGACATCCGCCATGACCAGACCGAGATGATCTTCATCCACCAGGAAGAAATCATAGAAATCACCGCCGACTTCCTTTGCCGGATCCATCGAAGCATAGATATCGAACTCTTTCCGGTCCGGGAACGGCGGGAAGATATGCGGCAGCATAGAGGCCTGGATCTTCTCTGCCAGTTCCAGTTCGGTACCGATACGCTCCCGCTCCGCGGTGATCGTCTGGATATCCGAGATATAATTTTTCATTCTTTCCGTCAGCGATTCAAAGGATTCCGCGAGCGTCTGCGTCTCGTCGCCGGTCTCGAGATCCCAGTGAAAATCCAGCTTATCTCCTTCCACCTGGTGTACCTGCTCGGTCAGCTGTTTGATGGGGCTGACGATCTGCCTGGATAAATACAGGGAAACCAGAAGGATGACCAGGATGATCGAAACGAGCACGAACAGCATGATCCCGATGGAACGGCTGATATAGCTGTTCATCTCTTTGGCGGACTGCTCGGTAACTTCTTCAATGCCGGCTGTCAGCTCTCTGGTCGGAGCTTCCACGACATCCTGGGGAAGCAGGATCACAAAGGACCAGCCTACGGTCCTCATTGGCGCGTAAGCCACATACATCGTCTTTCCTTCCACATCGATGAGTTCGACACCGCTTTCCCCCGCGACAGCTTTTTCCGCTGTTTTCGCGATCTCTTCGCCTTCTGCCTTTCGAAGGTCGTCCCCTTCTTCACCGATCATCAGGACGCCTGTTTCAAAAGTCGAAAACTGGATCTGCCCCTGCGCGGACAGAATGAACGCGCTCATATTGGAATCCAGATGGATACCCATGACCATGGATTCCAGATCATCCAGATACATGCCGGCGCCGGAAACACCTTTGAACTGTCCGTCTACGTAGATCGGCACGCCGCACATGACCGCCAGCTGCGGCGTATGGGCGTCCCTAACAGCCGGAGAAAGGAAGGTTTTTCCCGTTTCCTTAGCGCCGATATACCAGGGCCGCACCGTGGCGTCAAAGGGCATCAGCCGGCCGTTTTCGTCGTATTTTTTCGGAGAGATATAATCCGCCTGGACCATAAAACCATTGGCGGAAGCAATATAGTTGGAAGCCATCGCCGGGAAATTCTCATTGAGAGAGACCAGTAGGTCTTGGATATTCCCGAGCAGCATGACTTCTTCCTGGATCGCGGGATCGTCCGGCATGGTTTCCGGATCCAGATACAGTGCCTGGATCGAGATGGATCCGTCGTTATCCTTGTCCGGGAGCGGAACAGGTCTCGGTGAGTAATCTTCCGGATTCTCATAGATCTTCTGCGCTGCGAAAGCAGCTGTTTCCACTGCCTGCTCAAATTGGGCGAACAGCGTATCTGCCAGATCCGCCTTGTTTTCAGCCAGTGTCATCAGTGTTTTCTGTGTCAGTTCATCCATGGAGATCGCTGATTTCTCTCCGGTCGTTTTGCCGATTCGTTCACTGTAGGTCAAAGCGGTATCCGAAAGACCTTTCGTCGTCAGGAAGAAAACTGCCGCGACGCAAAAAACCGCGACGATCATGACCATGATCATCGTCAGTGAGATCTTCTTCTGTAAAGACCGGTTTTTTGCCATTTTTCAAGCTCTCCTTCTTCGTTCGCTATCTATATATTATAGCAACAGATGAGGTTCAAAACAATACACAGATTATGCCAAAAATAAAGCGAAAAATAACACCAAAAAACATGCCGGATCCGGTACAAAAATCGGCATATTTTTCGCTTTTCAAAGTGCCTTTAAAATGCCCGTTTTCCTTGTATTTATGCGGGTTTTATGGTATAATATCAACGGTTAATTATTATTGGTTTTTATATGTAAAAACCTGCCCTGAAAGCACCATCAAAACCGGCTTTTTTTGCAGGGGATTGGAGGAACCGTTTTTGAACACAGAACTTAATTTGGAAGGTCTGGATCAGCAGGATCTGGAGGCAAGAGCCATCCTTGAACGGGCGAATGCCGCGGATGCCGAGACTGCCTTGGACGGACAGGAAGGGATCCCGGAAGACTACCATCACGAGAGTGAACAGGTAGAGGCTGATCTGACCGTTACCGGTGAATATACAGCCAGTCAGATCCAGATCCTGGAAGGTCTGGAGGCCGTTCGCCGCCGTCCGGGCATGTATATCGGCAGCACTGCTTCTCCCGGACTTCACCATCTTGTCTATGAGATCGTGGACAACTCCGTTGATGAGGCGCTGGCCGGCTACTGCACCGAGATCAATGTCACCATCAATCCGAACAACTCCATCACCGTCATAGATAACGGACGTGGTATTCCGGTCGATATCCAGCCTCAGAAAGGCATCTCCGGCGTAGAGGTCGTCTATACCGTTCTTCATGCCGGCGGTAAATTCGGCGGAGGGGGATATAAGGTTTCCGGCGGTCTGCATGGTGTCGGCGCTTCCGTCGTCAACGCGCTTTCCGTTTCTGTCGTCGTACAGGTACATATCGGCGGACAGATCCATCAGATCCGTTTCGAGCGCGGCAAGACTGTTGAGCCGCTGAACGTGATCGGCGAGACTGATCATACCGGAACGACCGTTACTTTCCAGCCCGATCCTGAGATCTTCGATGATCTTGTATATGACTTCGATACGCTCGCTCACCGTCTGCAGGAGACCGCGTTCCTGACCAAAGGTCTTCTCATTACGCTGGAAGATCTGCGTGAAGGTATGGAGCAGAAGAAAGTCTATCATTATGAAGGCGGAATCCGGGAATTCGTCGCCTACGCGAACGAGAACAAGGATCCCCTGTATGATAAGATCATGTATGCCGAGGGCATGAAGGACGGCGTATATGTAGAGATCGCGCTGCAGCACAATGATTCCTACGCCGACAGCACCTACACCTTCGTCAATAACGTACATACCCCGGAAGGCGGTACGCATCTGGCCGGTTTCCGTGCGGCCTATACCCAGATCCTGAACGACTACGGACTGAAGAATAAGATCCTGAAAGACGATGAGAAACTTTCCGGTGATGACGTCCGTGAAGGTCTTACCTGTGTGCTCTCTGTCAAGTTGAGCGACCCGCAGTTTGAGGGTCAGACCAAGCAGAAACTCGGCAACGCCGAAGCCCGCGGCGCGGTGGCCGCTGTCGTGAAAGACGGTCTCACCTTCTTCCTGGAGCAGAACCCGAATATCGGAAAGGTCATTATCCAGAAAGCGATCCTGGCAGCCCGCGCCCGCGACGCGGCCAGAAAGGCCAAGGAACTGACCCGCCGCAAGACCGCTCTGGATACCACTTCTCTGCCCGGTAAGCTGGCCGACTGTTCCGACCGCGATCCCAGAAACTGTGAGATCTATCTGGTAGAGGGAGATTCCGCCGGCGGTTCCGCCAAGAATGCCCGTACCCGTAAAACACAGGCCATCCTGCCGCTTCGAGGCAAGATCCTGAACGTAGAGAAGGCAAGACTGGACCGTATCCTTGGCAATGAAGAGATCCGTTCCATGATCACCGCTTTCGGCACCGGGATCCACGAAGATTTTGATATCGAAAAGCTTCGCTACCACAAGATCATTATCATGTCCGATGCCGATGTGGACGGCGCGCATATCCGTACACTGATGCTGACCTTCTTCTATCGTTTCATGCCGCAGCTGATCGAGCAGGGCCATGTGTATATCGCCCAGCCGCCGCTGTATCGCGTGGAGAAAGGCAAGAAGGAAGTCTACTACGCCTACTCTGATCAGGAACTCGAGCAGATCAAAGTAAAGATCGGCGTCAGGGACGACGACAAGTCCGTCGAGATCCAGCGCTACAAAGGTCTGGGCGAGATGGACGCGAGCCAGCTGTGGGAGACCACCATGGATCCCGCGAACCGTATCCTCCTTCAGGTACAGATGGAAGACGCGGCCGCCGCGGACAAGATCTTCACGATCCTTATGGGCGACAAGGTCGAACCGCGCCGTGAATTCATTGAGACACACGCCAAGTACGCGACGAACATCGATACTTACGGTTAAAATACTTCGAAAGGATAAACCCAAATGGCTGATAACAATACACCCAACATTCCTGAAGGCGAGATCCTGAACGAAGAACTGAACGGCGTGGGTCTGCCGGCCAACCCGCAGCATGACCGCATCGAGGCTGTAAACCTCGAGAAGCTCATGCGGGAAAGCTATATCGACTATGCCATGAGCGTTATCGTGACGCGTGCGCTCCCGGATGTCCGGGACGGTCTGAAACCGGTCCAGCGCCGTATCCTCTACGCCATGAGCGAACTGCACCTGGATCCCTCCAGCTCCTATCGTAAATCCGCCCGTATCGTAGGCGATACGATGGGTAAATACCATCCTCACGGTGATTCTTCCATCTATGAAGCGATGGTCCATATGGCCCAGGATTTCAACATGCGCTATATGCTGGTCGACGGTCACGGCAACTTCGGTTCCGTAGACGGTGACGGCGCTGCCGCCATGCGTTATACCGAGGCCCGCTTCTCGAAGATCGCGATGGAAATGATGGCCGATATCGGTAAAGATACAGTCAACTTCGCGGACAACTTCGATGCATCCCTGAAAGAACCGGAAGTTCTTCCGGCTCGTTTCCCGAACCTTCTGGTCAACGGTACCGGCGGTATCGCCGTTGGTATGGCGACCAGCATTCCTCCCCATAACCTGGGCGAGGTCATCGATGCCGTTGTTAAGATCATCGACAATCATGTGCTCGAAGACCGTGATACCGAGATCGATGAGCTGATCAAGATCGTCAAGGGTCCCGACTTCCCCACCGGCGCAACCATCTACGGTACCCGCGATATCGAGCAGGCATATCGGACCGGCCGCGGCCGTGCGGTCGTACGCGCGAACATGGAGGTCGAGGAGCTTCCGAACAACCGTCACCGAATCGTAGTGACCGAGATCCCCTACCAGGTGAACAAAGCCAAGCTGGTCGAGCGCATCGCGGATCTTGTCAAGGACAAGCGGCTGGAAGGCATCTCCGACCTGCGTGACGAGTCCGACCGGACCGGTATGCGGATCGTCATCGACCTGAAACGCGAAGCCAATCCGCGTGTCATGATGAACCAGCTCTACAAAAACACGCCTCTGCAGAACAATACCAGCTTCAATATGCTGGCCATCGTTGACGGTCAGCCGAAGGTGCTGAACCTCAAGCAGATCCTGACCCATTACCTGGATCACCAGAAGGAAGTCGTCACCCGCCGCACCCGTTATGACCTCGGCAAGGCGCAGGCCCGGGCGCACATTCTGGAAGGTCTGCTCATGGCGCTCGATCATATCGACGAGATCATCAATATCATCCGCGCGAGCAACAGCGTCGACGAGGCAAAATCCTCGCTGATCATCCGGTTCGGTTTCGATGATGTACAGGCTCAGGCCATCGTGGACATGCGTCTGCGCGCGCTGACCGGTCTGGAAAGAAGCAAACTGCAGGGCGAGTACGATGAACTTGAATCGAAGATCGCCGAGTATATGGCGATCCTCTCGAACGAGAACATCCTCTACGGCGTTATCAAAGAAGAGCTTCTTATCATCAAGACCAAGTACGGCGATCCCCGCCGCACCTATATCACCCATGAGGAAGGCGAGATCAATCTCGAAGATCTCATCAAGGATGAACAGTGTGTCGTCACCCTCACGAATCTCGGCTATGTCAAGCGTACGTCCCTGGATATGTACCGCAGCCAGAACCGCGGCGGCAAGGGTATCAAAGGCGTCGAGACCCGCAAGGATGATTATGTCCAGGATCTGTTCGTCTGCTCTTCCCATGACTATCTGCTTTTCTTCACGACCAAAGGCCGCGTCTATCGTATGAGAGCCTTTGAGATCCCGGAAGCCGGCCGTACCGCCAAGGGTACCGCCATCGTCAATCTCCTTCAGCTGAACGGCGACGAACAGGTCTGTGCCGGCATCAAGCTCAAGGACAGCACGGCGGAAGACGGTTATCTCATCATGGCGACCCGGCAGGGTATCGTGAAGAAGACCGCGCTTTCCGAATATAACAACATTCGTACCAACGGTCTGAACGCGATCGCGCTGCAGGAAGATGATCAGTTGATCGAAGTCAAACGTACCTCCGGCCACGACGAGATCTTCCTGGCCTCAAATGCCGGACAGATGATCCGTTTCCTTGAGACCGATGTGCGTCCGACCGGCCGCTCCACGATGGGTGTGAAAGGTATCAACCTGTCCGGCGGAAGCTCGCTGATCGCGATGGGACTCGCCTCCGAAGGTGACGCGATCCTGGTCATCAGTGAAAACGGTATCGGAAAGCGTACCTCTCTGAACGAGTTCAGCGTACAGCGCCGCGGCGGTAAAGGCGTCCTCTGCACCAAGGTCACGGAAAAGACCGGCGGTCTGGTCACTTTCCGCATCGTATCACCGGATCAGGATCTGCTGATCATCACCTCCGCAGGCATCATTATC
This sequence comes from Bacillota bacterium, assembly GCA_017620135.1. Taxonomy (GTDB): domain Bacteria; phylum Bacillota; class Clostridia; order Lachnospirales; family Bianqueaceae; genus RUG760. The sequence continues at coordinate 20,010 of JAFZQZ010000107.1, forward strand.
CGTACGCCGGTCGACAGCATCAGCCAGATCGGCCGCGTCACACAGGGCGTCAAGCTGATCTCCCTGGGCGACGATGTTCATATCGTGTCAGTTGCACTGGCGCAACAGGAAGAAGCTACATCTTCTGAAGATGAAGAAGAATAACATAACAACTCAACAATAAATCGTCAGTAAAATGAAAGAGCGCCTATAGAGCGCCCCAATGCTCGGCAGATGCTTCGCATAACTCGCATTGGGACACCCTATAGGCGCCTTTTATTGCCTTATCTTTTATTTGTTTTTTATTTTCCCCCAGGAGTAATCTGTATTTTTCCATCTACAACTTCAAGTTTCACTTTGTTACCTGAAGCACCGATTTCTTCCAGCATGGAAGACGGAATCTGCAGACGTCCCGCGCGGTCCAGTACCGCAAATTCTTCCTGAACGCTATCTTCCGCTTCATCCAGCGATCCGATCCCTTCCAGCCGTTCCCGATAGTTCGGACGAAGGATCATCTCACTGGAAGTCTTGCCGTCCCGGATCGCTACGACCCGGTTTACTTTCTTTGCCAGATGGCGGTCATGCGTAACGATCACGATCGTCAGGCCCAGCTGTTCATTCAGTTTCCGGAACAGATCCAGGATATAATCGGATGTCTTCATATCCACGCTGCCGGTCGGCTCATCGGCCAGCAACAGTTTGGGGTTATTGGCCAGTGCGATGGCGATAGCGACCCGCTGCTGTTCACCGCCGGAGAGCATAGAAAGCTTGTTTTTCGCGCGGTGACTCATGCCCACCATCTCCAGAAGCTCGGCGGCACGTTCTTTCTGCTGTTTGATCGTGCCGAACATCATGGGCATCCGTACATTCTCGATCGCGGTCAGATACGGGACCAGGTTGCGCGCGTTATTCTGCCAGACGAAACCTACGACGTCGCGCTTATACGCGACCAGTTCCGCTTCGGACAGTTTGAAAAGATCCAGTCCATTCACGATCAGACGGCCGGCCGACGGTCGGTCCAGTCCGCCGATCATATTCAGAAAGGTGGATTTGCCCGATCCGGAATTGCCGATGATCGCCATCAGTTCACCGTCTTCCACGGTCAGTTCCAGCCCCTGCAGGGCCAATACTTCGGTATCGATGGTCTTATAAATCTTGACGAGGTTTTCACATTCGATCATGTTGCCAGCCCTCCCCGATTGATGATCTGACCATCTTCCAGCTCATACAATGCATCGCCGATATCCATCAGACCGGTATCGTGCGTGGTCATAATGACGCTTACACCCTCTTCCGCGCAGAGATCCTTGAAGATCTTCACGACCTGAAGACCGGTATTCGTATCCAGCTCGGCTGTCGGTTCATCGGCGAAGAGGACCTTCGGCTGCGCGGCTACTGCCCGCGCGATGGCAACACGCTGCTGTTCACCGCCGGACATCTCCTGCGGCATATGGGTCATACGGTTCGCGAGGCCTACCATGTGCAGGCACTCCTCCGCCCGTTTTTTCCAGTCACCCTCATACCGTGCCAAACGAAGCGCAAATTCGACATTTTCATAGGCGGTCATCATGGGGATCAGGGCCACGGACTGGTACACATACCCAACCTGTTTACGCCGCAGTTTATCTCTGCCGCTGTCCGAAAGCGCCGTCACTTCGGTCTCACCGATATAGACCTTCCCTTTCGTAGGGACGTCCAGCGCTGACAGAATATTCAGAAGCGTCGTTTTTCCGGATCCGGAACGACCTTTGAGGATCGTAAGTTTTCCGGTGGGGATCGTCAGATTGATATCCTTCAGCGCCCAGAACGTGTCTCCGCCCACGGGGAAGCCTCGAGCAACATCGATTGCTTTGATCATGTATTCCATGCCCCTAATCCTCCCCGAGTTTCAGCGCCTGGGCGATCTTGATGCTCTTGATGATCCGCCCAAGGATCAACATACAAACGATCATCACGATGATGACCACCGCGTAAAGTTTCATTTCATCCGAGACCGCGCTAGTCACCTCGAGTGGAATCAGTTGGTCCGCGCTGGAGTATGCCATCTGGATCATCGGGACGTAGAGCCTGCCGGCCAGTCGGCCGACCAGCGCGCCTACCACCATGGAAAGGACCGAGAGGAAGATTTGCTCATTGATCAGCATACCCAGGATCTCTCGCATCGTCATGCCCATCGCGCGGAAGATACCGAACTGCAGCTGACGCGAACGGATCGAAAGGATCCAGTAGATCAGAAAGCCTACGGAGCAAAGCGCCAGTACGACGATAAATCCTACCGTCAGGATACCGTTCGTTGCCTGGAAGATCGGATCATTCTTGAGTGCGATGAGCTGCGCGTTCGTATCGTAAAAGTATGTGAAGGCCGTACCGGTGGAGGTGGCAAAATCATAGATATACTGAGATGAGTCTGTCTCGTTTTTCATCCAGACCTGATAAGGCTGCATCCCCCACTTGTTCTGCAGGTAATTCAGATTCGCGATAATAAAGAAGGATTCACCGGTCTGTGTCGCTTCCGGAGGGATCATGGTCGGGAAGTAATCCACAAATCCGTAGATCGTACCGCGGATCACATTCTTGTTCGCTGTTTTGTAGGTCATATGGTCGCCCAGCTTCAGTCCCATAAGATCACGGAAACTGGTCGAGACCAGAAGCCCTTCCGGATCCTGGCTCATGGCGTTCAGGAAGTTGTACCAGTGCGAATCCAGCAGTCCGTCCTTGAAATAGGCTGTCTCTCCAAAAGCCTTTGTCTCGATCCCCATGAGGGTCACATCTTTGAGGTTCTTTGTTCCGACGCTGGTCGAGATGCTGTGGTTGATATAGACCTTGGCGAAGGATGTCGCCCCGTCGATCTCTTCATACCGATGAAAATCCGGTTCCACATAGATCGTTTCGATATTGCCTTCCGCGTCGGCATATTGCCGCCCCTTCCATTTCTCCTGGAAAATGATGTCCGCGCCGGAGGAATACCGGATCTTTTCTTCCGCGTTCGCGTTGATCGTACGGGCCGTTTCCGCGCTGAAGATACCCAGTGCCAGCGTCAGGACCAGGAAGATCATGATGAAGTTCTGATTGCCTTTCGTCCGGAGCATACGAAGGAACGAGGCGTACAGACCGGGAGACCAGTGTTTTTTGAACAAACTGAAGATCGCCCGGATGATCCACGGAAAAACACGCACAAATAGCAAGGCGCATCCGAGCATGAACATGGAGCTGCACATATACAGCAGCGGATCCAGTGATGCGCCGCCTTCCAGCTGCTGTGAGAGGTAGGCTGACTGCTGATGATAACTGTACAGTCCGTAAAGGGATACAGCCAGCAGGATCAGATCCAGGAACAGTTTCTGCCAGATGGGTTTATCTGATTTATGCTTAGCCCTTTTGTAATCGACGATGCTCACGCGACTGTGCCGAATGGCAGGCAGGATCATCGCCAGCATGCCGAACAGCGCGGCTCCCAGAGAAAAGCCCCAGACCGGCAGCGCGAAACGCACCGAAAGCGACCGGCGCTGAATAAATTCCAGAAACGCGTTCGAGGAGCCGATGATCTGACAGATCAGATATCCCAGCGGGATACCGGCCAGCAGAGAAAAAATCGCGATGATCAGGCTTTGCAGGATATAGATCGTCATGATCTGCTTTCGGGAAGCTCCGCGGCTCTTGATCATAGCGATCTCGTTCTGATCCATACCGAGCATCTGACCTGAAACCATGATAATAAAGGCCATCAGCAACAAAAAGACCGGTACCTGCAGAACGATCAGCGTGACATTAAGCCGTTTCGCGCTTTCTCCGTACGCTTTCAGAATCGTCTCATAGCGCGCGTTCATCGCGTTGGGGAAGATCTCATTCATCCGTTCACAGTACTTTTCCGTCTCTTCCAGCAGAAGATCGACATCCGTGCCGCGGATCTGTGTATAATCGATCAGCACATACATCGTCTCGTTGAACTGCTGTCTGGAAGCTTCATCTTTGATCCACAGATCATAAAAGGCCTGCGGTTCAACATAGAGATAGTTCGAAGCCTGGTTAGGATTATAGATCCAAAACGGATCTGTGTCGCTGGCCGGTTCGAAGACACCTGTGATCCGAACCTTATAGGGATTTTTGTTCTCGTCGAGGATCTTCTCGAAAAGGATCTCCTCTCCGATATACAGATTGCAGCTCATGAGCGTCTTCTGGCTCACGATGGCTTCCATCGTATTGTCGCTCACTTCTTTCGAAGGCATTTCACCGCTGATCAGTCTGATATGATCCTGATAGCCGCTGATGGCGTCGACTCTCGTTCCGAAGGTATTGTTCGGGCCTCCCACCTGATGAGTGGATCGGATATCCGACTTGAAATATTCTTTGATCTGATAAATGACCTCGATGGGCATGCCCTTTGCCATATCATCCGACAGCTCTTCGAGCTGAGCCAGATTGCCGAACTTGGCCGGGGTCGTCAGCGAATAATTCCCTCTTAGTTCGATGATCCCGGGATAATATCCGGTTGATTCCATCTCGCTCTGCAGATTTCGCTGCAGCATGCGCTGCAGTACAGCGTCTGAATACATTGGGGAGCAGGCGGCGATACTGATCAGCAGGATATTGCCGATCAGGAGACTGACGGCCATCCAGATATTGTTCAGCAGTTTATTCTTTACGTAGGATAACATATTCTATCACCTGCCTTACTCGATGACCAGGGTCTGGCCTTCTTCCAGTCCCTCCGTGATCCAGACCGTGCTGGAATTCTGTCCGCCCACCTTGACATAGGTCTTGCTGACGGAAGAACTTCCCTGCAGCACCAGTACATAATACCGGTTGCCTTCTTTTTTCAACGCCTTGCTGTCGATCAGCAGGACGTCAGTCTTTTTCAGGATCGTTCCGCTGATCCTCACCGCGCCGATCAGGTCTTCATCACCAAGTTCCTGATCGATCTCGATCCAGACCTCATCCTCCTCCGCACCTGTGACCGCGGCACAGCTGACCACTGTCCCGGTAAACTCCTTCTTGGTCCGCTGGTCGATGACATTCACATGGCTCAAATACGGAACATTACCATAGATGTTTGTATTTGTGAAGCTGATGGCGCGGGTCGCGATCTCCGCGACGACCACCACCGGCTCCCACGTTTCCACATTATCACCCGACCGGAAATATCTGGATGTATACATTACGATCCCATCGAACGGAGCGACCAGGGAGTTTTCATTCTTTCTCTGTCTTAGCCGATCCAGGGCTTCCTGGGCGACCGTGATCCGGTACCAGCCGGACGCGTTTACTTCATTATACTGAGCCCTCAGCTGCTCCAGTTCAGCAGCCGCGATCTCGTAGTCCAGTCCTTCCAGTCCTGCCAGCGACGCCTGTTTGGCGGAGATCCTCGATTCATAGGAGGACTGCTGGGAACTGAGCGAAGCTCTGGCCTCAGTCACGGCGAGTTCCCTCTCGAGAATATCCGCTTCGCTGACACCTGTTTCAAAGGTCGCCAGGACCTGTCCTTTCTTCACGATCTCTTCCCGGTCAACGAGAAGCTCGTCATAATGATCACTGCTGTATTGCCAGTACATGAACTCCGCGTGGCGGTAGGTCATTTTGGAATCGATCTGGAAGTCGATCTGGAAATCACCACGAGTGACTTTCGTCGTACGATACTCGTTCTGCGCGATGGTGCCGGGATCCATATATTCACTCCGGATATCCCCGGAAGAGCTGCCGCTGCATCCGGAAAGCAACAGGCAGATGATCAGAAAGAGGAGAAATACTTTAATCCGCGTCATACAGCATATCTCCTTCCTTCAAACCTTCCAGAACTTCGTAATAGGTCGTTGTCTCGAGGCCGAGCGTAATATATGTCTTGGTTCGCTGGCCATCCTGGTCGAGATATACGTAGGCGCCATATTCATCGGAAGAGACGCAGCCCCTTGGCACCACCAGCGTGTTCGCCTTATATCCGCGGTAGAGCCGCACCGTGCCGGTCATCCCATAGGTGATATGATGCTGTGTTCCGTCTTCATCGCCGGGAAGTTCAAACCATGTCGGCAGACTTTCCCCGTTCATGGTCTTCTTGATATATTCATCATTTTCATAGGGAACATAATCGACATCCAGGGTCTGCCCATCGATCTGAACATCGATTTTTGTAAAGCTCTGCATGGAACTGTTGTTGAACGCGGGGCCCTTCAGGCGAAGTTTGGACTCATCCGCCAGAATGATCAGTGTTTCGTATTCTCCCGCGTACTGCCCCTGATAGAAGCATACCTGTACGATCCGGCCGGCAAAAGGCGCTTTCAGTTCATTCTGTCCGAGTTTCGCTTCCATCAGCTCGATCTCGGTATTTATCTGTGAAAGTGTCTGCCAGTGATCTTCTTCCGCCTGAGAGAGAGAAAGCTGCGCCTGCCTGAGTTCGATATCGCTCATCTCGATCTCATGCGCTGCGCTTTCAATATTCTTCTGTTCTGTCTCGATCAGTTTTTCTGCCGCTGCCAGTGCTTCTTCCAGCGCTTTGATCTGTGCGGCCGCCTGCTCAGCCGCGGCCTGATCAGCCGCTTCCCGTGTTTCTTTTTCTTTCGCGACCAGTTCCTTCTGTACCGCTAACAATTCCAGGCCGTTCTCCTGCTCCAGCACAGCCTTCTGATGATCCGTTTCTGCTGAAGCTACGTTTTCCTTTGCCTCCGCCAACGCAGTCTTGGCCGCTTCTTCCCGCTCTTCAGCAGAAGTGACCGCGGCATTGGCCCCATCCAGTTCATTTTTCGCTTTTTCGAAAGCAGCTTCTTTCTTTTTCAGTTCTTCTTTCAGCTTGCTTTCTTCATCATTCTCGGTTCCCGGTTCCGTGCTGGGTTCCGAACTGTTTTCACTCGTCGGTTCACCGGATCCTTCACCACTGTTATCCGGAGATCCACTATCCTCCGGAGACCCACTGTCTTCCGGTGGCTGACTGTCTGCCGGCTGATGGTTCGCGATCCAATTGTCATAATCGGCTTTCGCCTTTTCAAGTTCTTCTTCTGCCTTTGTAAGAGCGGCTTCCTTCACCGGAACATCCGCTTTGGCCGCAGCCAGCGCTTCTTCCGACGCGGTCAGTTCGCTTTCTGCAGCGGTCAGCGTGTTCTTTGCGGCGGTGACAGCCGCTTCACTCGTTTTGACTGCCGCGTCATAAGCGGCTTCCTGATCCGCGATACTTTTTTCGATCTCGGCACTTTCCGCGGCTGCCTCTGCGGCCCTGGCCTGCCGTTCACTTTCGGCTTTTTTGGCTTCCGCCAATACGCTTTCCGCCGCGGTCTTATTCTCCTCCGCCTTTTTCAGGTTCTCTTCCGATTCTTTCTTGTCTTCCGCTGCTTTCGCCAGGCGGTCGGAAGCCGCCTTCACCGCGTATTCTCCCGCCACCTCATCGTAGTAGTACTGGGATGACAGCGCGCTGTACTGTGCCCGTTTGGACTCGATCCCGTCTTCCAGGGTCTTCTGATCCAGTACCATCAGCAGCTGGTCTTTTTCCACCAGATCACCCACGCCGACCAAAACACTTTTGACCGTTCCGCCCATGGAAAGATAGAGCTTCTGTGAAACCGGGACCGCCATAACATCCAGGTATTCCGCGGACAAAAGCTCTCTCATTTCCACCTTGATGGTGCCGGATTGTGTCGTCGTAGGTTCTTTCAGCACAGGCACCGTACTGCCTTGCTCTCCATCTCCCGTTTCAGTGCATCCCGCGAGTAAAGAGAGCAGCATCAGGGCTGACAGACAAAGGCATAGGATCTTTTGTATCCTGCTTTTCATGTTTCTCCTTTACTCATTTCAGGATCACGGAATCCCCTTCGGAAAGGCCCTCAAGGATTTCCGTGAGTTTATCATTGGAAATGCCGATCGTCACCGGCTGTATCTGTCTCAAACCTTCTTCATCGACGATATAAACGACTGTCTGACCTCCCAGGTCCTGGATCGCGCTGGTCACGACGCACAAAGCTCCTTGCTTCTCCGCTGTCGTGATTCTTACGATGCCTGTATCGCCCTGGGAAAGTTCCGGATCAGGCATTTCCATCTGAAAATACAGCTTGCCTTCTTTAACATTCGTGGCGTCCAGTTCACTGGCCGCTCTGGCGATCACGGGATACGTCTGGTCATTGCAGACCAGCATGTATTCCTCTCCGGTCCGGATCAGATCACTGTTGCCGGAGTAGACCTCAAATAGCGCTGCTTCCATGTTCGTGACGATGATCACTGTCCGGTTCTTCACCGATCTTTCACCGTCTTCAAAGCTGTAGATCGAAGTTATGTTTCCTTCGATCGAAGCGTATATCTGCCTTTTCGCTTTTTGTTTCTCCAGTTCTTCCAGCCGCAGGCTCGCGACTTCATATTCACTGTACAGGAGCGACTGCCTGGCGCCGTACTGGCTGTTGACAGAACTGACCCTGTCTGACGCTGATCCGTGTGCGGCATTCCATTCATCCTGCATCTCGGCCGCTTCCAGTTCAAGATCCCAGGAAGCAGAGAGATGATACAGTTCAAGACTGATACTGTCCATATCATTCTTCTGCTGCCGGATCTCATCCTCAAACGAAGATACATCCAGTTCCATCAGCAGGTCTCCGGGCATGACATGATCTCCCAGCGATACATAGACATGCGAAATCGTCTCCCCGCCCACCGGAAAACTCAGTCGTTCTTCCTCGGAGGGGATATAGGTACAGCGAATATTGCTGCCGACTTCGATATCAGACCGGAACACCGGCGTCAGGACATACTCATCCACCTGTCCTTCTGCCAGGACCGGTGCGGTGGGCAGTTCTTCCTCCTTCGGGAGGATGCCGCAGCCGGTCAGGGAAAGCGCGATGATCATGATCAGAACGAGCCATCTGACTGATCTCTTTCCCAGCGGATGCTGATTGGTCATTTTCATATATATTGCCTCGCTGAACGCGTTTTTTCTGCGCAAAAAAAGAATACCCCAGAATAAGGATATTGTATCACTTTTCCAAGGTATTTTCCACTATTTCTTATAGTGCTGTCCGGCCTTCCAGAGCACGGGTCAGCGTCACTTCATCGACATATTCCAGATCACCGCCTACCGGAACACCATTCGCGATACGCGTTACCTTAATACCGAGAGGCTTAATGAGTCTTGATAAATACATGGCTGTCGTCTCACCCTCTACGGTGGGGTTCGTGGCGATGATGACTTCCTTTACTTTATCATCAGAAAGACGCAGCATCAGCTCCCGCATTCTCAGGTCATCCGGGCCTACGCCTCCCAGTGGAGAGATGACCCCCTGCAGGATATGATAGACGCCATTAAACTGACGGGTGCGTTCATAAGCCGCTTTATCACGATCCTCCTCCACGACCATGATCGTGGAATGATCGCGCGCGGGATCCGCGCAGATCGCACATAGTTCACCGTCAGAAAGACCACAGCACCTACTGCAGTACCGGACTTTTTCTCTTGCTTCGACGATCGCGTCCGCCAGAGCTCTGGTCTGCTCCTTGGGCATCCGGATCATATGAAGCGCCAGGCGCTGCGCGCTTTTTCTGCCAATACCGGGAAGTCTTGAAAGCTCCCCGATCAGATTCATGACCGGGCTGGAAAACTCATCCATCAGAACATCCCCGGGATCCGCATGCCGCCGCCAAGTCCACCGGCCAGTCCGGCTCCGCCGCCGAGTTTCTGTTCGGAGTATTCATCGACCTTCTTCAGAGCTTCATTGGTCGCGGTAAGGATCAGATCCTGCAGCATCTCGATATCATCCGGATCCACCGCTTCAGGCTGAAGCTCGACCTTTGTGACCTGTTTCTGACCGGTAACCGTGATCTTCACCACTCCGCCGCCGGAAGTGCCTTCAAATTCCATAGTTTCCAGCTCTTTCTGCGCCTCTTCCATCTGTCTTTGAAGGCGCTGAGCCTGTTTCATTATATTCTGCATATTTCCGGGCATACCCTGGAATCCGCCTCCGCGTTTTGCCATTTCTTTTTCTCCTTGATCTGTTTTTATTTGAAATTAACGTCACCATGAATATGACGAGTAAAATCTTCTTTTCCCCAACTCATGCCTGAGGGCTGATCGGATTTCATTACCCGCAGCATATAGGGCGTGCCTGTTTTTTCCAGAATAAACGAGGCGATCTCTTCTTTATGAGCTTCGATCTGGTTGTAGTAAACGGGCATGTTGGCTGTAAGGATCAGTTCAGCCGGTCCGTCGCCCGCTTTCATCTGAGAATATTTCAGTGCCATCAGATTCGGGCTGCGGCGAAGCAGCTCATCCTGCAATCTGGGCCAGGCATCGACAAATTTCTGAACTTCCGTGTTTCCGGAAGCCTGCCTGTCGCTTCCTGACGATTTCGGCTTCGTCGGCTGCACCTGTGTCGGTTGTATCTGGGCCGGTAACGGCTTTGTCACTGATGGCTGCATGACCGATCTCACTGCCGGTTTTGCCGCCGGTTTCGCCGGTATGAATTCTTCCTCATAGGTCCCGGACCCAAGCCGTATAACTGCGACTTCGATCAGAATGCGCCGGCTGCTGGCTGTTTTCAGCTGCATTTCCAGCCTGGCCAGCTGCTCGATCCATCCGGCTATCTGGTTTCTTCCTGTCTGACCTGCCTGATCAGCAAGTCTTTCCATGGAATCCGCCGGAACGCTGAGCGCGCTTCCTGCCTGTCTTGTTCCGAGCACTTTCATGACCAGAAGATTTCTGAGATATCCGTTCCATCCGGTCACGAACTGCAGCGCATCCCGTCCGGTATCGAACACTTCCGCGACGCCGTCCAGAAGTGCCGCAACATCCTGACGGATCAGCGCGTCCGTCATCTTCGTAAAGATCCGATCATCCACCGCGCCAAGTACTTCTTCCACATCGGCCAGCGTGATCGTCCGGTCGATATAATAGGCATGACACTGATCCAGAATACTCAGCGCGTCACGCATACCGCCGTCCGCGATCGCCGCGATATAGGCAAGCGCCGCATCGTCAGCCTGAATCGATTCCGCCTGAGCGACCCTGCGAAGCTGCATGGTGATCTCTTCCGCTGTGATCCGTCTGAAATCATACCGCTGGCATCGGGAAACGATGGTAGGCAGGACTTTCTGCGGATCCGTCGTCGCGAGGATGAAGATCGCGTGCTCCGGGGGTTCTTCCAAAGTCTTCAGCAGCGCGTTGAAAGCCGCTGTCGAAAGCATATGGACTTCATCGATAATATAGACTTTATAGCGTCCCTGTGAAGGTGTGTACTGCACTTCTTCCCGAAGATCACGGATATTATCCACACCGTTGTTCGACGCGGCATCGATCTCGATGACATTGAAACCGCTTTCCGCTTCTCTGCATAGCTCACATTCATTGCAGGGATTTCCATTCACAGGATGAAGGCAATTGACCGCGCGAGCAAATACCTTGGCTGTTGAAGTTTTTCCGGTCCCACGCGTTCCACAGAAAAGATAAGCATGTCCGATCTGGCCATATTTGACCTGATTCTGCAGCGCAGTCACTACTGCCCGCTGTCCGACGATCTCATCGAAGTTCTTCGGACGATGCTTCCGATAGAGTGCCAGATAAGCCATACTTCTCCTCCGATCAGTTTATTTATAAAACTCCGGATAGACACCTGCCCGGCAAGTCATATCACATAGAAAGGTTTTCTTAGTGCTGCTTCCTTCCGGACCTGACACGATTCGAAATTTCCTATTGTATGGTGCCGAACAGGGCTACCCGGAGCATAATAAGTATAGACTGTTTAAGGCATTCTGTCAAGAGCGCAATAAATAACAGCGGTCTCTACCGTGGTTTCGTTCACTGGTCCTCGGGCTACGCCCTGCGGAATCGTTCACGAAACCGGATAGAGACCGCCAGTCACTATTGTGCTTGACAGATCACTAAACGATCAGCCTTTCAGAGAACCTACCATAACACCCTTGACGAAGTACTTCTGCGCGAAGGGGTAGGCAAGCATCATGGGAAGGGTGGAGAAAACGATCATCGTATACTTCAGCTGATCAGCTGACAGAAGCTGAAGTTCCAGCTGCTGCTGGCCGTCGCCGGTGCCGCCGCCCTTCATACTCTCTGTGGCCAGCTTTTCCGCTAGTACCAGTTTACGGCGCAGATACAACTGCAGTGGCTGCAGACTCTGGTCGATCAGGTAAATGGAAGCCGCGTACCAGGAGTTCCACTGCGCAACGAGCGTATAGATCGCGATAACGGCCATGATCGGCTTGGACGTAGGAATATAAACGTTCAGCAGGATCTGGTAGTTATTGGCGCCGTCGATACGGGCGGACTCACGAAGATCTTCCGGTATTGTTGAGAAATACGTTCGTACGAGGATGATATACCACATACTGACGATACCGGGTACCAGGATAGCCCATCTCGTATTGTACATGCCCAGTTTTGACATGACGATGAACTGAGGGATCAGACCGCCGCTGAAGTACATCGGGATCAGAATGAAGAAGACCCAGACTTTCTTCGCGAACAGGTAAGGGGAAGTCAGCGGATAGGCCGCCATAGCGGAGGTGATCAGCATACCGACTACACAGACCGAAGCGTAGATCAGCGTATTTCCGTAAGTGACCCACATCTGGTCATCTTTAAACAGCTGCGTATAGGAGCCGGTATAGAAACCTTTGGGGATCAGAAAGACGTCCAGGGTACGGGCAGCGATCGGACGGCTGAAGGAAATGATGATAACATACCATACAGGATAGAGACAGATCAGAGCCAGGAGAGCCAGAATAATATAGATAATGACTGTGGCTGTCATCGATCCGTTTTTGATTTTGTTAGGATTCTTTGCCATGATTTCTTCCTCCTTCCTTAGAACAGACCGGCACCGGTCAGCTTATCGGAGATCGCGTTCGAAATGACCACCAGCAGGAAGTTGATGACAGACTGGATCAAACCGACGGCCGTGGTGAAACTGAAGCTCTTACCGGCGGACTCAGTCAACTGACGGTAGATGTAGGTACCGATAACATCAGCCTTCGAGTAAGTCGCGGGAACGTACATCAGAAGGATGAAGTCGGTATTCGCATGCAGCAGGGAACCGACTGCCATGATCAGCATGATCGCGATGGTCGGAACGATACTCGGGATCGTGATATGCATCGCCTGCTGGAAACGATTTGCGCCGTCCAGACGAGCTGATTCATACATGGAAGTATCGATGGACGTAATAACGGAGATATACAGGATAGAGTTGAATCCGAATCCCTTCCAGATGTTGGAAAGGACATATATCTCCGGGAAGACGTCTGGCATGTTCCTCCAGGCTTTCGCCTCGCCGCCCAGGGCGACGATCAGTTTGTTGATCAGACCGTTGGGGTTCAGGAAGGAAATCAACATACCGCACATAACAACCATCGAAATGAAGTACGGCAGATAGGATGCAGTCTGGATGAACTTCTTGTATCCCAGGATATTGACTTCGTTCAGAAGGAGGGCGAATACGATCGGTACCCAGAAACCCCAAACCAGGTTCAGGAAACTCAGCCAGATGGTGTTGACCATCAGACGTTTGAAGAAAGGCCCCTCATAAAAGTCGATAAAGTGTTTAAATCCGACCCACTTGATATTTCTTCCGAAGAAACTGGCACCCGGCATATAATCCTGGAACGCGATCACGTAGCCGAAAAGCGGGGCATAACAGTAGATCGCGATAACCACGAATGCAGGGATAAACAGAGAATATAACTCGATGTTGTCCTTGAGGAGCATCAGTTTACGCTGCTTCGACATCTTTTTCTTCGGAACTGCAGCAGTACTCATGGAAAATCCTCTCCTTCCAGATTTGATTTATACCATCGGCTCAACGAAAAAAGCCACAGGCACTCTTTTTCATATGTGCATTCTGCTTATGAAAAAGAAGTACAGATGGTATATTTTTCACAACTTATGTATACCCATTATAAGTCACGAACCCGCTCTTGTCAACATTGAACAAAAGTTTTTCTCTTTTTTGAGCAGGATTATCATAATATGGTATAATACTGATATTGATCGAACAGACGGGAGGAATACAAAATGTCAGATACGAATCTCAGTGCCATGCAGTATGAACAGATGATCGCTGAAAGCCGTGACCGCAGAATGGACTGGTGGAGAAAAGCCCGTTTCGGTATGTTTATCCACTATGGCCTCTACTCTGTCATAGGCCGGCACGAATGGGTCATGTCCATGGAAGGGATCGATATTCCCGACTACGAGAAAACAGCCGGATCTTTCCATCCAAAAGAAGGCTGCTGCCGTGAATGGGCCAAGCTGGCGAAAGACGCCGGTATGAAATACATGGTTTTGACGACACGACATCATGAAGGTTTTTCTCTCTGGGATTCGAAAGCCAACCCCTACAACAGTGTCAACTATGGTCCGCATCGGGATATCGTGCGGGAATTCGTTGATGCCTGCCGCGAGCAGAATCTGAAGATCGGCTTCTACAGTTCCCTCATGGACTGGCATCATCCGGACGGAGCCCGAGCCGCTTCGGATCTGTCTGCCCGCCGACGTTTTCTTGACTATATCGAGGCTCTCAACACCGAGCTTTTAACACAGTACGGAAAGATCGATATTCTCTGGTATGATGTTCCGGATCCCATGACCACTGCGGAAGAATGGGATTCTCTCGCCCGCAATCAGCGAATGCGTGCCTTACAGCCACATATCATCATCAATGACCGGAGTCGTCTTCCCGAAGATTTCGGGACCCCCGAAGGACAGATCCGTCCTTCCGAACGCGACTGGGAGGCCTGCATGACCTTCAATGATATCTCCTGGGGTTATCTGGACGAAGCGCAGGCTCGTGCCTACGCGTATAACGCGCCGCGGATCCTTCGTATGCTCTGTACCTGCAGCCGTAACGGCGGCAATCTGCTTCTGAATATCGGCCCCGCGCCGGACGGCTCTGTTCCCATGGATGCCATAGAACCTCTTCAGCAGGTCGGCGAGTGGCTGAAATCTAACGGGGAAGCTGTCTATGGACCGCTGCTTAAAAACCCGCTTGGCTCTTCCTGGTTCAGAGGAGGTAACGGCATTACCGGTATGACCTGCGCGCAAAACAAAAAGGCGGTATATCTCTGGAACTGGATCACACCGCCAAACGGCGATATGTTCCTTGCCGGTTTCGATATACCTGCCTCTTCTGTGATCGAACTGTCTACGGGACGCAGTGTCCCCTTTATCAATCTTCCGGACGGCCGGATCCATCTCATGGATCTCAGACGCCCGGAAGATCCTGTGGGCGTGGCGCTTTATAAGGTATCTTTTGAGGAACCTTTCCGCTCCTATCGTCCTTTCGGAAAATATCCGCAGATCGCATATTAGAAAGAGATCACCCAGTCATTCTTTTCGAGCTCTTTCTCCATATCCTCTTCTTTCTCCGGTTCAGGCTCTTCTTCCGTTTCCTTTTCCGGAGTTTCTTCTTTTTTCTTCGGCGTCTCTTTTTCCGGTTTCTCTTCCTTGGGCGTTTCTTTCTTCAATGGCTCCTGTTCCGGCGTCTCCTTCTCTTCCTTCGGAGATTTCTCCTCTTTCTCCCTGGAAACGTTGACCCAATCCTCTCCAAGCTCTTTCGAAGTATCCATCTTCAGCTTGGTTCCGTCATCCAGATCAACATACTGAGGCGCCTCATATTTCATATGTTCATCTTCTTCCTGCCAGCCCTGCATAAAGTGTTCGGACTGTTCTATGCTTTCCAGGAACCGATGCTTCATATGCTGGGAAGCCTTGATCACGGTTCCGGGGCTTTGCAGGTATTCCGCTACCGCCCTCGGATCGCTGGCCAAACGTTTAAAAACCGGATCATCCATGATGTCCTTCATAGACTCGGCCATATTGGAGAGACTGAAATCCACATCCGTATACATCTTGATCGTCGCGGCGATCATCAGGGCCAGAAGCTCGGAATTTCTCCTCATGATTTTGCCCATCCGAGCCTTTTTCAGCTTTTCTTCAATATATTTTTTCCATTTTTTCTGATTCGCTGTCAAAGTCATTTTTCCTCTTGTATGATGTAATCAGAAGCAGATCCATCATATTTCCTTTCGTTTGATTTCGTGGTTCAATACAACTCAGATACTGTGGACAATTGATTTTTCCCTGTAGCTTGACTACTCAATAGGAGTGTATTGCCGCTACCTTTA
>JAFZQZ010000108.1 GCA_017620135.1 Bacillota bacterium
ATATGGATCGTTCCAGTCGCAAACCGTCAAGAATGACTCTTTTACCCCCAAACCCCTTGATAGGGAGAATAAAGGGAGATCATGCAACTGTTATCAAATTGTTATCAAAGGAACCATTGCGAAGCCGGAAAGCCTTGGTTTTACTGGGTTTTCCGGTTTTCGTATCTCATTCCCACTCCACCGTAGCCGGAGGTTTCTGGCTGATATCATAGACGACGCGGTTTACGCCGCTGACTTCGCTGATGATACGTGTGGAGATGCGGCCAAGAAGATCATAGGGGATCTTTGCCCAGTCGGCGGTCATAAAATCATCGGTAGTAACAGCGCGGATGGCGATGAGTTCGGAGTATGTCCGGGCATCGCCCATGACACCGACGGTACGCACACCGGGAAGGACTGCAAAGTATTGGGAAAGCTGGGAATCATAGCCGCTTTTCGCGATCTCATCCCGCAGTACGGCATCAGCTTCCTGCAGAATACGGACCCGTTCAGCGGTGACTTCACCGATCACACGGACACCAAGCCCGGGACCGGGGAAAGGCTGACGCCATACAAGGTCATGAGGAAGGCCGAGACGTTCACCGACTTTCCGGACTTCGTCTTTGAACAGGTCCTTCAGTGGTTCGATGACTCCGTCAAAATGAATATCTTCCGGCATCTTCACCTGATTGTGATGAGTTTTGATCGTGGCCGCGTCTCCTTTGCCGCTTTCAATACGATCCGGGTAGATCGTACCCTGGGCAAAGAAACCGCCGTTATACAGTTCCCGTACGTTTTCCCAGAAAACTTCATAAAAGCGGACGCCAATGATCTTACGCTTTTCTTCGGGATCGGTCACACCTTTCAGATGAGAAAGGAATTTCTCCTGACATTCGACGCGGACAAAGTTCATGGGGAAAAGATCCCGGAAGGCTTTTTCGACCATGTCTCCTTCATCTTTACGCATCAGTCCCTGATCGACAAAGACACAGGTCAGCTGCCTGCCGACCGCACGTGACAGAAGCGCCGCCGCGACAGAACTGTCCACACCTCCGGAAAGGCCGAGAATAACACCGCGGTTTCCGATCTGTGCTCTCAGTTCTTCGACCGTCCGATCAATAAAGTCATCCATCTCCCAGTCGCCCCTGCAGCCGCAGATGCGGAAAAGGAAGTTGTGCAGGATGAGCTGCCCGTATTCCGTGTGAGTGACTTCCGGATGGAACTGAACGGCATAGATCCGTCTTTTCGGGTATTCCATCGCCGCGACGGGACATTTTTTCGACCATGCACTGATCACGTAATTCTTTGGCGCCCTGGAAATATAATCATTATGACTCATCCAGTACAGAGCTCTTGCCGGAACATCCTTGAAAAGGAGACTGGAGGGGTTGACCGTGACTTCGGTCTGACCGAATTCAGGCGTGTCGGCGTGTTCGATCTTACCGTCCTTCATCCACGCGACCAGCTGGGCGCCATAACAGATCCCAAGAATCGGAACGCCCAGTTTCAGGATATCGGGTGAATAATGAGGGGACGTTTCTTCATAAATGCTGTTTGGCCCGCCGGTAAAAATGATCCCTTTATAGTCTCCGGCCTTGATCTGGTCAAGCGACGCGGTATAGGGAAGGATCTCGGCATAGACTTTCAGATCTCTGACACGTCGGGCGATCAGCTGATTGTACTGACCGCCGAAATCAAGAACAAGTATTTTTTCCATAGCGATCAACGAAAGATGATTTCTTCACGTCCGGGGCCGTTCGAGACCATGGTGATCGGAACGCCCAGTTCTTTTTCGATAAACAGAACATAACTCTTCGCTTCTTCGGGAAGCTGGTCAAACTCGGTGATCCCACGGATATTGCATTTCCATCCGGGGAAGACTTTCAGCACAGGTTTGGCTCTTTTAAGCAATGGGGTGACCGGGAAGTCCGTAACGGTTTTTCCGTCTATCTCATAGGCTACACAGACCGGGATCTCATCCAGATAAGAGAGGCAGTCGATCGCGGTGAGCGCGACCTGAGTCGCTCCCTGCATCTTAACGCCGTAGCGGGAAGCGACGCAGTCATACCAGCCGACACGACGCGGTCTTCCGGTCGTGGCGCCGAATTCACCTTTGTCACCGCCGTGCATCCTCAGTTCGTGGGCTTCATCTCCAAAGATCTCGGAAACGAATTCTCCCGCACCGACGGCGCTGGAATAGGCTTTGGTCACACAGATGACATCCTCGATGGCTCTTGCGGGGATCCCGGCGCCGACAGCGCCGTAGCCTGCCAGCGGGGAAGAAGAAGTGACCATGGGATAGATGCCGAAATCCGGATCCTTCAGTGTACCCAGCTGGCCTTCCAGCAGGATGGTCTCCCCATCTTCCATGGCAGCCTGAAGGTAGGCGGCGGTATCACAGACATATGGCTCGATCATCTCACGGTAGGATGCAAGTGTCTGAAGCAGGTCATCCAGATCGATGAGCGGCTTGTGGTAGACATGTTCAAGGAGCTGATTCTTATACTCGATCACTCTGGCAAGTTTCTCGCGCAGATCATCCGGATAAAACAGTTCGTTGACCTGTACGCCGGTCTTCGCGAATTTGTCCGAGAAAAACGGAGCGATCCCGGATTTGGTCGAGCCAAAAGCAGCCGCGCCGAGGCGTTCTTCCTCGTATACATCGAAATCCACATGATAAGGCATCATGACCTGCGCGCGGTCGGAGACCAGGATCTTCGGGTTGACACCGCGCTCACGAATGGAGGCGAGTTCACTGATCAGCTTGGGGATATCCAGCGCGATCCCGTTGCCCAGGATGTTGACGGTATCAGGATAGCAAACACCGCTGGGCAGCAAATGAAGCGCAAAACGTCCGTATTCATTGATGATCGTATGACCGGCATTGGCGCCGCCCTGGAAACGGACGACGATATCGGACCTGGCGGCCAGCATATCCGTGATCTTTCCTTTTCCTTCGTCGCCCCAGTTGGCACCTACAATTGCTCTTACCATGAGGATCCACCCTTTTCGTTTATGTATTTGCTGAAACTTTTTTCTTTTTTCCAGCCTTCTCATTATAGCATATTCGGCTAAATAGCCGCAACATTTCTTGACAGATGAAGGGGGTTCCGATACAATGAATTTTACAGGGAAACCTAAAGGCATTTTAGTAAAATTAACGAATGAGGATCATTCAGGAAGGATGAAGCAAATGAAGAGAGCAGGATATCATCATGTCGCGCTCCGCGCGAAAGATTTCGACAAAACGATCCGTTTTTATGAAACGATCGGATGCACAGTACTTCGCAGTTGGGGAGAGGGAGACAAAAGAGCCTGCATGCTGGATGTAGGCGGAAACAACATTCTGGAAGTGTTTGCTGGCGGAGCTGACGTTCCTGAGGACAAACCGCATTTTGAGCATATCGCGCTTCGCTCCGAAGATGTGCCCGGTGATTTTCAGAACGCGCTCGCTGCCGGCGCAAGACCCAGAATGGAACCCGGCGAGGCCAACCTGGGCGGGAATTATCCGATCGCGATGGCATTCGTATATGGCCCGAACGATGAAGTGATCGAGTTCTTCCGTGAAAAATAAGGGTTGACAGAGTTTTTGAATTGTAGTAAACTATAATCCGTTCCCCAAACAGGGAAACCGCTCTTTCAAAGAGCGGGATCAGCGCGAATGGCTCAGTGGTAGAGCATCGCCTTGCCAAGGCGAGGGTCGCGAGTTCGAATCTCGTTTCGCGCTCATAAAGAAAACCAGCAGAATCGATGTCTGCTGGTTTTTTTCGTGTTTGTATATTGACTTTATCAGCGAAGAGCCTGTTCTTTCTCCAGTTCCTGCTGAAGTTCGTTTATTTTCTTGAGTGACTGATCGATCCCTTCAAAGGCACTGATATCTTCCAGGAGCATTCGGGCACCCTGTGCGCGAAGGGCTGCCTGCCTCATATAATAGGCGCGGCCGAGAGCCTGGTATTTTTTATTCAGTTCTTTCTCTTCCGAAGAGATTTTTTCCTTTATTTTTGCGGTATTCGCCATCATTTTGGTCTGATTGGCGACATCCTGGCCGAAATCAGCCAGTTTGGACTTGACAGAATCAAAGAATGCCATTTTCTCGTTCCTCCTTTTATTCCTCCGCTGGCGCGCTGTACAGATAGATATACCAGCATTCGCCGGCGTCTTCCTGATAGAGTCCGTTGTTTTTCAGTACGGTCACGTGATCCTCCGGGCAGGGCAGTACTTGCAGAGATACCTGTTCGTTTTTCCCTGCGGGAGGATATTCGATATCCGAATAGAAGCTGAGCAGTTCCTGATCTGTCATGGGTGACTGAAGGATGATCGTCGCGAACGTGGAACCGGTTTCTGTTGTCTTTTCAGCATAAGTCTGGATGATCCTGGTATTCTCGGGGACTGCGTGCTTAAAAAGTGGTTTCGCGAACTGTTTGGCCTGGATCTCTCGGATCGTCTTGGGCAGCGCGCCGGCTAAGACAAGCAGAAAGATCAGGATCAGAAACAGGAGGATCTTCCCGTTCCTGGAGGCCATGTATTCTTTGAATGCGGCAGTTTTGTTTGTGCTGGACATATGAACTCCTGAAACGTATAATCAATAGAGATTATAGTATCGAATGCGGGAAAAAACAAGGTAAAAGATATGAAGATTACGATTCTGTCCATAGCGCCGGAACTATTTGAAGGCTGGCTGAAAGCGAAGGACCCGGCCAGGGTGCAGGTGCTCGATATGCGTGATTATGTAAAGGGCAGCTTTCGCGCCGTGGATGATTCTCCTTACGGAGGCGGAGCCGGCATGGTGGTGCGCTGCGAACCGGTCATCGGGGCACTCACCGCGCTTGGCGTTTATCCGGAAAAACCGGAGAAATGCAGGATCATCGCACTCACGCCGGCCGGTGAACTATTCGTACAGAGAACAGCCGGGAGGCTGGCCGGAGAGACCGATCACCTTATTCTCATCTGCGGACACTATGAGGGATTTGATGAAAGGATCTACGCATATTGTGATGAACTTTATTCGATCGGTGATTATGTCCTGTCCGGCGGTGAACTGCCGGCAATGATCATCACGGACGCAGTCATCTCTGAAATGACTGCAGCGATGGAATGATCATAGTTTCAGCAGGACAGCACGGCAGGGAGCGCCGTCTGAACCGCCCAGATGGAGCGGCGCGGCATTGAGGAGATAGACTCCCTCCGGAACAGCACCGAGCCGGATGCCTTCCAGGAAGACCATCCCCGCGCCGAGCAGAAGGCGGTGGACAGCGGCAGGAGCGTCTTCCGGGCCTACCGTCTGGGACTCATTGCCGAAAAGTTCGATCTTACCTTCAGAAAGAAGGACTTCAGCTGCCTCATAGGAGAGGGTCGCCTTTCCTTTGATGAGCAGCTTTTTTATTTCTATTCCGGAAGAAGCGGCGGCTTCGTCCAGCCCGTGAAGGATCCGTCGGATATCATCCGGGGCGATCGTGCCTTCAAATTCCGCAACATAGGCAGAACCGATCCAGGTGTCAAGCGGGACTTCATCCAGTTTTTTCCCGTTTTGAATAAAGTGATAAGGCGCGTCGACATGGGTCCCGTTGTGGGCACACATGGAGAACTTACTGAGATTGCAGACATCGCCTTTTGCGGTTTCGAGAAGGATTTCGCGCTCCGGGGCAGGATCGCCGGGGAATACGACACAACTGAAAACTTCCTGTGTAATATCATAGATTTTCATAGAGGTTCTCCTTTCTGTCCTGTTGGGAACAGTATACCATTTTCAGGGAAAGAAGGAAAGAGAGTCAGCGTGGCGGAAAAAAACAAAAAAGTGTAACAAACCCATTGACAGCGTAACAATGTTATGTTATATTCTGATCGTCGACAAAACGTAACAGTGTTACACAAATGAGAAAGGAGACCCTATGGAAGAGAAAACAATCTCTGAAAAGATGATTTCTAAAAAGGAACTGCTTCAGCGGTTCGGAATATCCTACGGAGCCCTTTACCGGTGGAAGAGGATGGGACTCATTCCGGAGGAATGGTTTATCAAAAAGGCCACCGCGACCGGGCAGGAAACTTTCTTTGATGAGAAGACGATCTGTGAAAGGGTGGAACAGATCCTGAGCGCACGGGATAACCGGGCACTGGAGGAACTGGCCAGTTCGCTGAAAACTTCGAAAAGCATAGAACCGCATCTGGTGATCGAGACCAGCTATGAAAGACGAAGCTACCGCAGCGGGGAGATCCGGAAGATCCTTCTGGAAGGAGAAAAAACGATCGACCTTACCGCAATGATCGCCGAGAGGCTACAATACTTATTACAAGGAGAAGATAAAAATGAATAACGTACATATCAGCGGTGCCGGCACTTTTTCCGGCGGAATTTATGATCAGGTCCATGTTTCCGGCAGCGCCAAGTGGAATGGGGATATTGAGTGTAAAGAGTTTCATGTAAGCGGCGCGGTAACCGGAGACGGCAACATCCGGGCTGCGGAAGAGATCCATGTCTCAGGCAGCATGAAAACAAAGGGAGCCATTGACTGTTCCGGAGAAGTCCATATCAGCGGCTCTCTCGTAGCACAGGGCAATATCACAGGCTGCAGGAAGCTCCATGTCTCCGGCGGAATTAAAGTTCACGGCGATATCGAGGCGGAAGAGGTAAAGATCAGTGGCGGCGGAACGATCGAAGGATTGCTGAACGCGGAACAGATCGAGATCTGTGCGGGCAATCGGGAAGGAAGTGTTCGGATCGGCGGGATCGGCGGAAGCAAGGTCGTTGTGAAAAAACCGGAAGTTTTTTCCTTGTTCGGTATTGCACTGTCGATGAAACCTTCGTATACTCAGAGTGTTGTGACCGAGACCATCGAAGCGGATGAGATCGATCTGGTCTGTACCAGAGCAGCGGTGGTCCGCGGCACGAATGTCCGGATCGGTGAGGGATGCGTGATCGACCGCGTTGAATACAGCGGAACGATCGAACATGATCCATCCGCCGTCATCCGTGAGATCGTCCGGGTTGCCCGAACAACAGGATAGTTAGTGACCGTTTGAACGGAAATTACTGCCACTTAGACAAAAGTACTTGGAAAGCCTCCATGATTTGATATAATGGGAACATCAAATCAATGGAGGCTTTTTACAATGTTCTTCGGGCTATTTCCCCTTATTTTCGCGATCATCGTGATCAATGCCGTTTCGAGGATCGCGCGGGCGTCGAAAGAAACCACGCCCCGTCGGATCACACAGGTCGATTCTGTGGTAAGGGATGTGCCTGAAACTAAACAGATGCCTGTAGTTCAGGCACAGCCGCAGGTCCAGAATGTGGCCCGCAGTGCCAAGATTCAGAGTATTGCCGCCGATGCTGCCAAACAGGAGCAGAAGATCCCTGTACAGAGCAAGAGACTGTATGATATCGTTCATCAGACTTTTGGGGCACAGAGTATGACAGGTCAGAAATACCTGTCGATCGTGTCCGCGGCCTATGACAAGATCCGCGCGAATCATCAGACGATGCTTCGCCAGATGCAGGCTTTTGACGAGCAGGAATATGTGCGGCTTTCCTCGATGATCCAGAACGGCTGGCATCAGTATGACAATATCGATGACACGATTCAGACCGAACAGCTTAGCCTGTTTGAAAAACAGATCGAGCAGATGACGGAAGAGCTGAACGACAACGAGAGGATCTTCCTGTTTCTTGAGAAGCTCAGCCTGGAGCTTCAAAGCATGAGCTCGACAAAGGAAAACCAGGCGACACTTGATCTTTTAAATGAGATCCAGTCTCTGATCGGAGACGTCAAGTACTATAGCTGATATCCATTCTGACACGGATAGTAGAAAGGAGGACGGGAATGGATCAATGGGAACTCATCAATATGGCTGGCAATGTATTGATCGTGCTGATCATTCTTCTCGCGGTCGCCGGTGTTCTGCTGCTGCTGAGGCCACTCCTCTCTCCGAAAAGGACCGCGCTTGCCAGATATCTGAAAAACGGAAATGAGCAGGAAGGAACATCACGCAACTTTCTGACGATGCCGAATCCGCAGACGCAGAACGTCGGGCGTAATCCCGTCGGAACGCCTGTACGTTCCAGCAGTGTGAATGACTATATCGGATATTTCGTTCTGCTGGATCACAATGATCAGGTGCTCCGGCTGCGCGCAAAGAAAAATCCAGAACGAAACGAGTTCGATCTGGAAAATGAAAAGGTATATACGATCACTTACCGGGCAGGAAGACTGCTCAGTGCCGTACCGAGAAAAGCGCATCAGTCAGACGACGGAAGTGTTCTGACAATGTAGCCGAGAGGATCGGTCTCGACTTTCAGAACAAAATCGAACCGGTCGACCCGGGTACTCATCCAGAAGTCTTCCTCCGGGAAAATGTCCTGCAAGTCAGGTTTAAAGAATTTTCTACCGCCATGGTCCTTCAAATGGGCTATGGCGGTTTTCATGTCCAGTTCTTTTCCCAACAGAAGGCTCCGGATATAGGCGGCGCACAGATCATCTTCCTCCGTGGGAGAAATGCCGGCATCGCCCATGGCGATCAGCGATACTTCCGGTGGATTTTTACGAAGAATATAATCCGCGATAGCGTGGGCGCCTACCAAAGAACCCAGAAGGATCTCATCGGCTCCTGTCGCGTTCACGACTCCCTGGGTCCCGGCGCTGGTGGTATGAATGATATTTTTTCCCCGTACGACATCAGGAATGATCTGAGCGGGGGAGTTGCCAAAGTCAAAACCTTCCACGCGCCGGCCGCCACGTTCGCCGAAGAGGACCGGATCCGGAATCTTTCCGGCAAGGGAGAGAGCTTCCTCTAACGCGCCGACCGGACGAATGCTTTTTACTCCCATGGAGACAAGATAACACTCGACAGATACCGCGCGAAACACATCGATTATGACAGTCAACCCACGAGCCGCTTTCGCGCCTTCGATCAGCTGACCCATGTGGATCTTTCCCTGATAGACCGGATTCATTTTCTTTTTCTCCCCGACGATTTACAGTTTCCGATATTGTAGCATACTTTCCGTATGATGGAAACAGAGGATTGACGCTTAAGGAACTTTACTGTTATACTCTGAGAAGGAAAGATCAGGAGGGAAACAGTATGAAACTACGAAAAATGATCCAGATCATCGGCTACAGCATGATGATCCTGTTCTTGATCTGCGGAGGCTGGCTGCTGATACTTGGAGGCGTGAACTTTTTCGGACCATGGAAAGATCTGGCGATCCTGAAGATTCGTAAAAAATATCCTTCAACTTCAAATCAGAAGGGAATCATTTTTTACGGAGCATCCAATTTTGCCAGATGGAAGGAAATGGAGAAGGACCTGGCTCCGTACCCCGTCCAGAATCATGGTTTCGGAGGAAGCTGTGATGAAGATCTGATGTTCTACGCGGACCGGCTTCTTTTCCCATATGATCCGCGGATTGTTTTCTTCCAGACCGGATCCAATGATTATGTCAAGATCGAAGGATCGGATGATGAAAAGATCCAAAAATGTATGGAAAACAAACGGCAGATGTTCGCGGAATTTCACGGTCGGCTACCGGATGCTCATTTCGTGATCATGAGCGGACTCCTGCTTCCCGGAAGAGCCGAATACCTTGCTCTGACGCAGAGGATCAACGCGAATTTGAAAGAACTGTGTCAGAAAACCGACTATATGACTTTTGTCGATGCTGAGGAGATGACATATTCATCCGGTAGTTTTCGTACAGATCTGTTCGTGAAAGATCAGATCCACCTGAATCGGGAAGGACAGCTTCTCTGGGCCAGAGATTATATCCTGCCGGTGCTGGAAAAAACAGAAGGATAAAAAGAAACAGCCGGCCTCATCGGCCGGCTATCTCTTTCACAAAAACTTCAGAAGGGGGAACTATGACCGAGGATCAGTCCTGGGGCTTCTCCTCGGAAGTAACATCTTTCACTTCTTCCTCCGGAACATCGACGACTGTCTCCTCAGCGGGAGCAGCGGTTTCTTTTTTGACGCCGTCTTTCACATTGTTCCAGAGATTCTTGCCGACATTCACGGCTGTATTGCCGACTTCGCGGCTGAAGATCTCGATGATCTCGCCATCGGTCTTTTCCAGTTCGACTTTGCAGTCAAAACCAAGAGTAGCGATCGCGGAAGCGATCAGCGCCCAGGGAGCGACCGCAGCACCAAGGATGGTACCGATGATACCGACATTCAGCGGGATATTCAGGATGGTGTTGTCACCATGTTTCAGAAGAATACGGGCAATGTTGCCTTTCTTCACATACTCTTTGATCTTCTCGACGATCTGTTCGGCATTGGGATTTTTGTTCTCACTCATTTTATTTACCTCCATTGATTGGTAAGTGATATCCTTAAGATGGCATAATCATAACACACTATAGAAAAAAGCTCCACAATTATTCTTATTTGGTATAAAAAAACGTCTATTCGGTTTATTTTGGGAGGAAAAGATGGATCAAATTGCTGTTATTTCTGATATTCACGGGAACCTTACGGCCCTTCAGACAGTGCTGGAAGATATCAGGAAAAGGGGCATCACCCGGATCTTCTGCCTGGGTGATATCGTAGCCAAAGGAACGCATTCGGAAGAATGCGTGCAGATCGTCAGAGAAAAATGCGAAATCACGGTCCAGGGAAACTGTGATGATGTCTTCTCATCCGAGATCGATCTGACAGGAAAATCCGAACTGACTGTTCAGAGGATCCGCTGGAACCAGGACAAACTGTCGGACAGATCCAAAGAATATCTTAAGGGTCTGCCGTTTGCCCATGAGTTCTATTTAAGCGGACGTCTGGTAAGGATCTTTCATTCCTCACCAGAAAGAAACGACGCGTATATCGGTGGATTTCATCCGATCGATCGCTTGTTCGGGATGTTTTTGCCGAGCGAAAAAACGCCGTCGGATAAGATAGCGGATATCGTGATCTACGGGCATATCCACCTGCCGTATATGCAGAAACTCTATAATCGCGTGCTTCTGAATGCCGGCTCAGCCGGCAACGCGATGGACTGTGTCCGCGATCCCGCGCGTGACGGAGACGTCAGAAATACGGCGCTGATCAACTATCTGATCCTGAGGGGAGAAATGGACAGTCTTGACTGGGAAAAGGAGCTTTCCTATGAATGGATCTGTCTTCCTTATGATTATGAAAAGGAACTGAGCGAGAACGGCGACAATATTGAGCGGAAAGAATATGAAGAGGAACTTCGCCGCGGCTGGTATCGGGACATGGCAAAAGTCTACCGGATGGCCGGGGACCTGAACAAGTGAAAAAAGAATTGTATTCTGACTGATACGCTAGTATAATGGTTGGTACATCCCGTCTACATAAATAAAGAGAATGAGCAAATCTACCATAAATAAAGGAGGATAGAAATGAATAAGAAATCGTTTAGTCTCATATTATGCGCGCTGCTGGTCATCTCATTGATGCTGACCGGCTGCAAAAACAAAGAGGAAGAGGAAACCTCGGATGTGATCGTGGAGGAATCATCTTCCGTACCGGTCACAACTGAAAAGGAAGAAGAAAAAGTTCAGACAAAGGATGAGATCCTGGCGAAAGCGCCTAAATCCTATGAATATGCTGTACGATTGACATTTGGTCCGGATTTCGTCTTCTATATGGCGGAAAACGGAGATGTTTTCGCTTATGAAGCGCTCAATGAAAGCGCGAAAAAACTCGATTCGGAAGGTCGGCTGACAATATTGGGACGTTCGATCGGCGATGCATCCGCGAGTATTATCAAAGAAGCGGCACAGGATGGAATGATCAATGGAGGAAGCGAGATCAAGCTGGTTCTTTTATCTACCAATCAGCCCGAATCCGTAGCGAAAGACCTGTTGTTCCAGGTAAACGGCAGGATCCAGGAAAGCGCGAAAAGCAGCAGTCTGAGCGTCACACCGGTTTTAGAGATCGAACAGACCGTTGAGTTCGCGCCGGAACCGGTCAAACCGGAGGAAAGCCTGATCCTCGATGAAGAAGATGTCACCGAAGAGGATGGTGATGAAGACGAGGATGACGAGGACTGGGATGACGAAGACGACGAAGACGAATGGGATGACGAGGACGACGAGGACTGGGACGACGAAGACGAGGAAGATGAAGATGTCGATGATGAGGATGAAGACGACGGTGAAGAAGTAGACGACGAGGACGAAGACGAAGACGAGGACGAAGATAACGACACCGACGAAGATGAAGACGGTGACGACGAAGATGAAGACGACGGTGAAGAAACAGACGACGAAGACGAGGACGAAGATGACGGCACCGACGAAGATGAAGACGACGAGGAAGAGGATGACGAAGATTAACATGTTTCAGGCATAGGAAAACCTATGCCTGATTTTATGCCAAAAATATGTCAATATGCCGCATACTATTGCTCTTCTGACATAAATATCCTACAATACAGAAAACAAGGTACGATAAAAGGAGATAAAAAGGCATGCCTAATAATATAGAAACGATTTCCGCGGATCAGCTGACGCTTTCCCAGATACAGGAAAAGAAAGAGGCAGAGATCCGGCTGACCGACGGAAAAGGGAAAAAGATCGAAGGGGTTTTTCGCAAAGACGATCAGAAAAGCAGTGCCTACGCGGCGATGGCTTCTCTGCTCGGAATGAAGAAAACCGTACCGCAGGCCAAGCCTCTCGTATTGAAGGATTCTGAAGGAAATGAGGTCGAAGGATCGTTTGTCAGAAAGATGTCAGGGATCTCGACAGATCAGCCGGGAAAAGAACTGGCGGGGATCGATGAGAAAGCTTTTATCTCAGCATCTCCTCAGGCGCTGATGGAGATCAGTGATCTGCAGGTACTGGACTTTCTTTACGGAAACACGGAAAGAAGCAGCAGTGATATGGCCTATTCCTTTGATGATAAAGGAAGACTGGCGGGCGTTCAGGGAAAAACCGGTGAGCTCTCTTCTAAAGAAGAAAACACGGTCATGCAGCCGGGACAGATCGGTCTGATCCGTGCGCAGACAGCGAATAAACTCCGGAAACTCAGCCGGGCAGAACTGAAGGAAGCACTGGAAGGAAAAGCCAAGCCGGAGACAGTAGAGAAGGCCTGCCGGAATCTGGAACAACTGAAGGAAGCGCTTCCACAGATCAGGGAACTGGATGATCAGGGATTTGAAAAACTGGATCCGGCTGAACTGATCGAGACAGATACGCCGAATCTTTTTCAGAAAGTCTCGCAGGCGATGCCGGTCATTGGCTTTAACGCAAGCCTCGGAAAGGCAGCGATCGCTCCCGGTATGGAAGAAGCCGGCGGACGAATGACCCCGGGCGGTGTTTATGGACAGATAGAAAAAGCGGATGATCTTCTGAAGACACTCGCGGATCATGATCCGGAAAGCTCACAGGGCATGAAGGATGCCGTAATGGAGTACAAGGATCTGGAGCAGGGTGTACTTCGTCGGATCAATCGGTCGGTCGGACGCGAACAGCAGGGAGAGAAAAGCACGAAGACCATCTATGATCAGAATGTATCGATCTGGGATGCGGATAAGATGAATCGATCTCTTCATAATATCAAGGATCAGGCCAGTCAGTTCCTGACAAACAAACAGGAAGGGCTCCGGGAGCAGGAGCCGAGCGCGTCGGATAAAAAGCAGATGGATGACGCGAAGAAACTGATCCGCTTTGCCGATGAAGGCCTGTCTCTTTCCCCGAACGAAAGAAAGACACTGGAGAAGAACGAAGAAAGAGCCGCGCTTCAGAATGAAAGACTGAAAGAAGAAAAAGTAAAACAAAGCCAGCAGGCAGAAGGACCCACACTGGGATAAGACCATGAGTGAGAAGAATCCGAAAACACAGGCAGAAAAAGACGCTTATGTCCTGGATCTCGCGCTGAAAAGCATGAAGGAAAACATGCATAAAAAAGGCGGCGTGATGATCGAAAAGAAGAGCCGTCGATTCAACGAGATGGTCAAGCAGATGGAAGCCGCGAAGAGTCAGGCGGAAAAGGGAATCGAACTTTCCGGTTCCTCCAAGAAGATGGTGGATTCCATCCGGAACTATATCAACGGCGGAACGGGAATCGCCGGAGGGAAAAAAGAGCCGGCCGCGTTCAAGGAATCCATGACAGTGATGAAGCATTTCACGACGGAGAATGAATTCGGCTCCTACTGCCGGGAGATCAATCAGGCACAGAGTGCCCAGTCTGTAAAAAGCAAACGCCATGTGGATCCGGCTTCCTTCGATGCGGCCAGGCTGAATGGTGAGGCGAAAACAGCGAAGGAATGGTTCCTTCAGTCCAAAAAAGAACTCTCCAAAGGGCTGACGATGGATGGATGCGCTACCTGTGCCGCAGTCACCGAGCTTAGCAAAGGCAATCCGAACCGCGTGATCAGCAAACAGGATCTTGCCCTTCTGAAATCCAAACTGCTGCAGCCCGGTTCGGCTTTCCGTAAGACAATGGATGATTCGGCAGCGGTTGGAAAGTTCTCCGCCCTGGCGGAAAAAGGCAAAGTCATCGAGTTAGGCAATGTTACCGTAAAAGCGGCGAGAGCCCATTCCGTACGCGCGGCTCAGTATCAGATCAATCAGTCTACGGCAGCTCTTGCCAAAGGCAGCACAGATCCGAAAAAGTCCGCGCAGCTTCTTTCGAACATTCTGGCTGCGAGAGAACTTGCCATGAGTCCCAGCGCAGGCGCGCAGATCACGAAAGACGCCTTCAATCAACGGGCACAGTCTCTTGCCAAAGAGCCTAAGTTTGCCGCCTTTTCCGGCCGCTATGAAAGAGATTCGGGCTTCCGTGGCGCCATCAACTCGAGTCTGGCGGCTGACAACAGCGCGACCGGCCTGACCATGGCGTATCGTCAGGCTGAAAAACAAGCGCCGGCAGCAGGTTTGAGTATTTAGTGAAAACTGAACGGATTTCCGGAGTCAAAAAAAGTGCTTGACAGAAGGAAATCCGTTCGGTATAATACCAAAGTACGTTTAAGGAACGTCCTTTCGGAGAGGTGTCCGAGTGGCTTAAGGAGCTGGCCTCGAAATCCAGTGTCTCCGCAAGGAGCCGTGGGTTCAAATCCCACCCTTTCCGTACACCGGTTTTTCCGGAAAATTGAATACTGATCCCCGGTGGATCCGGGAAAGATCAGACATTTGGAGATGTACCCAAGTGGCTGAAGGGGCTCCCCTGGAAAGGGAGTAGGTCGTTAATAGCGGCGCAAGAGTTCAAATCTCTTCATCTCCGTAGCAAACAGCGAAATTCTGAAAATGATTTCGCTGTTTTTTTCAATCCGAGATCAGAAGGAGATACACCATGAAGATGCCGCCGATCGACCAGCGCCGTGTACGGGAGAAGATGGATGAGTATATGAGTCGGCGGGATTATGCCGGTGCGGAAAAGCACTTGCTTTACTGGCTGGAAGAGGCCAGGATGGCCGGCGATCTGCGGGGCGAACTGATGGTGCGAGGCGAACTGATCGGGCATTTTCGCAAAACGGGAAACCGGGAAGGCGCGCTTCATCAGTCGGACGAGGCGCTTCGGCTCCTGGAAGAGATGGAGTTTGGCGGAACCATCACTTCTGGTACGACTTATGTTAATATCGCGACAGCCTGTAACGCGTTTGGTGAAAATGAACGTTCTCTGCAAATGTTCCAAAAGGCACAGCAGGTGTATGAGAGCATTCCATCGACCGAACCGCAGCTGCTGGGCGGACTGTACAACAACATGGCGCTGACGCTGGTCAGTCTTCGCCGTTTTGAAGAAGCGATGTCCTACTATGAGAAAGCGCTTGCCCAGATGGCAAAGGTGCCCGGCGGCGAACTGGAGCAGGCCATCACGTATCTGAATATGGCGGATGTCTGGGATCTGCAGCTGGGATCGGAAGAGGCGGAATCCAAGGTACAGCCACTGGTGGATAAGGCCTGTGAGCTGTTGGAGAAGAGACCGGAAAGCGTAGAGGAAGGTTACTATGCTTTCGTATGTGAAAAATGCGCGCCAAGTTTTGAATACTACGGGTATTTTCTGGCGGCGGAAGAGTTGAAGGAAAGAGCGAGGAAGATCTATGAAAGGACTTGAACTGTCCAGAGCGTATTTTGAAACCTTTGGACTTCCCATGCTGAAAGAGCAGTTTCAGGAGATCCTGCCAAAAATCTGCGCGGGCCTTCTGGGAAGCGGCTCCGAAGTACTGGGATTCGATGATGAAACTTCCGAAGACCACGATTTTGAACCGGGATTCTGCCTGCTTCTTCCCGGGGAGGAAATAGTAGACAGACGCACAGCATTTTTATTGGAACGGGCTTACGCCAAGCTCCCGAAAGAATTTATGGGTTATCACAGATCTCTGATGCAGCCGGTAGGCGGCGCAAGGCATGGTGTGATAAGGATCTCCGAGTTTTTCGAGGAAAAAACCGGTTCACCGGACGGGATCCTGACACTCGGGCAGTGGATGGATCTACCGGAGCAGTCACTTGCGGAAGCGACGGCAGGCGAGATCTTCTTTGACGGCTTCGGAGAAGTGACAAAGATCCGTGAGAGACTGCAATACTATCCTGAGGCTGTCCGGCTGAAAAAGCTGGCAGGTGAACTCCTGATCATGGCACAGTCCGGACAGTACAATTACACAAGATGCCTTCAGCACGGAGAAAAAGGCGCCGCGCAGCTGGCGGCCATAGAATTTGCGAAAAGCACAATGCATACGATCTTCCTTCTGAACCGCGTTTATCAGCCATATTATAAATGGGGTTTCCGCGCGATGAGACAGCTCCCGGTTCTGAGCCTGGAAGCGGAGCTGCTGGAATACCTCATCACGACCGATAATGAGCCTGAGATGGCGGAAGCCAAATATGATGCCATCGAAGGGATCGCTGCTGACGTGATCGATGAGCTGATCGACCAGGGAGTGACCAGGGCAAACTGCGGGGATCTGGAGAAACATGCCTATTCCGTCAACGATCAGATCGAGGATGGTGAGATCCGCAACCTTCATATCCTGGCAAGTATATAAGAGGTATATATAAATGAAGATTCACGGTTTACAAAAAATGACGCTTCTGGATTTTCCGGGACATGTCGCCTGTACGGTCTTTACCGGCGGATGTGACTTTCGCTGCCCCTTCTGTCATAACTTCGAACTGGTGGACGGAAGCGCGCCGCCTGTCATGGAGGACGAGGAGCTGATCGCGTTTTTAGAGAAGCGGAAAGGATTGCTGGATGGAGTGGCTTTCACCGGCGGCGAACCCTGTCTGCAGAAAAACCTGCCGGATCTGATGCGCCAGGTCAAATCGATGGGTTACGCGGTCAAACTGGATACGAACGGCAATCATCCGGAGATGCTCCGCAGGATGATAAAAGAGGATCTGGTGGACTATGTCGCAATGGATATCAAAAACAGCCCGGAGAAATACGCGATGACAGCCGGTCTGGAAAAGCTCGATCTGTCGGCTGTGAAAGAAAGCGCACGCCTGCTGATGGAAGGAAACGTGGATTACGAATTCCGTACGACAGTCGTAGCGGAATTCCATGAGGAAGAAGACTTTGTGGTGATCGGAGAATGGCTGAAAGGAGCAAAAGCATATTACCTTCAGTCGTTCACGGATCGGGATTCGGTCCCCTTTGGAAACCTCCACGCACCGAGCCGGGAGGAGATATACACATTTTGCCGGACGATGCAGCGAAATATACCGAATACGCATGTGCGTGGTGTGGATTAACCACTATATATTGTGGATAACTTAATTTTTTCATACAACATATTGACAATCACCTCCCTCGGTGTTAGGATAGATGTGTTCGCAAAAACAGAGAGAACATGAAACACCTCAGGGGGGATTTTTTTATGTATCAGGTAGTAAAACGGGACGGCAATGTGGTCGATTTCACCATCGAGAAAATCACAGCCGCTATTACCAAGGCATTCGAAGCACTCAAGAAACAATATCATCCGAGCGTCATCGAATTACTCGCGCTGCATGTCACGTCTGATTTTGAAAGCAAGATCAAAGACGGCAAGATCGCTGTGGAGGAGATCCAGGACAGCGTTGAGAAAGTTCTTTCCGAGTCCGGCTACGCGGATGTTGCCAAAGCCAACATCCTGTACCGCCGCCAGAGAGAGAAAGTCAGAAATATCAACTCCACGCTGCTGAACTATAAAGATCTGGTAGACAACTACCTGAAGATCAATGACTGGCGTGTGAAGGAGAA
>JAFZQZ010000012.1 GCA_017620135.1 Bacillota bacterium
AAAGCCTATCTGGTCAACACCGGCTGGAACGGCACCGGCAAACGTATCTCCATCAAGGATACCCGTGGGATCATCGACGCGATCCTTGGCGGCGACATTCTGAAAGCTCCCACCAAGAAGATCCCGTATTTCAACTTTGAAGTTCCTACCGAGCTTCCGGGTGTCGATCCCAAGATCCTCGATCCTCGTGACACCTACGCGGATCCCGCTGTCTGGGAAGAGAAAGCCAAAGATCTGGCTGGCCGCTTCGTCAAGAACTTCGTCAAATATCAGACCAACGAAGCCGGCAAAGCCCTTGTAGCCGCCGGTCCGCAGCTGTAAAAAACAAAAGGAGCCCATCGTCACCGATGGGCTCTTCCTTTTATTCTTGGATCTCCAGGCGGCCCTTCACCAGGGCTGCCTTTTTCTTTTCACCTCGTTCCAGAGAGAGTTTCCCTTCGGAAGCCGCGGTGATTTCATCACCGATCTTTGTGACCTGGTCTTCCCGAATCAGCAGATGCATGGTGACCTGATCTTCGTAGACAGTCCCCATTTCCGAGCATTCCTCTTTTGGCTTCTTACCGATCAGGTATTGCATCTTGGCAAGATACGTATAGTCCATCGCAAGGATACACATCTGGTAGTCTTCGATCTGTATCTTTCCCGCCGCGGCCAGTGCGATCTGTGCGCCTTTCGTATAAGCGCGGACCAGTCCGCCCGTTCCCAGGAGCGTTCCTCCGAAGTAACGGGTCACGATCACCAGGACGTTCGTTACATCCTCGCCCAGCAGCACATCCAGACAGGGCTTTCCGGCCGTTCCGCCGGGTTCACCGTCATCCGAAAACTTCAGGATATCTGAAGACGCGCCGGGAGACTGGATCCGATAGGCATAGACATTGTGACTCGCATCCCAGTATTCTTTTCTGGTGGCGTCCAGGATCTGCTTTGCCTCTTCCTCTGTCCGGACCGGCCATGCCTGACCGATAAAGCGGGATTTCTTTTCGATATGTTCATCGATGCCATGATCGGCGACTGTTTGATACCCCATCCTTTAATTCTTCTCCTCAGTCTCAAAGACAAGGTCCGGCCTCTGCAGCACGATACCGCGGGTCATCAGCCACTTATCCCATTCCTGATAGAGATCCGCATAAACATGAGCGCCGTCTCCGGTCAATTCATCACTCAGATTACCGTTCTCATCTTCAAAGAGCGGATTGACATCAATATAAAAGATATCCTTCCCATTTGCCAGTCTTGAAAGCCGTTTATTCAGGTCCCGGATATTATCGCTGCTGAATACCGGCTCTTCCTCGGCATAAGAAGCACTGACATAAAGATTTGCCTGAATAAAGATCAGTGCGTTCGGTGCCGCTTCACGGATCTTGTCCAGCAGTTCCTTATAGTTTGCCGCGACCTCTTCCGGCCCTGCCCAGATCTCATTAAGGCCGAGCATGATATAGATCTTGCCATATTCACGTCGTTTCAGAAGCGTAAAAAGCCCGACTTCCCCTACCCCTTCGATCTCCACTTCCGTATCTTCCAGCGTATAGGTGCCGATACCCTCTGAAGCAAAGTAATCGGCATTTTCAAACGGTGCATAGTCACGAAGGCCAACCGTACGGGAATCTCCGATAAACAAGGCGT
This sequence comes from Bacillota bacterium, assembly GCA_017620135.1. GTDB lineage: Bacteria > Bacillota > Clostridia > Lachnospirales > Bianqueaceae > RUG760. The sequence goes on from JAFZQZ010000012.1 coordinate 1,624, forward strand.
TGCTGAAGTATGATTCATCGACATTCTGGAAAGCATACTGGCTTTCCTCCATTTCGATCATCTTGCGGAAGGCATGAGAAACAACGGTATCATCTGTGGAAGGAACACCGATCCAGGTACTGTCGATGATCAGCAATCCCTCCTTCGACGGATAGGCATAGATTTTTTCTTCCTTATTCGGAGAAGAAATACCTGTCGATAAAAGCTGGCCTGCGTTTCCTTTGATCATCATAGAGGCGGCAAATCCGATCATACTGAGGATCAGCAGCCACAGCAGCACCGTGAAGGCCAGTGATTCCTGTCGGGACATCTTTTTCTTTTTTCGGCGCGGCGCGCCTGAATTCACGGGAACACTTTGTTCAGACATCTCTTTCTCCTTTCCTCAGAAGTGGAAGTACATGAAGGGATCGCTCTGCCCCTTCACCATCCAGTAGACCGACACCCAGAAGATCGTAAGAAGGATCGGAACGACCGCGATCGGTATCTTTTTACGAAGAAAATCATAGACCATGCGGGGACCGGGGGTAGCGAAGACGATACCGCCCAGGAGCCACAATCCATACGTCTGCGCGTATTTGACATAATCGTTCGGTGTGATGGCCTTACCGGCAACACCAAACAGCCGGCCGAAATACCGCCCGAGACTGACCAGATCGGTATTCGCGAATACCATCCACATGAGCGGGATCAGGATCAGCATATACAGATGCCCGACCACCGGAATTTTATTCAGGAAATTGCCGAAGACATAACGTTCGAGTACGATGAACAGGAATGTCAGAAGTCCCCAGATAATAAAATTCCAGCCAAAGCCGTGCCAGAAGCCGGTGAACAGCCAGACGATCAGGAGATTCCGGATCGTTTTGAAATTGCCGCCGCGGTTTCCGCCAAGCGGGATATAGATATAGTCTTTGAACCAGCTGCCTAAGGTCATATGCCAGCGGCGCCAGAATTCACCCATCGTCTTGCTGATATAGGGGTAGTTGAAATTTTCCGGAAGTTCCAGGCCCATCAGCCTTCCCATACCGATCGCCATCCGGCTGTATCCGGCAAAGTCAAAATACAGCTGCAGTGAATAGGCGATCGCTCCCATCCACGCGAGCGGAGTCGAAATGCTTTTGATGCCGATCCCCTGGATCCCTGACCAGAGGCGGCCTACCTGTCCGGACAGGATCACTTTCATACCCAGACCGATGATCAGATCTTCCAGGCCCCGGAACATATCCTGCTTGGAGATCCGACGGCTGTACAGACTCGGGCCGAGGTCACCGAACCGGATGATCGGGCCCTGCAGGATCCGCGGGAACATGGCCATATATACAAAGAACTTGACAAAGGATCTCTCCGCCCTGGCTTTTCCCTGATATACGTCTACAATGTAGCTGACTGTCTGGAACGTATAGAAACTAAGGCCCAGCGGGACGGATCCGAGCACTTTATAGATAACGAGCGGGACACTGTCCAAAAGGATCGCGGTGATCAGAAGCGCCTTCCGGCCGCCGGGTTTTTCCTGTGACTGAATGCCGAATCCAATAAAGAAATTGATGACCACATATCCGATCAGAAGCCAGAAATCCACCGTTAAAAAGCCGGTGACAAGTCCTTTCAGTGATTTGAAATTCGTGCCGCAGGCAAATAACATAAAGAGGATACTGGCAATAAACAGAAGAAGATTCCGCTTTTTCCGTGAGACCAGAAATGTCGATATCAGAACGACCGGCAAAAAAATAAAAATGAACGCAAGCGAATTAAAAAGCATGGCGACCCCGCTGGAATATAGAAATACTATTTAATTAATATAGCATAGGTAAAGCCAATATTCAATATTATGAATTGACAAATCATGATCCGACCTTTATAATATCTCCTATCATGCGATGAAGGAAAGAGTAACCGGACGGATCCTTCAAGAGAGGCTGGCTGCGTATGATGCGCAGGCTGTGAGCCAGCTATCGTATTCTCCGGTGAAAACCACTCCCGAGCGATCTGCCGATGAGGCAGACGGAGGCCCCGTTACCGGCAAAAGAGGATCCCCGCACAGGGCGTCCTTAAAGTATTATTCGAGGTGGAACCGTACTATGTACCCTTGAACAGTGAAAGCGATCGCTTTCCGGCTGTTCGGGGGTTTTTTATTTTACAGAGGAAACGTCCGCATGATGCGTTTCCGGGAAAAGGAGAAGAACATGAAAATCACGTTAAGAGACAACGTCCGAGAGTATGACCGCCCTCTCAGTATCCTTGAGATCGCACAGGACATCAGCGAAGGTCTCGCGAGAGTCGCCTGTGTCGGCAAGGTCAACGGCGAAGTCGCCGATCTTCGGACCATCGTCAGTGATGATGCCGAAGTTGAGATCCTGACCTTCGACGCGCAGGAAGGCAAAGACGCTTTCCGCCATACCGCCGCCCATATCCTGGCGCAGGCAGTCAAACGGCTCTATCCCGAGACCAAGCTCGCGATCGGTCCGGCGATCAAAGAAGGTTTCTATTACGATTTCGACCGGGATCATCCTTTTACGGCGGATGAACTCGAAACCATCGAAGCCGAGATGAAAAAGATCGTGAAGGAGAACCTGGCACTCACCCGCTTCACCCTGCCCCGTCCGGAAGCCATCAGGCTCATGGAAGAAAAAGGCGAATCCTATAAGGTCGAACTGATCATGGATCTGCCGGAAGACGCGGAGCTCAGCTTCTATCAGCAGGGCGAATATATCGACCTCTGTGCCGGTCCTCATCTGATGAGCACCAAACCGGTCAAGGCCTTCAAGCTGACTTCCGTCGCCGGCGCCTACTGGAGAGGTTCTGAGAAAAACAAAATGCTGACCCGTATCTACGGTACCGCCTATACGAAAGCTTCCGACCTGGAAGAGTATCTGAAGAAACTCGAAGAGGCCAAGCTGCGCGACCACCGTAAGATCGGCCGCGAAATGGGTCTTTTTATGAGCCACAACCTGGTCGGCCGCGGTCTTCCCATGTTCCTGCCGAAAGGATACACCATCTGGCAGGAGCTCGAAGAATACATCAAGGCAAAAGAGCGCAAGCTCGGCTATCAGCACGTCATGACGCCCTGCGTCGGTTCTGTCGATCTGTACAAGACCTCCGGTCACTGGGATCATTACAAGGAAAACATGTTCCCGGCGATGGAACTCGAAGGCGAAGCTTATGTCCTTCGTCCCATGAACTGTCCGCACCACATGATGATCTACTCGAACCAGCCTCATTCCTACCGCCAGCTGCCGATCCGTATCGGTGAGATCGCGCATGATTTCCGCTATGAGCCCTCCGGCAACCTGAAAGGTATCGAACGCGGCCGCCACTTCTGCCAGAATGACGCCCATCTGTTCGTCACGCCTGAGCAGATCGAAAGCGAATTCAAGGCCGTCGTCGACCTGATCTTCGACGTGTACAAGGATTTCCATATCACCAACTACCGCTGCGTCCTCTCCCTGCGCGACCCGGCTGACAAGGTCAAGTATCATCCGGACGACGCCATGTGGGATATGGCGGAGGATGCACTGCGTGTCGTACTGAACGACCTGGGCATCGACTATACCGAAGAGATCGGCGAAGCTGCTTTCTATGGGCCGAAACTGGATGTCAACGTACAGCCGGCAGTCGGCGCCGAATATACGCTGTCCACCTGCCAGCTCGACTTCTGTCTGCCCGCGAAGTTCCAGCTGACCTATATCGATTCCGACGGAACTGAAAAGACGCCGGTCGTTCTGCACCGCGCGATCCTTGGATCACTGGATCGGTTCATGGCTTACATGATCGAAGAGACGATGGGCAAGTTCCCGACCTGGCTCGCCCCGGTACAGGTGAAAGTCCTCCCGATCTCTGAGAAGAATGCTGTTTATGCCTCCAGCGTCTACGAGGCGCTCGATGCCGCCGGTATCCGTGCGGAACTGGATGACCGTTCCGAGAAGATCGGTTACAAGATCCGTGAAGCCCAGATGGAAAAAGTCTGCTATATGCTGATCATCGGCGCGAAGGAAGAAGAAGCCGGCACAGTCAATGTCCGCCGCCGCGATTCCGAAGGTTCCGAAAGCATGAAGCTGGACGATTTCATCGCTATGATCCGCGAAGAGATCGATACCAAGAAAGCCTGATCCTCTGCTCGATCACGAACAAAGGAGCTATAGCCAAAACTGGTTATAGCTCCTTTTCTAGTTGGACTGTTTTTTATAGATACTTTCTACTTTCTTACTTTTCCTGAAGTTTGGAGATCGCGGAATTGAGCTGTTCGAGTGCGACATCTGAAATATCGCTGTTCGCCTTGGCAACTTCCCTAAGGCTCAGATCCTTCATGCCTTCCGGCAGCTCATCGATCTGCGGATAATGATGTTTCAGCATTGCGTTGATATCCGGATTCGCCAGCAGTTCTCTCATAGTCGAATCAATGGAGAGGATCTTTGTAAAGCTTTCTGTCGTTTCATATGTGTAGGAATAGGTTCCCGCTCCGACTTCAAACGGCTCTTTCCCCGACAACGGAAGTGTCACGACAGCTGTCGCGTCGAATGGAACGGTGATCTCCACTTTCATATGATCGTTATCCAGGATCTCCCAGGCGACTTCATAGCTGCCCGCCGATGAATCGTAGCTGAGTGCAAACGGCGAAAGCGCTTTGTCGACCACCGGTGCGATCGTGACCTTCTTGAATCCCGGGACTTCTTCCACCGGTTTCAGGCCGCCGCAATAGCCGAAGATCCACTCACAAATGGATCCGTAGGCATAGTGGTTCAGAGAGTTCATGCCCGTAGAACTGATGCTGCCATCCTCCAATACACTGTTCCAGCGCTCCCAGATCGTGGTCGCGCCAAGCTTGATCTCGTAGATCCAGCCGGGATAATCTTCATTCAGTAGAAGACCATAAGCCAGATCTTTACGGCCGACTTCGGTCAGCACCTTGCAGAGCAGCGGGGTCCCGACGAAGCCGGTTTTCAGTTTGCCTTCGGATATTTTCATTTGCTTTTCAAGCATCTGGATACCGCGGTTTCGGTCAGACAGGCCTTCGTTGATGTTCAGAAGCGCGGCAGTCTGCGTGTCGATGCAGCAGCGCCCGTTCGGGGAGAAATACTCTTCCAGCAGGCCCTGACGAATCTTTTCAGCCAACTCTGTGTAGGTTTTCTCATCTTCCAGATAACCAAGTACACCGGCCGCCTTCGCGACGAGCAAAGCGCTCTTGCGGTAGTACGTATCAGCAATGAAACCCTCGTCTGTCGCGCCGAGCACCGCGGCAGGTCCCGCATACGGAGTATCCAATGCCAGCCAGTCACCAAAGTGGAAGATCTTCCGCCATTTATGGTCATCACCGGTAAAGGTCGTTAAGTAATCCACCCAGGCTTTCATCTGAGGATAATACTTTTTCAAAAGTTCTTTGTCCCCGCTGAACAGATAAACATTCCATGGTATGATCGCACCGGCATCGCCCCAGGCAGTCGCCGCGGTCTTCGGGTCGTCGTCTACAAATGGAACGAAATTCGGGACCAGGCCGCCCCACTTCTCCTGCTCCAGTGCCATATCGTGCAGGAATTTGGTATAGAAAGCTGATGCATCAGCCAGATACAGCGCTGTCGGGCTGAATACCTGTGCATCACCGGTCCAGCCCAGACGCTCGTCTCTTTGCGGGCAGTCCGTCGGAACATCGACGAAGTTGTCCATCATGCCCCAGCGGGTATTTTCCACCAGCCTGTTGATCATTTCATGCCCGGTCCGGATAAATCCGCGCTGAACATTATCCGAAGTCAGGGAGAACGCGGCGAAATCTTCTGAATTAAACGTCTCCGGTGCATGGAATGCTTCTTCCCCGGGTTTTTTTAGCTCGATCTTAACATAGCGGTATCCGTAGAATGTAAAGCGCGGCATCAGACTGATCGGCTTACCACTTGAAACATAGAAGTATTCCGCCTTGGCTGTGCGCAGGTTTTCATTATAGAAGTTCCCTTGCTGCAGGATCTCGCCCACCTGTACATGGACTGTGGTGCCGGCCGGTTCATCCACTTTCAGTGACCAGATACCGGCGATGTTCTGCCCGATATCCAGCACACACTCACCCGCTGGTGTTTTGATCTGTTCTTTGACCGGGAAGGATTCGTAGATCCGTACCGGTACACTGTATCTGGCTGTAAGGATCGCTTCCTTCTCTCCGTTTCCGGTACGGGGATTTCCTTTTGGAGCATCAGTCAGACGAGCCTTTTCCGCAGGAAGCGCCGGAAGTGTATCGTCTCTCCATTCACCGTCATAGATATTCGAGAAAGTGATCGTACTGCGCGTGACTTCCCAGGTATCATCGGTACCGTACACTTTTTCAGTACCATCCTGATACAGGACGTGAAGTTCTGACAGCAGTTTCCAGCTGTCGCCGAAGAACGGCTCCATCCGTTTGGAGAAACCGATCCTCTCTTTATACCAGCCGTTGCCCAGTTCGATCGCCAGATGATGTGATCCCTTCTTTTTCAGATCATAAGTCACATCAAAGGTCTGATACTGGACCCAGTCGAAATAGTCGTTGCAGTATGGCGTCAGGAATTCATCCCCCACTTTGCGTCCATCGATCCTGGCTTCATAGAGTCCAAGGCCGGTGATATACAATCTGGCGGAAGCTACATCCTTGCTGATCTCAACAGGCAGATGGAAAACGGGATGACGTTTGACGCTGTCATCGCAGCCGATCCACTTAGACGTCCAGGCTTCATCCATCTTCGATGTTTCGAAATAGTGTTCTTCACTGATCGCTTCTTCTCCAGGTACATCCGTCGTCACCTGTACTCTCCAGGTATAACGGGTACGCGGCTTGAGGTTCATCTTCACCGGTGTACCAAGAGAATTTAGGTTTTTCCAGCCGGTGTCAGCGGCTTTTTTGCCCTTACCGGTCAAGGGATCCTGTTCTTCGACGACGATCCTGGCTTGTTCTTGTCTGGTTCCTTTGGCGTCTTCGACCGTCCATCCAAATACAGGGATGTCCATTGTATAGCCAATGGGATTTTGCTTATGGTCAACAGTGCAGTTCGTAATGATCATGGGAAGTCTCCCTTCTATTATAATAAAGCCGTTCTTTTCTATAGTGTAACACTTTGAAAAGAACGGTGGCAAGAGTGAATTTGGAAATCATGCGATAAAGCTCTCGCACAGCGAGAGCCAACGGTCATTCGGACTTCGTGATGGCATGCCCGATAAAGCCACACGCCGTGTAGCCAACGGTCATTCGGACTTCGCCCTTTGGGCTCGTCCTCATTCCCGTTGGGAATCAAAAAGAACTGCCTCGCTGGTCTGATGCAAGCATCAGCCATCTAGTCAGTTCTTTTTTCTTCCTTTATCGCACAAAAAAACGGGTCAGGCACCCGCCTGACCCAACATATCCAAAGGAGAGGATCAATAAAACATGAAAAAACTATGGTATAAATATAACCGAAATTTATGAACAAAATATGTACAGCAATTTAAACATAGATTTTTTCTTTGTAACATAAATGAAAAGAACCCCGATTTTCTCGGGGTCCTTTTGTGGTTGTTACTACTTTATTCAGATCTTATTTGCCGATGAATCTGTCATGACGAGCCTGATACTGGTCAATAATCTGAGACAGTCCAAGAGCGTCAAGAGCTTCGACCATGGTCGGGATCTCATCTACGCTGGACTGGCTGGTAGCCAGAGCGGAGATGTATTCCTGAGACTGGGTGCTAAGATCGGAGTAGATGCTGTTGTACAGAGCGGACTCTTCGGAAGTAGCAGCAGCCAGGCAGCCAGCAACGTCGATGGAGCAGTAGTACTGCCAGTTGTTGATAGCTTCGTAGCAAGCTTCTCCCTTCGGCTCTGCCCACGGCTCGGTACCATTGACCAGCTGGTCAATGTCATCGTCCAGGAAGTAGTAGGTCATATCCGGGAACAGCGCACGGCTGTACAGGTGTTTACCATAGGAAACACGCATGTCAGCTTTCTCCT
>JAFZQZ010000109.1 GCA_017620135.1 Bacillota bacterium
GGGTATGAACATCCACCGCAACCCGCTCTGCGGCCGTAACTTCGAATACTATTCCGAAGATCCGCTGCTTGCCGGAAAATGCGCCTCCGCCGACACCCGCGGCGTTCAGAAACATCCCGGCATCGGAACCACGATCAAGCACTTCCTGGCCAACAACCAGGAAGACAACCGCATGTTCACCAACTCGCATGTCAGCGAACGGGCGCTTCGTGAGATCTACACGAAGAATTTCCAGATCGCCGTACGCGAAGCACAGCCCATGTCGCTGATGACTTCCTACAATCTGATCAACGGCACGCACGCCGCGAACTATACGGATGCCGTTACGAGCCTGCTTCGCGACGAATGGGGATTCAAGGGAATGGTCATGACCGACTGGCTGACGACCTCCGATCTCTCCGAGCTGCTTTCCGTCGGTGCCGTGAAGAAATACCCCAAGGCCGACGCGGCGCTGTGCGTTGTCGCGCAGAACGACCTGATCGAACCGGGTGAGATGCCCGACTTCGAACGGGTCGCGGAAGGCCTGAAGGAAGGTATCGTCACCAGAGCCCACCTGGAGCGCAACGCCAGAAATATCCTCACGCTGCTCACCAGAACGCATGTCTATTCCGATCAGCCCTATGATCAGTACGTTAAAGGGACCTGCATCACGTTCAGATAAAGCATCATACCAGTAAACTAAAAAGAGAAGTTCCGGTACAACTCATTGCCGGGACTTCTCTTTTTAATTTCCAGAAGGTTTGGGTGTATTTTCAATTTGTTTCTTATCCGCCCCAAGTCATTGGGGAAGATAGTTGTTTTTTTCTTAATCGTTCCAATCCGTTGGGGCGTTTAGTGCATTTTCAGGCTTTGCCGCCCAGTACATTTTTGCATTTCTGGGCGGCGCATCAATTTGACGAGTTATCTTCCCCAATCTCTGGGCTGACAGTGTCAGTTGGCTTCTATCTCACCCAGAGATTTCAATGAATGGATGCTCCGTTTGGGCGAGAAGATTTCTCTCAAAACTATCCTTTCCAATCTCTGGATAAGATAGCTCGTCAAGTTGATATCTCTTCCAAAAAACACAGGCATTTCTGGGCGGCGGAATGATTATAAAAGCTAACTGCCCCAAAAGAGCTTTTCAGATCAGTATTCCGTCCAGATGATCGCATTCGTGCTGGATGATCTGGGCTGTCCAGCCCGAAAACTCCTGCACATGTACTTTCATCTGCTCATCCTGATACCGCACTGTGATCTTCCGGTAGCGGGTCGTTCTGCGAGTACCGGAAAGCGACAGGCAGCCTTCTTCCGCCTCGAAAGCATCGGCCTTCTTCGTGATCTCCGGGTTCAGCATCACGAGGTCGAACATCCCGAGTGTCACAATGATCATCCGCTTCCGCTGCCCAATCATGTTCGCAGCCATCCCGACGCACCGGTCGCGGTTCGCCGCCAGTGTATCCCGAAGATCCCGCGCGATCGAAAGATCTGATGCCGTGGCTGGCTCAGACTTCTGTGACAGGAAAAATGTGTCGTGTATGATGGATCTGATCATTTTATCCCTTCTCTCAAACGGCCTTATGCCCGTATCATCTCGACGATATACTCGCTCGTTCCTTCTTCCAGCTGCCGCTGCCCGCTCTCCGCGAACCCGTGCCGGCGGTAGAAACGCTTCGCGCTTTCATTTTTCTCAAGGACCCAGAGCCGGTCGCAGCCATGTTCTTCGATCGCGAATCGGATGAGCTCGCTCCCGATCCCCTGATTCGCGAAGAAAGAGTCCACATACAGTTCTGCGATCTGCGAATCTTTGATCGTCACAAAGCCTTTGACGAATTCATCTTCAAAGACCCATATCCCTTTCAGACTGTCAGGGTCATCAAGATAACTCTTCGCCAGCGGATATACCTGCATTTCTCCGAAAGACACCTTGTCATTCCGGAAGATCGAACGGTAGTTCATCCGCTTCGTAAAGATCGAGATTTCCGCCAGCCTTGATGCATCCCTGGGCTCCGCATGTCTAATCATAGTTCATTTCTCCATAATATTTATCGATCCCGCCATAGCCTATGATCTTCTTGTTTTCTCTCGTCTTGCTGATGAAGTTGGCAAGGCGTTTCTCAAACTCAGCAGGACGCTTTCGCGCGGCAGCGATATATGCGACGCGGATCCGCTTGTACGGTTCGGTGAAGGCCTGATAGTTTGCCCAGACGGTCTCATCCTTTCGAAGAGCGTCGATGATATCCTCCGGGAAGACGAAAGGACGACGAATGAGCTCTTCCACAGATGGTCGGATGCTCGAATGGATCAAGCCCTGACTGTCCATCAGGATCAGGCGTTCGATGTTTGGCTGTGAATAGCTGCTGCCTTTTCTGCGTGGCGTAAAACGACGCAGCTGGTGCGTATCGTCAAGTGTCCCGGCCTGTCCGTCGATCCAGCCGAAACAAAGTGCTTCCTCAACCGCATCGTTGTAGGAGACGCCTTTCTCTCCGGAGGCTTTCGTAGGGAACACAAACCAGATTTCGTCCTCCGTCTCGAAATGAGCCAGGAGCCATGCCCGCCATTCTTCGCGAGTCGTACAGATAAAAATCTTATCTTTATTCATGAAAGTCCTTCTTCGATAAAGTGTTCCTCAAACCGCTCCCAGTAGACATTGCAGACGAATGACTCGTCCGCGGAAAGATTCAGCTGGTACATCCGGAAAACCACCGGGATGCCTTTGGGCTGCCAGAATTCGTGGTAGGAATAGCAGTATTTCATGCCCGCTTTCTGCATCACGCGGCCGCTTCGCAGGTTTTTGGCGTCATGCGTGGCAGTGATATAAGGGATGTCTCCATCCTTTCTGACCTGTGCTATCAAAGCCTTCGCCGCCTCGGTCATGATCCCCCGGCCCCAGAATTCCTTGCGAAGGCCGTAGCCCAGTTCATACGGTTCCTTCGTATCTACGGCGATATAGCCGATCGGAATATTGTTCTCCCTCAGGCAGACCGCGTAGGCGTACGCCCGGGGCTGCCGGTACTTTTCGGCGTAGCGGCTCTCGTAAAAGGCTTTCGTCTCGTCCAGACTCTTCATGGGAAACCACGGAAGGAAAACGTTCACTTCCTCATCCGACAGGATGAGGTGAAGTGCCTCGAGATCAGCGGGGGTGAACTTTCTCAGGATCAGCCGGTCTGTCACTAGCTCCGGTGAATTCAGCTCGGTGCCGGTTACAGATGGCCGGTACGTCCGGATGATCTCCAGGATGTCCGTTCGGCAGACATTCCCGTTCAGGACATCTCCGTTTGGCGCGAACGAGAGTGTCCTCACATCCAGCGGATCCTCCTCATAGGGCGAGGATTCCTCCACGTTCGTATCGAAGTATTCGCCCAGGTACTTCAGCGCGTTGCCGCTGGGGAATACCACGTTGCCGGAGCCGAGCGGGATCTGCAGGCTGTCGAACTCCCGCAGGATCTGGCGCGTCCGGACATTGTACGGGTTATCATCTTCCCGGCTGACCAGCCAGGCAGGGCTGAGTTTGACCGGGATCCCGGCCTTCACGGCACATTCCGCGAAATAAAGGACCGGCTCCAGCGGAATCGTCTCCTGGTGGAACGCGTCCACCGAGAGAAGCAAATTGTTGACGCCGCTGGCGGCGAGATCCATTGCGACTTTCTCGATCCGCTCCCGGTTCTTTGAAAAGTAGCCGTTCGTGATCACCTGCCGCTTGCTGATTCCCAAGTCCGTCGCGGCCGCATGGATCCGGCAGATCGTGTCCGGGTACAGCAGTGGTTCGCCGCCAAAGGTCATCAGGGTTCTGATCGGGTAATGAGCACAGACCTTCCGGATCGCCTCTACGGCCACATCCGCGTCGATATGTTCCGTGTAGCCTTCGTGGTCTCCTTCCGAACAGTGGATGCATCTCCCCGTACATGCCATCGTCACGACAAATTCGATCCGGTCCAGATTTTTCAAATATTCATTCATCATATCTTTTCCTGCAGATCCAGTTTCATAAAAACATCCGCGTACGGATTCTCGTTATATCGCGCGGTCTCCTGAAAGCCATACTTCTTATACAGCCGCGCTGCGCTTTCATATTTTGACATCGAATCCAGCACGATCCTCCGGTACCCGCTGTCCTTAGCGAAAGCCACCGCCGTATCGAGCAGCCGGTACCCCAGTCCTCTTCCCCTGAGATTCTCCGACAGGTAGAGAGCTTTTAATTCTGCCGTCTGATCATCCAGACGCTGGACGCCCACCGTCCCCACAACGGCTTCCTCCGAAACCAGGCACCAGAACCGGTCGAATTCTTCCTCCAGATGGTGGTAATATGCATGCCGGCCTTCCGGCTGGAATGCCTTGCCCAGGTTGGAAAAGCACTTTTCAGTGAACGAGAACACCGCATCTTTTAACGATTCACTATAGATGACGATCTGTTCCATTGTATCACTCCTGCTCCGCGAGAAGCCCTAATAGTTCCAGAATCTCGTCTTTCAGCGCTTCATTCTTCAGACCTTCCAGGAAAAAGCAGACCTGCGGCCAGCCGGCCACCAGTGCGATCCATGAGTACCACTCGATCGCCTTTCGTTCCAGATCGTTCGCGTGATAGATCTTCAGCATGCGGCCCTGGTACTTTTCATAGCTTGCCATGGCATAGTCCATCCGGGCCTTGGCGCCGATCGGCTCATTGACCTCTTCCTTGAAGCCGCCGCCCAGGTTCGCGAACTGGTTCACGATCACTTCAGTCCCGGCCAGGTTGAAATCGATCAGTCCGGCTATATGAAGGTTTTCGTCCACCAGGACATTGGAAAGATTCTCATCGGCCTGGAACACACAGTGAGGAAGGTCCCGGTACACGGACCTGATCTTCTTGCGGATCTCGGTATGTTTCTTCTCCAGCTTTTCCACCAGCGTTGTCTCGCCGATCTTCCGGAGCTCTTCACACAGGCTGTTAAAGTTCTGCTGTTTTTCGTCGATGCCCAGCGGAATATCGAAGGGTGAAAGGTCAAACAGGCTGTACATTCCGAACGTGCCGGACAGGTCAACATCGCGGTATTCTTCAGCGAATCCTGCCACGCTGTCCAGTACTTCCAGCCAGATCTCTTCCTCTTTCTCCGGATCCGGTTTCAGCTCGTAGGCTGTCGGCAGATCGACGTATTCCGCGAGATAGCAGACCAGCCTGTCCTTCGGTTGGGCCGATCTGTGCGTCCACTCGTGAAAGAATACGTCCTGCTGATCCGTCAGGAAGCGCGGACACCGGAGCCCGAACCGGATATAGCGGTCGATCAGACGGTTCATCTCCCTCAGCCGGTTTTCGGTCATGTCCGGCGCGTTGCAGAATCGCAGGACCCACTTTTTGTCGATGATATAGTTCAGCCGGATGTCGTCCGCGTCATGCGACGTATCGATCAGACGGATATCGCCCTCGGCCTCGAAGCCGTATTTCGCAAGTTCCGCGAGGATATCCTCCCGACCGGGCGGCGTCATCGATGCCGGGAAATGCTTTCCGGGCTTTAAAGTATCTTTCTCGCTCATTTTTCTATCGTCCTGTTATTAACTGTAGTTGCAGTTCTAAAAAACCCGGAAGATCCGAAGGGTAATCGCCTTTCATGATCCGATCCGTCAACGCTCTCACCGCAGTCTCCTCAAACGCGTTGAGGATGCCAGTCTCGTCCCCGGAAAGGAAGTAGGACTGGTCGATCATCTCTTTCTCAGAAAACGTGTTCTGCCACTTAACATCCTCGTTCCTGTGATCATTCCGGAGGATTTTTCCCCTTTGTCGCTCCACTTCCGGATGCACGACAAGATGCAGACATTCATGGATGACCGAATCCGCCCGGAGCGTACCGGATGTGAAAAGGAAGGAGTCGCCGTCCCGATGATGATCGGATGCGTAGACACACTTGATCGGATCGATATGGATCTGTATCTCATCCACTTCCAGGCCGTATCTTTCCGCGCAGGTACCAAGACGAGTTTCGATCTTTCGAAGTTCTTCGCGGTTTGCTCCTTTCTGGCCGGCGATCCACTCTTTCTCCCAGGCCAGACAACGCGCGAATCCGTCGCTTTCCATAACACGCGCCAGCTCCGCAGGAAAGGCCACCAGCCAGTCCCAGAGAGAGTCATCCCGCTCCGAGTCCGAGATATTCGGTGCAGCCATAATGCGGCTTTGAAAAGCATCAAAGTCCTGATAGCCGCTGTAGTCGTTCTTCAGGCTGAGCGCGGCAGCTTCCAGGATAAACGCCCGGGGCCAGTACGCGTAGGGTTCACAGGTGTTCTGCCTTGCTCCGGCGAAGAAGGCTGCATCTGGCTTCGCATCGATCAGATGCCGGATGGCTTCTATATGCTCGGGGCTTCGCTCGATCGGATAATAGTCATAGCCGGATTGAAGAAGCCCATAATAGACTGCTGAGATCCCGGGATGCAGCGTCAGGTTGATTTTCATCGTGTTCATCCCGCGTATCCGCAGTCACTTTTTTCGGGACCTCCCATTCCGGATTCATACCTGGCACGGAACTCCCTGTTGATCTCGCGGATCTCCCGCTTGCCGTCGATGTAGTCCTGGTACATGTCCGCGAGCCCCGCCGCGCAGCCATCGCAGAGTCCGTTGATGTTCCCGATGGACTCTGCGACGATCCGCTCGCGTTCCTGCTTTGTCGTATCCTTGATCAGTATTGAACTCATAAGCTATGCCTCTTCCCCGTTCTTTCGTAATTCTTCCCACTCGGCACGGGTGATCCGGTAGGCGTACGAAATGGTATTTCTCGGATCCGGGAATTCCTTGACTTTTTTCATCCCGTTGGCGATCGCTGTGGAATAGGAGCCGATATTCGTGTATTTCATGTAGGAGTAGACCGCGTCATAATCTGTATTCTCGAAGACCCAGTCTCGGACTGCCCTGGCGGCTTCTTTCGCGAACCCCTGCCGCCAGTACTTCTTTTGGATATGATATCCGATCTCCGGAAGCATCTCGCCATCGATATTCTGCATAGTGACTCCACAGTCTCCGATGAATTCCCCGGTCTCCTTCAGCACCGCGGCCCATAGGCCGAAGCCGTATTTCTGATAGTTGTCCAGGCTCCAGGTAAGCCACCTTTTCGTCCCTTCCTCATCGTATGGCTTGGGGTAATGCTGCATCGTCTCCGGATCGGAAAGGATCTCGTAGAGTGCGTCGAAGTCGTCCATGGTGTATTCCCTGAGCAGCAGGCGCTTTGTCTCGATCATCTTTTGTTACCTCGGAGCTTTCTATTTGTCAGTTCTTTCAAGATGGACTGGTTTTTTTCATATTTGCAATTTTTATCCCTTTTGACCTTCATCAACAGGACATGAAGGGTTACGAATTTTCATATATGCATTTGTTATCCCACTTTTCAGCAGAATCCTTGAAAAAGTGGGATAAGAAACCGTGATTTCTGCAATTCTTAGTCCCTCCGGTACCTGCAAAACAGTCAAAAAGGGACAATAAACCACGATTTCTGCAATTCTTAGTCCATTGGGGATCCGCCCGGTGTTCTCCCTATTCCTGTTTCAGCGCTCTCGTCACCTGATCGTAAAGTTCTTCGATCGTTTGGCTTCCATCATTCACAAAGCAGGGAATGCCCATCGCGTCACATTCTTCATTAACCTGCTTGCCAAACAGAATGTCCCGCTGCATCCAGTTGTCAAACGCTTTTTCTTTATCAGAGCAATCGGCCAGGACATATTTGATCCACTCCCGCTGCCGGTAGTGCTCGATCTGAAACTCGGGGGTGGGGACGATAGCGACATAATAGATCTCCGGGGCATCCGGTTGATCTATGCAGGCATGCTTTTTCATCACTTCCGGCGTATACCCGGCACCTTCCGTCACAATGATCTCCTCGTCGATCTGTTCCAGCTTCTCGAAGAAATAGGGTGCGATCTCTTCATAGATCAGGAACTCATCCCGGCACTGCATCGCCGGATCTTCCAGCCAGATCTCATCCGGCGAGAGTCCCTGGTATCTCTGGCAGATCTCCTTTCCTTCCGCGGCGGCCCTCGCCATAAATTCGCCCAGGAAGTCGTCCACCTTGAAATAGTGCGCGCCGTACTCTCTGGCGATCATCTCCGCGATCGTGCTCTTTCCGCTGCATGGGGAACCACCCAAGACCAGGATCTTTTTATTCATTTTCATCCAGTTCCTCGACGTCGATCATTCTGATCTCTTTCTCTTTCAGCATCTGCGCGAACACGCCCTGTCCCGGGATGATCTTCCCGGAGAAAGATCCATCGTAAATGGTTTTTGCTCCGCAGGACGGGCTTCTCGACTGAAGGATCACTAAATCAACCTGACGTTCCAATACGATATCGAGCGCGATCTGCGCGCCTTTTCGGAACTCCGTGTCCACGGACGAGCCGTCTTTGTGTTTCACGACTCCGTTCACGATCTCCGCGGACTCTCTCGGGATAGGCAGTCCGCCCATGACTTCCGGGCAGACAGGGATCACCTCGTGCCCGTGGATAAATCGCGCTACCTTCTCGCTGTAGTTGTTCCCGCCGCTATACTTGCAATTCTCGCCCAGCAGGCAGGCGCTTACGGCTATGATCATCTGTATCCTCCCTCGCGTTCAAGCCAGTGTCAGGATGCCGGCACAGAACGACACCTGTGTAAAAGTCAAGTCCGGAAAAGCCTTTCGCAGTTCCTCTGCGACGATATAGATCTCCTCGTCATCCCAGTCGTCTCCGGCTTCCTGCCTGCACTGGTCGAGTTTTGCACGGGTCTCGAAAGCCACATCGCCGATCAGGATCCTGCCGTTTTCGTTCAGACGCCCGAGCAGATCCGTTAACAGTTTGACTTTCTGTTCGTCCGTCAGGTGATGCAGTGAATATGTCGCCACAATGAAATCGTATGACTGATGGCGCAGTGGTTCTGCCAGTCCATCCGTAAGGTCCCCAAGATACAGTTGCGCGCCGGGCATTTTCTCCGACGCCAGTTCGACCATCCTTTCTGAGAAATCCTGGCCGTAGACTGTGCAGCCGTGCTCGTAGAGTTTGGTGGTCAGTGTGCCTGTCCCAAAGCCCAGGTCGAGCACGATCGGGTTTTCTTTTTCCATGATGGTTCGGAAGATGCCGCCAAGCACCTCTTTGTAGCCAGCGAACGGATAGGAGTTTTCTTCATCGGACAGACCGACGGCTTTATCATATTCGTCGGCCCAGAGATCAAAGCCTTTTCTGTCTAACATATATCCTCACTTTCCGGAGTCAGTTCCGGCTGAACGGTGCAAATATTCTTCGATCAATTTCAGGTCTCTCTTATCCTTTTCCCGTCCGATCGTCTGCTTCATCGAGATCAGGCCCGGGATCGAAATGACAGGGACCCCGTCCACATGATCGACCGAATCATACAGCCAGTTTTCGTACACTTCTATATCGCTGCCGTACCGGAACCACCGGGTACCGTCAGGTTTTACCTGGTACAGGAATCCGTCTTTCTCCAGACGGTCCGCCATCTCTGACGTGCATCCCAGATCGATGTCGGAGGTCTCTTTCCGGATGCCATACATCGCCATCGCGCCGCCGGTGATCACCCAGTAATCATTGGCGTCATAGGGAAAAGCGCGCAGTTTCTCAATAATATCGGCTTTTTTCATCATTCACCTCAAGCTTCCGTGTATTTGTACTGACTGAGTTTCTTGCCGTAAGCGGCGCAAAGGATCACACCACAGGCGCCGAGGATGAACATCATCAGTGCCGCCCCGGCTCCTTTACCGGTGCCGAAAAGAGTGGTAAAAAGGTGCTCCAGCCTGAAGCGCTTCCCTGGGCAGCGCCAGCTGCGACACCTGTTGCCTGCCGGGCCATGAACGGCTCGCAGATCTCATCCACCATAAATCCGCCCAGCGCGAGGCCGATCGGAATGGTAAAAAACTGCAGCGTATTCCTGCAGGCGTATACCCGCCCCTGCAGCTCGACCGGGATCGAATTGCGCATGATCACGTTCTGGTTCGCGCCCATGACCGGCACCAGGATCCAGCCGATGATCTGCGCCAGGCACCAGAGAATGGGGTTTCTTGTGAACGCCAGCACGAAATTCTCCGTTCCGAGCGCTACCAGCATCGTCAGATAGATCACCCGGACCCGGTCCTTCGGCTTTCTCATGACGGTCACGATCAGACTTCCGAATGCCATTGCGATACCGGAGCAGGAACTGACGACGCCCAGCACGCTGTTTCCCGCGCGCGGGATCACGAGCGCCGGCAGCGTCGCGTTGAAAGCGGAAGAAATCAAATTGACGCCCGACATGAACATGATCACGTGCAGGATCAGCGGGTTCTGCTTCAGGAACTGTAAGCCTTCCTTTGCGAGCTTCAGCACCGCTTCTTCCTGACCTTTTCCTGCCTCCACCTTCGGGATGCGGATAAAGAAAAGAAGCGTGATAAAAGCCACACTGAACGTAGCCAGGTCGACTACGATCACCGCGTCCAGGCCTGCCAGACCATAAAGTGCCGCGGCCAGCAGCGGATTGCCGATAGAGATCAGCGAACGCGAAAGCGACTGCATCCCGCTCGTTTTCTGGTAGTATTCTTTGGGAACGATCAGCGTGTTGGCGACTTCGGATGCCGGTGACTGTACCGTATTCATCAGGCCGGAGACCGCGTTGATCGCGTACAGGTGCCACACACGGAGCAGATCCGTCTTATATAATACGAGTACGAGCACCGTACTCACTGCCGCCAGCGCGTCGCAGACCAGCATAGTCTTCTTTTTATCGAATTTATCGGTGATCGCGCCAGCGAAAATGCTCATCAGCACATACGGTGCGTAAGTGCAGATCGTGAGCGCCGCCGTACTGAGTGCCGAGCCGGTCTTTTCATACAGCCACAGCGTCAGCGCGAAACTGGTCATCGCGCTGCCCAGCTGCGACAGGCTCTGGGTACTCCAGAGGAGATAGAAATCTTTTAGAACATTATTCCTTTTCATTTGATCCAGTATCAGATCAGCGCCGTGCTGAAATACCGTTCCGCGCGATCCGGTAAAACGGTGGCGATGACCTTATCTTTTCCATATTTCTCTGCCATTTTCTTTGCTGCCCAGACATTGGCGCCGGAGGAGGTCCCCACCAGCAGTCCCTGTACCCTGGCCAGTTCACGCGCCGTGTTGATCGCGTCGTCATCGGATACCTCGACGATATCCGTAATTATGGAAGTGTCCAGAATATCCGGAATGAAACCGTCTCCGATGCCCTGGATCTGATGCAGGCCGGGCTCCTGTCCCAGCAGCGCGGAAACGTTCTTCGGCTCCGCCGCGACGATCTTGCAGTCCGGATTCTGCTCCAGCAGATACTGCGCCACGCCTTGCAGCGTTCCGCCGCTGCCGACGCCGGACACATATACGTCGATCTTCTTTCCGAGTTGCTCCGTCAGTTCCACGGCTGTCGTCCGGTAGTGCATCTGCGGGTTGGCCGGATTCTGGAATTGCTGGGGTACGAAATAATTTGGCGAACTGCTCGCGATCTCCAGGGCTTTATCTACCGAACCGGCGATGCTCAGCTTTGGATCCGTCAGGACCAGCTCCGCACCCAGCGCCTTGATGATCTTTTTGCGCTCTTCGCTCATGTTTTCAGGCATCACGATGATCACGTGATATCCTTTCCGCACGCCGCAAAGCGCCAGTCCGATACCGGTGTTTCCGGAAGTCGGTTCGATGATCGTCATCCCGGGTCTCAGCCGGCCATCCTTCTCGGCCGCCTCGATCATGCCCAGCGCGATCCGGTCTTTGATACTGCCGCCCGGGTTCAGGAATTCCGCTTTGGCATAGATGTTCAGCCCGGTCGTCTCCTCCAGGCTGATGAGCGGTGTATTTCCGATCAGATCCAACACGTTCGTATAGTACATTCTTTCGTTCCCCTTTTATTTCTTCAATTCTTCGATAAATTGCTGCATGCGTTCGGTGATGAGCTCGTTTTTGGTCATGGCAAGGAGCTCACTTTGGCTTACCCACCGGTAAGCGATCGTCTCGCCCTCCTGCAGACGGATCGAATCCTTGGTACAGTCTGTTACGCAGAGGTATTCCACATACACCGTATCACGCCCGATCACCCGGCCTACTTCGTCCAGATGATCCGAAACGATCCCCGTTTCCTCCTGAAGCTCCCGCAGCGCACATTCCAGAGCAGACTCCCCTTTCAGGGCCGATCCTCCGGCCGTGGCTTCCCACATGCCGCCGAAATTCTTTCGCCGGTCCCGCTGCATCAGCAGGTAGCTTCCGTCCGTATGTTTCACGAGGATATCGGTCACCAGGTGGAAAAGCCCCTCGGGAACGGCCTCGCCGCGGACCAGCGTGATCCCTTCGACCTTGTGAAACTGTGCGTCATACGCATCCCAAAGTTCCATGTTTTTCCTCTATATACCGCGCCGGGCGGTTTCTCAAATCATCAGAAAAGGGAAAGCCGATGATCCGCTTTCCCTTCCAGAGTATTCACCAGACCAACCGTTCTCTCTCAGAACCACAGCTTTCCTAAAGAATATTCCCTGACCGCCTTGTCTACATCGACGATCTTCCAGACATGGTGCTTCGAATTGTAGCTGGATACATGGAATTTCTTTTTCAGATGGAACTCTGCGCCGCAGGAACTGCAGCACATGTTCAGCTGGATCACCTCGCTCAGTACATGGATGTTGTCGCTGGCCATGTTGCGTTTCAGGATCTGGTAATCCTTCAGATAAGTCTTTTGGCCGCAGTTCTTGCAGTGGACCCGCGCGTTGGAGAAGATCATGCGAAGATGCACGAACGCACCGACACCGATCAAAAAGCAAATAAGATAAAGGAAATACCCCAGCAACTGCAGCCCTTTGTCCGACTGCTGCGAAGTACCGCCCCCAAGGGTCCCGTAGAAATGCCGGGCCAGGAAATAGACTCCCGTCCCGATGATCAGGCACAGCAAAAAAATACCTGTATGCTTCAGAATGGCTTTCGTTTTTTGCGTCATGGTACAATCCCTCCTGTGTGCGATTCTAAACTATTATATCAAACCGACGCGGCAGAAACAAGAGCGGGGCCTTCTGCAGACTCGAAGAAAGCAGTCGGGCGGGTCTTAATCAGAATAGAAATAACAAATGTATTCGTGGCTGAACTCATACCCGAGCTTCTCGGCAAGATGGACGGAGATCATGTTCGCCGCGTCCCAGCTCGGATACAGCCCCTCTTCCAGACACGCGAGGATGAGTGCGGCGCTGACCGCGCTGGCCAGGCCTTTTCCCCTCTCTTCTTCCAGCGTATCGACTTCGACCTCGATACCTTCTTTGTATCTTGTATAGGATGAAGCGCCGGCCACGATCCTGCCGTCCTTCAAAACGACCATGCCGCGTCCGAGCTCAAGGAACTTCTCTTTCGAACCGAAGACGGACACAAAGTCCATGAAGTCAGGCTCCGGCAGACAGAGGTCATACAGCTCCCCATCGATCTTTCGGATCTCATACCCGTCCGGAAGCGAAGCGACCATTTTCTCCAGTTTGTCCTTCTGGAACTTCGCGTTCTTTTTGATCGCGTAGCGGATCACTTTTTCCGCCTTGGGGAAACATTCCTCGATCAGTGCCGCCCATGCTTCGTTCTGCGGCGTCATGATGAGAAATCCCTTGGGTTTCCCCAGGACGAGTTCCTTGTCCGGTTCGCCCGTGAAAAACGCGAAATCGCCCACGCGTGCCATCGCGCAGCGTGGCTCCTCCAGGCTGGTCACGTAGATCTCTCCCATCACCTGCTGCAGGCAGGACCAGATCAGCGTCTCCTCCCATCCCGCAAACAGTGCTTCCGCCTTCGATGTGTCTGTCAGTTTATAGATCAATTCAGTTTTCCTTCCTTTCTATCAGCATGACGAGAGTCATCTCGCCAAGTGGATCCAGTACCGTTCGATCCAGCTTTCGCTTTTCGGCTCAAACACTTTCGCGTCGAAGACGCCGCCGTTTTTGGTGATCGTTTTGCGGCTCGCCTCATTATCGGCGAGGCAGCAGACCAGCACGTCACAGATCCCAAGCGCTTCACATTCCTTAAGCGCATCCGCGAGCATCCGGGTAGCGTAGCCTTTCCTCCGCTCGCCCGGACGCACGCAGTAGCCGATATGCCCGGCGTAGTTCGCCAGGAATTCATTCAGTTTATGCCGGATCTGGATCAGCCCGACGACTTTTCCGTCCTCTTCACGGACATAGAGAAACTCTGACTCGAGCGGATCGAGATGATCCAGCCAGTCTTTTGTATTTTCAAACTTTCTAAGCGACGCGCCGCCATCCATGGACTCACCGCTTTCCAGGTATTCCCGCCGGAAATCCTGGATCTGTTCGTCATACTGCATCGTCGGTTTGATCAGTTTCATGGTTTTACTCGACCCCCGTCAGATCATAATCCTGCAGCCATTTTGTGGCGGTCTCGCAGACACCCTTCAGGCACTCCTCATCGAACGGCGTCGCAAGGCCGGCGTTCTTCAGAAGATCGGTGAAAGTACGGCTGCCGCCCTGTCTGGTATAAGCCATGTAGCGCTCCCAGGCCTGGGCGGGATCCTTCTGGGTCATGGCCCAGAATTCCAGCGCGACGGTCTGCGCCAGGCAGTAATCGATATAGTAGAACGGGACTTCGTAAATGTGGATCTGGCTCTGCCAGCGCTCGCCGTCCCCGTAGAAGGGGATCTCGCCGTCCAGCCGCAGCCAGGGCTGATAGATGCCCATGAGGCGCTTCCACTCGGCGTGGCGCTCCTTCGGCGTCAGCTCCGGGTGTTCGTAAATGATATGCTGGAAATGATCCACCATGGTCCCGTAGGGGATAAAGGTGAGCGCACCGGCCAGGTGGCTGTACTTGAATTTCCGCGCGTCGGGGCCGAAGAAGCCTTCCGCGTTGCGCCAGCCGAAGAATTCCATGCTCATGGAATGGACCTCGCAGCCTTCCTCGCTGGGATCGACATACACTTCGGGGATACGGTCGCGGTTCATCCAGTAGGCAAAAGCGTGTCCAGCCTCGTGCGTAACGACCTCCACGTCGCCCTGGGTGCCGTTGAAGTTCGCGAAGATGAACGGCCGCCCGTACTGTTCCAGACTGCTGCAGTAGCCGCCGGCCTGCTTTCCTTCCGTGGAAAGCACGTCCATCAGCTCTTCATCGAGCATCGTACGGAAGAACTCGCTGGTCTCCGGAGAGAGCTCATCGTAGAACTTTCTGCCCTGCGCCAGGATGTCATCTGGTGAACCGACAGGACGAGGGTTGCCGCTGCGGAACTGCAGAGCCACATCCGCATACGAAAGAGGATAAGGCTTACCGATCCGCTTTGCCCGTTCACGCATGATGGAGTCCGCTACGGGCACCAGATATTTCTGCACGGCAGCGCGGAACTTTTCCACATCTTCCTTCGTATAACAATTGCGGTCCATCCGGTAGTAGCCCAGCTGCGTAAAGCCGCCGTAGCCGAGTTTCTTTCCCATCGTGTCACGCAGCTGCACCAGTTCGTCAAAGATCCTGTCCAGCTCCGGCTGATTTTCCTTGTACCATTTTCCTTCGGCTTTCCATGCCGCCAGGCGGCGATCGTCATCCAGGTCATCCTCGAAAGGTTCCAGCTGGGACAGCGTGTAGACGCCGCCTTCAAAGGGGATCTGCGCGGAGGCGATCAGGTCGTCGTACTCGCTGACCAGCTCGTTCTCCTGCTGCAGGTCCTCGACAATCTCGGGCGAGAAGGTCTTCTTTTCCATTTCCGTCTTCACGAACAGAAGGCCGCCGTACTCCGCCTCGAAGTCTTTGCGGAAGGGAGACTCGAGCATCGCTTCGTTCCACTCCTGCACGTATTCCTCGATCTCCGGGCAGAATTCATCCCAGAAATCCTTCTCTTCGTTGTAGAACTCGTCGCGCGTGTCGATCGACTGGCGGATGTAAGCCAGAGAGATCGTCGTGTCGACGACTTTGCTTTTTTCTTCATTCTCCAGAAAGACCGCATGGGCTTCTTCGTAGCTCTTCGCGTTTTTGAACCGTTCGGTCAGATCCTTGATCTCGCGGATGATCTCATCCGTATCCGGTCTCTTGTAAGGCATTTCAGAAAATTTCATTCTATTTCCTCCATTTGATATTCTTTCACAGATATGTGTGGCGACCCGGTAAGTGGATCTTGGACCTGCAAAGCCTACGGTAAATAAAAACACCGTGACGCACAGACGCCACGGTTCAATAACCATATTCCTGCCCAGCCGGGATCAAAGAACACAAACCGAGGTCATCACACAATATTCATTTGTTGATTCGAATCGTACAGTATACATTGTTGATAACCTCCTTTCTGATAATATAACCTTATTGGTTATACCAGATAAAACAACAAAAGTCAACGCACAATTAGCGTTATCCTGCCTCCTTGAAACAAGGATCTTTCAGAGCCTTACCTGGTAGCCTTCAATGTGTATGTCGGGCCCCACTGGTTCAAAACCGTCACCTTGGAAAAGCCGGCGCAAAGCAGCGCCTCTGTCTCGTGTTCCACGGTCAGCGGCGTATCATAGTGATAGAACTCGTCATCCCGAAGGTTCTGCTCCTTCCTCAGCCGGACGAGTTCCGTGCGGCGAAGCCGTTCTTCCTCTTCCGACAGGGCAAAGTAGTCAGTCAGAATAAAATACCCTTCCGATTTCAGTGCCGCACGGACCTTTTCATACAAAGGTACTTTTTCTTCTTTGGTAAAATGATGCAGTGATTCCACCGACACCACGGCGTCATACACGTTCTCACCCAATGGAATGTCGAAATAAGAGCCTTCCACCAGAGTCAGCGACTTGTCTGGGAACTTCTCGCGAAGGGCGTTCAGCATGCCTGCTGCCAGGTCGATACCCGTAACTTTTGCGGTCGGGACTTTCTCAAAGTAATATCCCAGTTCCAGGCCTGTCCCGCATCCGAGGTCCAGGATACAGGAACCTGGTTTCTGCGGGAGGCACCCGGCTGTAAATGGATAGAACTCCCTTGCCGAATCGATCGTATCCAGCTGATGCGCCTCATAACCGTCCAACCGGGCGTCAAAGAACTCGCCCATTTTCTCCAGCATATTCTGTCTCCTCATATCCCGTCGGGAGTTCATATTCTTCCAGGACTCTCAGATCATACTCATCGACCAGCTGGACCCGGATCGGTTTTGTATAACCATTCTTTTTCAGCCAGCCGATCACAAACTCCAGATTTGCCTTACAGCATGCATCCGTCCCGAAACGAAGGATATAGGCTTCAGACATATCCAGCCGGATGATCGGAAGCATTTTCTCCTTGTACTCATCCTGCGAAACGCCCCAAAAAGCAGCCCTCTTCGCGATGAATTCCGCGTCGATCTGAAAACCGTCATACCTGCCTTTTGATAGATCCTCGCGAAACGGAATGATACGTTCTTCCGGATCCGTCCCGACCATCAGCTTTTTCATCTCGTCGCCGGCAACGATATAAACAGGATCCCGCATACCATCCTCTCCTGTGCTTAATATTTCAGGTGTATATTCTTGCTCGTGATCATGATAATGATAAACATGACTACCGAAGCGATCAAACTGACGAGCTGAACGATCTTCACGATCCTGTGTTTGACGCCGAACAGGACGAGAATACTGGAAAGAACGCTGATCGCTACCAGGAAGATCTGCAGATTGAACATCCACCCCATATCAGCTTTGGACAACTTATCAATGGGACTGAGCTCCCAGTGGTGGACCGTGCCGTCTGCCATGTAGGCAGTGTCGGTGTACAGTTCGATATTCAAGATCACGATCATCGCGATATTGATGACAAATGAAATGATACTCAGCAGCATCTTCTTTCCTCCCTTAATACACTTCCCGGTAAAGCAGCCGCGTTACACCTTTTTCCCGGTCAGGCCGTAGAATGTCAGGCAGCCGTCGCCGAACGTGATATCTTCGTCGTCTCCTTTGATCCCGAACTTTTTCTCTCCCAGCGGATAGAACCTGTCTTCGCCGGAGTCCCACGATCCAAGGATAAACCTGTTATACAGATCTCCGTCTTTCATAAAGACCTCGATCCGGTATTTGTCCCATTCGTATGTTCCGCACAGATCCTCCCATCCGGTTTTGTCCGGATCTTTGAGCGCGATATCTTCCAGAAGACGGATGGGCTCGGGTTCTTTCCCTTTAACGATCGCCTTCATCCCCTCGAAAAAGGCGTGGGTACCTCTTCCGTCCAGACTTTCACGGCACTTAAGGATGACCAGCACCTTATCCGCATCGATCAGACGCTCGAACCATGTAGAGTACCCGGGCCAGCCGCCGCTGTGGGAGACAATGAGTCCCAGCTCGGGATCATCTGAGATACACCAGCCGAAACCATAGCCGTCCGGATCGTCTTCGTCGCGAGCGATCTCGCCGTTATTCAGAAGTGCTCTCGTATACATGAGCTTCTGCTCCTCGAGCGTGACCACTTTTCCCTCACGCAGTGCTCTGTCCCACTGAAACAGATCAAGAACGTTCGTGTGAATGATCCCGTCGCCGTTCATTCCGTCCAGCGGAACGACACAGTGGCTGTCACTCTTCGAATCATCCGGGAGAATGAATTTTCCGTTGTCCAGGATCATCCCGTAAGCCAGGTTTTCCACGTCGAGTTGATCCTTCCGGCGGTGGATGAGACGCGTAGACATCATCCCGGCCGGTTCAAAAATGTTCTTCCGCACAAACTCTTCGAAGGGAACGCCTGAGACCTTTTCCACGATCTGCGCCAGCAGGCAGTAGCCGGTGTTGGAATACTCGTACTTCTCGCCCGGCGCGAAGCCGGCCGGCTCGCCGCACTCGCACAGGAACCGGATGATGATAGCGTTGCTTGGAATAGTGTGCTCGTTCTCCGCGGTTTTCTCGACCCAGTCCATGTAGTCGGGAAGTCCGCCGGTGTGGCTGAGCAGATGCCGGATCGTCACGCCTTTGTATGGGATCTCAGGAAAGAACCTGGTCACCTCGTCCTCCAGGCTCAGGAGTCCTCTCCTGCGAAGAAGCATGATCGCGGACGCGCAGAAGTTTTTACTCACCGAAGCGAGGTCAAAAAGACTGTCCTCGCGCATGGGCAGGGTGTTTGCCGGATCGCGCCAGCCGACGGCGCCTTTCGATACGATCTCACCGTTCTCCGCGAACAGCCACGTACCGGTGAAAAGACCCTTCTCGTGCGCCTTCCGCACCAGGTTTTCCATCATTGTTTTTTTGTCCATGATTTCTCTTCTTCTTTCAAATAGCTCTCGTTCATAACTTTGTCCTGGTGCTCCTCGATCGCCAGCAGAATCAGCAGCACGATGATCAGTGCGCCGGCCACGCCCAGAACGCACCAGGCAATGATCTTTAGGCCCAGAAGCTGCAGCACCAGGCCGATCACAGCAAGCACTCCGATACATATCAGCATGATCCTGCCCGGTTCCAGCATGTTCAGTTTATGTTTGTATTTCTTCATGTTTCCAAAACCACCTTTTTAGTTAAGCAGATCTGAAAGTGTTTCTTCTGTACGAATCGGGATCCAGTGACCTTCTACACAGATCTCCGGATCGATCGACCTGATCTTATCCGCCAGCGCCTGGCAGAGATCTTTTTGCTTGATCCCTGTCTCAAATTCATCACAGGTCGCATCTCCGAGGAAAAGCGTCTTATCCTGGGCGACATACACAAGGGTCGCATCATCGGTATGCGGTGACTTCGTCTGCATGATTTGTACGCTGCACCCGCCAAGATCCAGAGTCACTTCCCCGGAATAAATGATATCCGCCAGATCCACGATGACATTCTTGTTTCCCGCATACTCTTTTCGGATGCTCTCGTCGAGCGCAAAGAAATCCTCAGGACCTTCGGTTTCGATTTTTCGTTTCCACTCCGCCAGGTATCCGTTCGTTCTGCCGTTCGCCAGACACAAGCCATTCACGGCATGCATCCCGAACGTGTGGTCCCAGTGCCAGTGCGTGAGGACCGTCAGCGTGGGCAGCGGCAGGTTTTCTTTTTCCAGCAGTGCATAGAATTCCCCGGTGTGCGCCGCGGAATGGCCCGCGTCTACCGCGAGACTCCAGCCATCGCCCTTCACATATCCAAGATTTGGGCGATCCCTTTCCCCTTCGAACGGCATATACCAGATGTGTTCTGTCAGTCGTTTCAGTTCCATTTTAGCCTCTATTTCGCAAGCTCCTCAAATGCTGCTTTATGCTCCCGTAAAATACGCGCTGTAACAAAATCAAATTTCTCATCTTCACTCATTTCGATCTGCGGTTCTGTATCCAGATCGATCACAAGCAATTTCGGACGATTATTCTTGAAAACTACAACATGTCCTTTTTTCTCAGCCAGTTTTGCTACTTTGGAAAAGTTCTGATTTGCTTCTGTCGCAGTAACAATCGTATTGGTATCAATAATCATTTTCCTGTTCCTTTCCAAGCAGAATCGATATCTAATTATACCACATAATAGATAGAATACAACCTATAATTATGGCTAGATATATTCAGGCTTTCATGAGATGGACTGAGAATTGCAGAAACTGCGGCTGTCATTCCCTTTTAGGGCACAGATTCCCTCCAGTGACTTCTAGATAGAGGAAAAAGGGAATGTGAAGTGTAGATTTAAGAAAAACCAGTCCATTTGAAGAATATAACGGTCAACCGGTATATTGCTACTCCTCAAAATGATCCATATCATACTGCAGGCTTTTCAGAAACTCCGCCACATGATACCCATCGGTCGTCGCGTGATGGCAGGTCAGCGACAGCGGCATCAGGATGCGGCCGTTTTCACTGTGGTATCTGCCGGCCTCAACGCTTGGGAAATAGTAGCTTTTGTTTTCGTAGCTGTGGACCGCGAAGTGTTTGAAATCCACCCACGGAACCGTCGAGACGGTATAGGCGTTCTCCGGCGGCAGCTCCGGCCGGGCCAGGATGCCGGGATTCCCTCCGTAAGTCTCCTGGTTGCAGATGTAGGCCTGGTGGAAATCCGAGAACGAATCGGTGTATTCCGTCCACATCAGGGAAAACGTGTGCGTCTCCTCGTGCCATGTCGCGTACAGCGGCGTCAGATTATCATAGTAGCCGATCGCTCCGTCCTTTACCGCACATTTGAACTCGGTCTGCCGGTTCAGGTTTTTCGTGACAAGCCAGAGATACGCCGGGAAAAACCTGAACCCGCGCTCTTTCGTGACAATGAGCAGATGAGTGACGTCCACCTCCACGGTCAGAGAGTATCCTGTCGGCGCCATTTGAGAAAAGTAATAGTAGACCTCACGTCTGGGCCAGTCTTTCATATCGATTTTGTGAAACATAAATAAGTCCTCCTTTTGGCACTATCATATCATGCCAAAAGGAGGACCGTCCCTACGCTTCGTAGAGTCGTTACTTGGAAAGGTCGATCCAGTACCGTTCCAGATCCACCCCTTCTTCCGCTTCGTACACCGTGGACTCGTATACTCCGCCGTTCTTCAGGATCGTCCGCTTACTGCCTTCGTTGCCGCTGATGCAGGTGATCAGCACCTTCTCGATCCCCAGTTCTTTGCACTTCGGAAGCACCATCTGCAGCATCCGCGCCGCATACCCTTTGCGCCGCTCGCTCGGTGCCACAGAATAGCCGATATGTCCGCCGTACTTTTCCAGGTAATCATTGAAATAATGCCGGATATCGATCATCCCGACGACCTTCTGATCCTCTTCCCTCACCAGCATATACTGTGTGGACTGTACCCGCCCCTCCGGAACGGTACGCGGATCCTGATAGCGTTTCACATTCTCGATCCAGTCCTTCGGATCATCATACTTTCGCAGCGAGCCTGTTCCGTCCATGGAATCGCCGCTGTCAAGGAACTCCTTCCGATATGCCCGGATCTGCGGACCATATTCGGCAGAAGGCTGGACTAGTCTGAGCTCCGGATAATCCACCCAGCGCCCGTCTCTGAAGATCTCGTACTTTCCCCACTCCGGCCTGCCGGTCACGCGGCCTTTCACCCGAAGCGGGATGAACGCGTCATGCTGGCAATCCGGCAGTGGATCTTCCAGATCCATCCAGCCTTTTTCATCGATCCGTTCGTCCCACTCTTCCTGCAGATCCTCCAATGAATCATACAGACGATCGCCCGCGGAGAGTACCGCGTCCGGGCTGGAATACTCGAAAAGATAGAATCCTTCCGACGATTCATACAGCATGATCTTGTAAATGTCGTCACTCTGATCACGCTTTAAAGGTTCTTTTAAATACGCGTATTTTCTCATATTCTTTTACCGAAAAGTCTTGAGGTATTCTTTGTGCTCATCGGAAACGCGGAAGCTCTCCACGGCCTTCTGAATCGCTTTTTTGTGCGTCCAGGGTTCAAGCTTGCGCTCTTCAATGTAGACGACGCTCGCGTCGTATTGTTTTGCCAGTGCGGTCGCGAAATACCACGCCACCATCATCTTAATATAGTAATCTTCGCCCTTCACCGCCGCGACCCACGCGAGGTATTCCGGCTTGAAATCCTCTCCGAGGAATTCGTTCATCAGCATCCGGATCCCGAACCGGGCGGTATACACATGTTCCGAACTGATCCACTTTTTGATCAGCGGGAGGAGCTTTTCATGGTTCTTCGTGAAAACCTTCGGACTCGACTGGTCGCATACCGGCCAGCAGTCCACATACGGCAGGAAGGTCTCCACCGCTTCTACGCACTCGTCGAAGTCTTTGATCATCGCGATCAGGAAGAAATGGACCAGATTCTCCTCGTAGTATCGGTGCGGAAGCTGTGCCAGGAACTCCTCCGCCTCCTTCGTCCCTTTGATCTCCTTCGCGATCTTCCGCATATCCGGCGTTTTGACGCCCAGGATAGTTTCCTTCGGGATGTTCGGGATGAGCTTGCTTTGAAAATCCCTGTACTGTTCGTTGCCGCAGGCGGCAAGTCTCTCATAAACGCTCACGCTTCCACCTCCCTTATCTGAAGAAATACCCCAGGTTGATGCGCACTTCGCGCCTGGCGATATCGTTGTTGCTGTAGCAGCACGTATCGAAGCCGATGATCTCAAACCCCTCGTGCAGGTAGAATCCGATGGCTTTCGTGTTGCAGGACTGCGTTTCCAGCATGATCGCGCGGCGGCCCTGCGCGGCCCCGATCTCTTTTGCCTTGTCCATCAGGCGTTTGCCCACATGCCTGCCCCGGAGCCCTTCCGACACCCACAGCTCCGAAACGATCAGCCGGTTGGACCACTCTTCCACACACACTTCAATGCAGGCCAGAAGCTCACCGTTTTCTGAGACGACACCGTAAGCCTCCGCCTTGTCCCGGTAGTCCTGGTACAAACGATCAGGAAAGTCATATTCCTCCGGCGTGTGGACGATCTCTTTCTCCGCCTTTTTCCGCTCGATGCGGATCGTACAACCGTCGTAACTAAGCGGGTCGATCGTGAAATCATAGTAATCATCGCTTCTTGTCACCAGCGGGACGATGGTGTCCTTCCACTGTTCCTTCGGCAGCGCGACGATCTCCGGTTCGGGATATACATAGTAGACCATATTCACCTCATGGCAGTCCGGCTCATCCACTACATCCGTTTCGATAAAGCCGACCTTTTCGTACACATGTTTCGCGTGGTCGTTGCCGTAGATGTAAGTGGTCGTAAACTCGACGGCATCATAGTTGTTCTTCATGAATTCGATAAACTCTATCAGCGCCTGCGTCCCCTTGTGCTGGTTCTGATGGCGGATATCGATCGCGAATTCCCACAGAAAATACTTCCGATCCTCGAAGCGGTGCACCAGGACAAAGCCGATCAGCTCGTCCGCCTGATAAATATCAAATGCCAGGACCGTATCCGGATTCTCCCGGATAATCTCTTTGATCGTGTCCTTAGTGGACAGCATGTCCTCCTGCTCCGGGGCAAGCGTGATCTTCATTTCTGTCGATCTGGTAAAAATCATCCTGACGTGTCTCCTTCTAAAAACGGCTTACTTCAAACATCGATCCACCGTTATAAGAGTATATCACATCTGTATCCGGGAAGAAAGCTGATCTGTTTAAGAAAGTGCCGGTTCCTTCGTGAAACCGGCACTTTTTTATTGATCTATGGATCTCTGATTCTGCCAGAAGTCCACCGCATGATGGATCCACCCGTCCGCGGCTGTTCCGAGCCCTGTCCCGATGCCGTGATCTACACCGGGGAACACTTCGCACTGATACGAAACTCCGGCTTTATCCAGTGCGGAGGCCATGCGTTTCGTGTTTTCCGGCGAAACGGTTTTATCTGCGTCGCCGCACCAGATATAGGTCGGTGGATAATTTGGTGTTACCTGGAGATCGACACTTGCGGCGATCTCCTGTGGCTCGGTCGCGGTTTTGCCAAGAAGAGCGTCATGGGAATCCATATGTGTCAACTCTTTTTCCATGGAGATCACGGGATAGGAAAGAACCAGTGCTCCAGGCTTGGGGAGGTCGTATTTCGGATATCCCATGCTGTCAGTTCCAAAGGAACCAACCAAATGCCCTCCGGCCGAAGCGCCCCATATGGAATAGTTTTTCGTATCCAGGTCATATTCTTCTGCACGGGCAAAAATCTCCTTCACCGCGCGGGCCAGATCGTCCTGTGGAGCGGGAAATCTGGCTGCTTTCTTCACATGATAGTACAGGATGAAAGCGGAATATCCCAGGGAATTAAGCCTCTTCGCTATGGGAACCCCTTCCATACAGCTGCAGACCAGATTATACCCGCCTCCGGGAACAAGAATCGCAAAGGGATGCGTTTTCCCGTCGCGCAGGACATATTTGTCCACGAGCTTATAATCATTTTTCGTAAGAAGCAGATCCCTGATCACTTCTTTTAATTCGACATCACTTTTCTTCATGTTCTCATCTCCCCACTGTATTACAAATCAGGTATATAAAATCACAGCACCGGTTATTCCTGTCGGTGCGGAATCTTTTTTCGCCCCGCGTTCCCGCTCCAGCGTAGTGGCAACTTCGATCACCAGCCTGTTTTCTCCATCCACAGTCAAATCGCGAAGATCATACCTGAACGGAGCCACGACCTGGATCCCGGCACTTGTCCCATTCACGAACACCTCAACGCCCTCATAAGCTTCGGTGATCTCTAACGTCTGCGCTCTACCGGAAAACTGTGTCTCATAACGAATGATTCCGGAGAATTTCCTGTCCGTCAGGGAATAACTCTCAAGGCAAGAGATTTCTTTATGTGCGGAAAACCGCGGATAGTCGATCGCCCGGCAGACGCTTTGGGTAAAATGGGTCAGACAAATATGCTGGTTTAAGACCGGCGGCATATAGTGCTTTTCAGGAAGAGCGCCTCTTACGAGGAATATACTCTCGGAAGGAGCAAGGGTCACCGTCTCTTTGTCCCATGCTTCACACCGGTTATGCCACGCATCGTAAAGATAATACTCCCCTTTCGTCGGGAGCCGCAGCGTTCCGACGTAGGCATTTCGGCCTTCGTTGACCAGATAGAAAAACTCCTGCTTCCCGACATAGTGCATGGCACGGACACGGTCGCTGCCTGGATCAAGCTGCACGGTGCGGAAACGCTCCACTTCGGGAAGCAGTTCGCTCAGGGGAACGACCTTTGCCGCTTTCACGCCGTCAGGCAGCGGCTCTCCGCTGCAAAGACCGTCCGGCATCTTATCAAGGAAGATCACCTCGACGCCGCAGGCGAGCAGCTCGATAACTGCCTGCGCGGTTTCTTTCGTAATAAACTGCGAATACGGGATCACCAGCAGTTCATGCCGATGACCGTTCACGGTCAAAGAGTCATGTATCTCCGTTTTGTAGAAATCCCGCTCCGCGAATACATCGGCAGGCACGAAGTGGAAGTCGATCTGGTGGTCCTCAAGAATGCGGGCCGGCTTTTGCATCAGCATGGCCTTGCCGCACCACTCCGCTTCCCCATGATAGAGGATAGCGACGGGAGCCTCTGCCTGGCCGTCTGAAATCATAGTGGTGACACGATCCGCGTATCGCATCAGTTCTCCAAAGTGTCGGTATTGCGGATTGTTGCCCTGTGCATAGAAATGCGGAGGACAATCCCATTCCGGGTACTTGCTGCATGTAAAGGCGTGCGGAACAAAGTAATTGACTCCTCGAACCATGAAATGATCCAGCAGATATTTCTCCAGCTTAACGCCTTCTTTCCAGCCGTAGTTACCGAAGATCTCACACATGGTCCTTCCCTGCATGTTGGGATTCAGCGCGCCGAGAGAACTACCCATCTTGGCAAGCGCATAATGATAAAACTCTCCGTCACTCCTGATACCAAGGAGTCCTTTCTCCTCACGGTCTTCACAGCCTGGTTCCACCTGTCCGCCTATATCATCGATCCCAGCCATGCTCTGCCACTTGAGTCCGCGGAAGTAATGACCGAGGCTGGTTCCCGTGCGGGCATGCTGGTTGTTGTCCTCCACCACATGACCGATGTACTCCACGCCGTGCTCCCGGCACCATGCGCCGATCTGGTGGGAGAAGTCCTCCTCCACCAGGTGGGAAACACTGTCCATAAACGCATACCGGACTTTTGCCGTGAGGAACGGATCGCGGTCATTGCTCCACAGGAGCGGCAGCAAAGCGGCATATTCCTCGCCCAGCTTTTCTCGTAATGCTCTCTCCAGTTCACGGCTCCACGGCAGATCTTGTTCCGTACCGAGAGGGTTATACATTTTGAATAGGGAATTGTTGCCCAATTCCGGCTCGTCGGAGAAAAAGCCCGCGATCACAGTACCGAATTTGTCTTTATAATGCTGATAGTGAGGTTCATAGACGGCGTCGATCTGGATTCGGCAGCTCTCGGCGTCCATCATATTGATGTAGCCCCTGTGCGTGCCAATATTGCGAGAAAGGTAGCACAGCTGGATTTCCCATTCCCCGCTCGGGGCGTTCCAGCTTAACACTCCATTTTGAATACAAGAGGCAAGATCGATCGGCCCCTCCGGCCCATCTCGTCGGATCGCGGTCACGCTCAGTAGACGGTCATCCGAGAAATGATTGGCTTTTCCGAGATTCTTTCCATACAGATCCGTTACCACATAGATCGGCGTTTTCACCTTCGGCGGATGCGCTAACTTTTCGACGTTCAACCGGATCTTCCCGTTTTTCACCGGGAAGCTCTTGTGGAGCAAGCCCTGACGGCGCAGCGCCAGGGGAGCCTGCTCCACCGCGCCATTGGCGTAGCCGGTGGGAAAATGTTTGTCGTCCAGGATCCAGACCTGCATCCCTCGTTTTTCCGCCTCGTCCAGAATAACATCCATGTCCTGCCACCACTGGTCCCTGCAAAAATTTTTGTGAGGTCGGGCCTCCACGCAGAACGCGCGGATATTGGCGCCGTAAATGGCACCGATCATCTTCCGATAGGTTGCTT
The DNA here is from genome assembly GCA_017620135.1 of Bacillota bacterium. Lineage (GTDB taxonomy): Bacteria > Bacillota > Clostridia > Lachnospirales > Bianqueaceae > RUG760. The sequence continues at coordinate 27,233 of JAFZQZ010000109.1, forward strand.
CATCCTCTCCGTGGACCCACAGGAAAGGAAGAATGTGACTTTTCTTTTGACTCATCTGCTTTTCCTCCCAACATTTCTTCAAGAGACAAACTCATAGATTCCGGCGGACACCTCAAGTGGCTTACTCAGCGGAATACAAATCATTGCGGTCTGATTGGCCGGAATTTCAACCGTATAGTGGAAATGTCCGTCTTCGTATTTCCAGGTCGACCGGATTCTGCCCAGAGGCGAATCGTAGGTGGCTTCTGCATAGCCAAGCCGCTTATCCGGCTTCGGCGCAACACGGATCTTTCCGTCCTCGCAGCGAATCCCGCAGACGCTGTCAATGAGCCAGCCTACGATCGCTCCGTAGGAATAATGGTTAAAGGAGCCGTAAGGATCGCCGTTTTTGTCAAAGCACTCCCAGCTTTCCGGTATGGTCGTGCATCCTTTTTTTACAGCATACAGCCATCCGGGGCAGTCTTCCTGCAGCAGCAGATCGTATGCGGTTTTCTCCTGACCAAAATCGCTTAATACTCGGCACAATTCGTTCGTGCTCAAAAAGCCGGTATTCAAATGTCCGCCATTTTCTTCGACCAGGCGTGCCAGCTCCGAGACCGCGCTTGTCTTCTCTTCCTCGCTCAGAAGTCCCATAAAAACCGGTCGGACATAACGGCATTGACGCATCTTTTCCCGTATTTTTCCGTTTTTGACGAACATGGAACGATAGGCTTCTTTGGCCTTATCGGCATGTTCGAGGAAAAAAGCGGCGTCTTTTGCTTTTCCAAGACGCTCGGCCATCTGAGAGGCGATGAAACATCCATAGTACAGATAAGCCGTCCCCACCTCGGGATCGCCTGAAAGAAGAAGCTTGATCATATATGGAATGACAGATGTTCCGGGTTCGAGCCACTCGCCCCACATCCATCCCGTGTCGATCATATGCTGTCTGAGACGCCCAGGCAGCAAAACGCTGTTATGTAATCGTGTCTTTTTCGCCCGTTTGATCTCGTAGATCATCCACTTTTTTATTTTTTCATAATGATCCGCGACGATCGTCTCGTCTCCGTATCTTCGAAGCAAGTGGTACGGAACGATCTCTATCGAATCGCTCCAGCCGATACCGCCGTCCGACATTGTTTTTGTCCGACTGGGACTTGGCGCGATCTGGGCAACACATCCGTCCTCAAACTGAGTGGCCGCCTGTTCGGCGATCCACTTAGCATAGACGGGATAGCAGTCCATGAGGTATGTAGCTGTAGAGACGAAAGCCTGGGCGTCACCGGAGTAGCCGGATTTTTCCCGCGTAGGACAATCCGTGGGCACGTCCACAAAATTCCCTTTCATACTCCACATCGCGTTTCTGAAAAGCTGATTGACCATTTCCACGCCGCAGGTGAACGCGGCTGTTTCCCTCATATCTGAGTAGATGGCGACCGCGGTGAAATATTCCGGCTTGATCTCAAAATCTGCCTCCACCTTCACATAGCGGAAGCCCATATAGGTTTTCGTAGGGTGATAATCATTCAGGCCGTCCCTGCAGATATAGGTGACCTGTTGTTTAGTGGGAACCTTTGGGCTCTGGAAATTCTGAATGGTAAAGTTTCCGTCTTTATCCAGTGTCTCGCCGTGTGTGAGGACCAGCCTTCGCCCTTGTTCGCCTTTGAATCTCATCCGGACATAGCCCACCAGATTCTGCCCGAAATCGAGAAGCGTTTCTCCCGCGGGAGTGGTAATGATCGTTGCCGGAAAGGTCTCCTTCGGGACGACGGGCACCGTATCCGTGCAAATCAGGTTATCAAAGCCATAGTTTTCCACTTTGACCGAGTGAAAGCCTGAGAGTGGTTCCTTTGTGGCGTCATATTCCTCGCCGTCCATCAGGTCATTCAGGCCGAGCGGACCGTTCTGACTGGCCTCCCACGAGGCGTCCGTGACCAGGACCGGCATTTGATCGATTTCAAGCTGGGCAAGAAATGCCACGTCTGTTCCATACACGTTTTTCGCGTGGGCGTCGGCCATTGAACCGCGATACCACCCGTCGCCCAGTGTGACGATGATCTCGTTTTTCCCCTCCTGAAGAAAAGAAGAAACGTTGACGGTCTCCACCATCAGGCGTTTGCTATACTGATTCGTTCCCGGCATCAGTTGATGATCCGTGATTTCCTGCCCGTTGAGATAAACGGTGCAGATACCGTGAGCGGTAAAATAGAGAAACGCCGCCTTTCCCGCAAGGCTTTTTTCTATTTGGAAGAACTTTCGAAGATAACTGCCCCGCTTTTGCGCTTTCGGATCCGTGTCAGGCTCCGGGTTGATCCAGCATGCTTTCCAAGCCGTTTTTTCGATCCCGGTCACAATTTTCGCGCGGCACTCTTCGCTTGGCTCATCGTTTTCATCCCAAACCATCACGGAAGCGTGGACAGTCGCTCTGAATGCAATAGGCGCAGAAAGCGTATAAAACATCTGATCGCCGCAGATTTTACCGCTGTCTTCCAGGATCGTACCGTTCTGATCAACGACTGTGACCCGGAACGCGGTCTGTTTCACACCGCCCTCAACGTTCCATGTCAGGCGGACTTTGCTCCCATCAATACCGATAGGATCCGTCAGATGGTTGATCTGTAAGTTGTATACTCTCATTTTTTGCTCCCGGTGTCCACGGCCATCTGCATCTGTGCAATCATGCCGTCGATCTGATCCATACTCATGCCCATCAGGGTGTTGAAGAAGCGCAGCGGCGAGCTTTCCAGCATACGGATCAGCTGCTCGGCAGGGACTTCCATACCTTCGCCACCGTCCTGCTTCTGCATACCGTTCATGTAAGCCACGATCTGATCCAGCAATCCCATAATGATCGGCTTGGTTGCCGGATGAAGCATCAGCTCATTGATGGTGGTGTTCCGCGTGACCTTCATCGGAAGGACAGTGCTGGATTCCAGGTGCAGTGTTTTTTCCAGCCGAATATCACGGGATGAAGAACCGATCAGGACGCGATATTCGCCAGTGGCCGCGTACCAGTCATGGACCTTGGGAGAGAACCAGGCAAAGCTGCGCTTGTTCAGTTCAAAGGATACCACGGTCTCCTCGCCAGGCGCAAGAGACACCTTGCAAAAGCCCTTGAGTTCCTTCACAGGACGGTCGGTGACCCGGGTCAGATCGGAGACATAGAGCTGCACGGCCTCTTTTCCTGCCACAGAGCCGGTATTTTTGACTTTGCATGTGACCGTGACCGTATCGGTATCGCGGATGGAATCAGCGGAAAACCGCAGATTACTGTATGCGAAGCTTGTGTAGCTCAGGCCGTGACCGAAGGGAAAGCGCACAGCCATATCCTTGCTGTCATAGTAGCGATAGCCGATGAACACGCCTTCAGCGTATTCCACACTCTCCCCATCACCGGGGAAGTGGAGATAAGACGGATTGTCGGAGAGCTTGATGGGGTGGGATTCCGCCAGTTTTCCGCTGGGGTTCACGTCCCCGAAGAGGATGCGCGCCTGCGCCTGCCCGACGGCCTCGCCGCCGAGGTAAGATTCCAGGATCGCTTTCACATCGTCCGCCCATGGCATTTCCACAGGAGAGCCGTTATGCAGCACGACCACGGTGTTTTCCTGTACAGCCGCGATCTGCGCGATCAGGATGTTCTGGTTGTCCGGCATACGCATATCCGCTCGGTCATATCCTTCGGACTCAAAGCTATCGGGAAGGCCGGCGAAGATCACTGCGATATCCGCCTCAGAAGCCGCTTTGACAGCTTCTTCCAATAGATCTGTGTCGATCCGGTCCTCTTCCAGCAGATAGCCCTTGCTGTAGCTGACATCCGCATAAGCCTTCACCGCTTCCAGCGCGATGTTGACCTTGTGCGCGTTCACACTGGCGCTGCCGCCTCCCTGGAAACGGGGTGATTCGGCAAAAGCTCCGATCAAGGCTATCTTTTTGCCTTGCTTTGGCAGAGGCAACATGTGATCATCATTTTTGAGAAGCACCATGGATTCCTCCGCCACCTTCTGAGCGAAGGCGTGATCGGCGTCCATATTATAAGAAGGAACGTCATTCCCTTGTTGATATTTGAATACTATGCGAAGGATGCGTTCGACCACTGTATTCACAACGCTCTCATCCAGTGTCCCGTTTTTCACGGCCTCTACGATCTGCTGATCCTGCCAGGGACCTTCACCGGGCATGGCAAGGTCAAGCCCCGCTGCGACTGCCTTCACGCGGTCATTGACGGCTGACCAGTCGGACATCACAAAACCTTCATATCCCCACTCGCCGCGCAGAATGTCAGCCAGGATCTCATGCCGTTCAGATACATATTCGCCGTTGATGCGGTTATAGGCGCACATCATGGTATCCGGCTGTGCCTCTTTCACGATACCCTCAAACGCGGCCAGATAGATCTCCCGCAGCGCACGCTCACTGACTTCGGCGGAAACCGTCTGGCGACGGTATTCCTGGTTGTTGGCGGTAAAATGTTTGACACAGGCGCCAACACCCCTGGACTGCAGGCCTTTCACATAGGCCGCGGCGATTCTTGAACCGAGGTAAGGATCTTCGGAGAAATACTCAAAGTTTCTGCCGCAGAGCGGAGAGCGTTTCATATTGGCCGAGGGACCTAGCAGTACATCCACGCCCTCGGCGCGGCACTGTGTACCGAGACGCTCGCCCATGGCATAGAGCAGTTTCTCATCAAAGGAGCAGGCGGAGAGACAGGCGGGCGGGAAGCTCACCGCTTCTTTCGCCTCAAAGCCAAGGTCCTTGGAGTCGATCTTCGGGGTACGCAGGCCGTTGGGGCCGTCGCTGACCTTGATGCCGGGGATACCCAGTCTCTCTACGGCCTTGGTATTCCAGAAGTCCTTACCGGAGCAGAGAGAGGCTTTTTCTTCCAAAGTCATCTCACGGATAAGCTGCTGAATTGTTTTGTTCATAGTAAACTCCTTATCTTGGATTCAAATAATCTTCACAGTTGCATTTAGTATATCAGTCTGATACAATCGATTTGTCTTGAAAAACATATATTTGTCCAAACAATATGTTTACTTGCGACAGGGAGAGAAAAGATGGGAAAAAATGAATCGTTCTTTGCGCCGGTGGCACAGCTTGCGCATCTCAGCGGATATCCGATCCATCTGTTTCAGGATGAGACACTTGTTTTTCCGGAAGAACAGGATTCCGCAGGCGACGTGTTTCTGTGCGACCCTGCGTTAACAAAGTGGCTCGAAGCCTCCGAGCAGGCAATCGTGATGGAGCCAAACTTTCGCGACATTTTTTATGGAAGAATAAAAGAAAAAGACTATTTCTGCATTGTCGGGCCTCTCAAATGGGAGACCCTGTTCCCTGAGAGACACCGCGAATATCTCCGGATCCATCATGCCGCCAGCGGGCCTGTCCTCGATATCCCGACAGGTTCGTTTTCCAGGCTGAACGATGTGCTAAGGCTAACGGCACTTCTTTTGAATGTCGGTACACTCGCCGGCATATCAACCGATACTTCAGCGAAGGAAGCGTCCTTTTATAAAGGAAAGGAAAATCCCGGCAGCGACGCGTCTGTGGATTATCAGTCCGGACAATCCTTAAACGAGGATGCGGAAGGCGGCGTTTACCACACGCCCTACGAACTGGAGAGCCGAGCCCTCAAGGCAGTGGAAGACGGTAAGGAGGATGAGTTTTACAGACTTTTCGGAGAGCTTCAAAGCTACTCCGGCGGCAATTTCGCCAGAAATTCAGAAAAGTATCTGGAATACAGCGCCGTATCCATGGTCACGCTTTTGACCCGTGCCGCGATTCGGGGCGGGGTTCCCCAGAAGGAAGCCTACGCTGTGAGCGATCTTTTATTAAGCAGGGCGTCTCAGGGAAAAGGGGAACAGGACTATATCCTGATCCTGCAGGAAGGGATCTCGCAGTTTTTCCGCCTCGTAAGGAAATACAAGGATTCTTCTCACCATTCCTATCACATCCGAAAATGCAAGGCATTTATCGCCGCAAACCTGAACCAGCCTCTTTCCCCGGAGATCATTGCGAAGGAACTTGGCCTGAACAAAAACTATCTGATGACTCTTTTTTCTTCCTATGAAAATGAATCTCTGATGCAGTATGTACAGCGAAAGCGCGTCCTTGCCGCCGCCGAAATGCTGAAATACACGGATCAGGAAATCCTTCGTATAGCTAACTATTATCAGTTTCAGACACAGAGCCATTTTGGTGTAGCCTTTAAAAAAGTAACAGGCCTTTCGCCCGCCGTATATCGCAAAAAAAACAAGCCCATTGGTTGAAAAGGGCTTGTTTTTTTGTACCGCTCATTTGCAAACAGGATGATTATCAGGATAATAAACTGATTGTCAGGAAGAAATTGATACATGGTTTTTTTATAATACAGGTATGATCACTGACGGAAAGCCTTAGAAATGGAATCCGGAAAGCAAAAAATGATATGGAGAAAAGAGGAAGGAAAACAATGGGAAAAAACAAGGTTAAACACGAAGGCTGGCGCTTGTCGGCAGCGGAGCGAAGAAACTATTATTTAGGTTCTTTCGCGGAGTACATGGGTGGTACGGTTATGACCACCTTCTACAGTATTTATCTTATGTTTCAGGGAGTAGATCTGACAAAGATCGCCGTGCTTTTGCTGATCGTTAAGTGCATCGACGCGGTGGACGACGTTGTATTCGGCTTCCTGTTGGACAAAATTCATCTTCAGGATTCACGTCTGTTCAAGAAGCTCGCCGGAGACGGTAAGTATATCTCCTGGTACCGTTGCTTCTTCTGGCTGTTCCCGCTGGCAACGATCATCTTCTTCTGTATGCCGACCGGTCTGCCGGAAGCAGTGAAGATGGTCTGGTTCTTTGTAGGATATCTCCTTTATGATCTCACATACACCATTGTTTCTACCCCGAGACAAGCGATGATCATGACCTTGACTGACAACCTCGACGAGCGCGGTGTTCTTCTGCAGAATAATGTTGTCTGGACTACCATCGGAGGTGTTGTGCTTGGCATTGGCTGGCCTTTTCTGATCAGCGAATATGTAGGGTTCTCTGTCACGAGTGTTGCGGTTGTTTCCATGATCATCATGTTCGTGATGATGATTCCTCTTGCAATGAAGGGAAAAGAGCATAACACCTCAATAAAGAACGTAGATGATTTGAAAGAAGAAAAATATACTTTCAAGGACATGATCAACTGCGTCAAGACGAATAAGTACATCGCCATCCTGCTTTTTTCCATGATCGCGACTGCCATAACCTCTACCGGAAGCGCCATTGGTAATTTTATTGCCTATTATCGCTTCAATAACTCGATGGTACTGACGTTTCCGACAATAATTGCAATGATCCCGGCGCTGCTGATCATGGGTAATCTCAATAAGATCATTCAGAAAATAGGAAAGAGAAAGGCAATGATTCTTTGTATGCTTCTCAACGGTACTTGTAACGTTATTCTCTTCTTCGTTCCAGGATCCGCCTTGGCAGTGTGTGTCACCATCATGTCTGTGACCTATCTTTTCAGCGTAATGAAGCGCACGATAAACAGCTTCGTTATTCCCGACACCATCGAGTACACCAAATACAAGACTGGCAAAGACTGCGCCGGCATTTTCAATGCGCTCAGCACCTTTGTAGACAAAGCGACCGCTTCCGTCTCCGGTTCTGTCGGAATGTTTATTCTCGGTCTGTCCGGATGGATCGCCATCAATGCCACCGACTTTGCCGACCTTGCGGCACAGAATGTCCAGCAGCCTGCCAGCGCTCTGACGATGATGTGGGCGCTGAACACACTGATCCCCGCACTCGGCTGCTTTATCTCCATGCTTACGGTTATGCTCTACAATCTGAAAGAATCCGACGTCCAGCTTATGGCGGACTGCAACGCGGGAAATATTACTCGCGAGGAATGCGAAGCACAGCTTTCCAGAAAATATTAAGCCGATTATTTGTGAAAGACCGCCAATCATAGGGAGGAAAAATGGATCATAAAAGCAAACGGAAAACCTGGATATATTGGCTTTCTCTCTTATACTGCGCGCGTTTCAAAGGAAATTCCAGAAAATATGGAGTCAGGTTCGCGGCGGAGGACCCCGGTTCTCCGCTGCGCGGCAAAAAGATCATTTTCCTCGGTTCTTCCGTCACCACAGGGGACAGTGCCCTTGGAGACGGCTTCATCGAATACCTGGAGAAGGTCGACGGAGTTGTTCCTGTGAAGGAGGCTGTCTCCGGGACAACATTGGCCTATACCGGAGAGGATTCCTATGTGCCGCGTATGTTAAAAAACATCCCCACGGACATTCGCGCCGACGCTTTCATCTGTCAGCTGTCAACGAACGACGCGACAAAAGAATTACCGATCGGGGAGATTTCCGATGGGAAGTCTCTTGATCTATTTGATATCTCGACCACATCCGGCGCTATAGAGTATATCATCTGCTACGCAAAACAGACCTGGAACTGTCCTGTTTATTTCTACACCGGTACGCGTTACGAAAGCGCACACTATGCTTCGCTTGTGCGTCGGCTCTACGAGCTGCAGAAAAAATGGGATTTCAAGCTCATTGATCTGTGGTCCGACGATGCGTTTAACAACATCAGCGAAAGCGACCGTAAGCTCTATATGCTGCCGGACGGTGTTCATCCTCTTCGCGCGGGATACCGCTATTGGTGGCTGCCGGAATTTGAACGGGCTCTGAAAGACACCCTTGTATAGGCTCATACTGATTCAGGTTTATTCTCATATTATCGGCAGTACTTTCTGCTCTATGAAGTCGATCCTGTCGAAAATTCTCGGCTTGAATGTTCCGGTTATACCAACGGAGATATTCTTTTCCCATCATACAGACCATAATTAGATACCAATGTACCGATCACAGCCATATCATAGGCAGACATACATAATCCCCAGCCTGCGGTCACCGTATCCTGAGGATCAGAATACCACTCATACTTTCTTGGATTTCTATGATGCCTGCCAGAATTTGAATTCCAAGCGTAGTGTATTTAAACTCACCTGTTATCCATTTTCGTCCTCCCAGGAAATCAAGTACCGCAAGCGTCCAGTCCTGTGAAGTACATACTTTCGTCCACGGTTCTGACTTATACTTATACGGTGCGGTCATCGTAAGCAGATGTCTTACTGTGACATCATAGATGGTCTTCTCTCCACGCTTAACAACATAATCAGGAAAGAACTCCAGAACTTTTTGATCCACGCTTTTGATATATCCTCTGTCCAACGCGATTCCGGCCAGCAGTGCCATCACGCCTTTGGTAACAGAATTGACATTCATTGCATCCTCAGTCTTAAATCCGTGCCAGCAGTCATCTAATACAGTATGACCGTTTTTTATTGCATAGATCTGACAAATGTTGTTTTCGTTCCCAACGCTGTCGGAAACGAAGGTGTGAAGCTCTTCCTTGGTCATCATTTTCCCCTTTTTCATTAAGGTATGGAATCCTGAAAGCAAGCAGACTTCATTTTCCTTACAGCAGAACGATGATCTCCACAAACGGGAATTTGTACTGATCTCCTTATCTCTTGAATCTATTCCCCGTGTTCAGGTAAGTGAGTCCTACGATCAAGGAAACCACAAACAATGCTTGTCCAATCCAAATCAGTGACTTAGCGTGTAACACCTGACTCAACGCAGATACAAAAAAGCATCCTGAAAGAACAAACATGAAAACGGACATTGCTTTTAGAAGCTTTTTTTCGTCTGTCTTTGACTTTTCTTCATCAGTGGCCGTGTTGTATCCAGCAATCAGATTTGCACCTTTACCTAATGCAAAGATGATTCCCAGTACAACAAACAAACCAGTGATGACAAGGAAAACGGCAAGCAACATATTACTACCTCCACAAATCCCGATTTATCGACATCAACATCCCTTTGGCGGATACCGGAACAGAGGATCGCCGTTTTCTTCCATGCCGTACTGCACCATGCCACCTTTCTCCATGGCCCGAGCGGAAGCGATATTTTCCTTAGCGCAACCGCCATGCACACCGGAAAGCATATAATCTTCCACTGCGATCCTCAGCAATTCCTTCACGCACAACGTTCCGTAACCTTTGCCGCGGTATGGCTCATCCAGCAGGATGAAGATTTCAGGCTCCTCAGGATTCCTGCGGCCGTCCAGTCCGCACCATCCCATGATGATATGAGGATCGTCTTCGCAGCAGACAGCTAGACACAGATGATAGATACAGCCTTTCGTGTTTCTTCTGTAATTTCCGATCATATAGGAAATGGCTTCCCTCGCCTGCGTATCAGAGAGCGGATGATGGTCAGAAGGCCACGTCCGGACGACCTCGGGCAAATCATTCTCTGTTACGAAATGAAGGATCTATAAAAACGCTGTCTTTGATACAAACAGAAAAAGCCTTCTCCGGCACATAAGTGCTGAAAAAGGCTTGAAATAAAGGGCTTTCGAGGTTCCGCTGTGTTTTACAGCAGAGTTTCGGAAGCCCTTTTTCTGTTTA